>JANMKN010000368.1:0-1723 GCA_031372065.1 Abditibacteriaceae bacterium | reverse complement strand
GTAGCAGGCGAGGGCGGTGAGTTAGTAGCCATGACGGTGGAAGCGAAGGCAACAACACGCGCTTCAAAGAAAGCTTCTTAAAAGTAATGACAAAAAAACTAAGGCTCAAAGGAAAGCAGATTGTTCCTTTGAGCCTTATTTTTTTGCGTTGCATCCAGCGTCAATTAGCGTTGAATGCGCGCCGATCCGCCCTGTGCAAAAGCGCGTACCTGATCCACGCTCGCCATTGTGGTATCGCCCGGGAACGTCGTCAATAATGCGCCGTGCGCCCAGCCCAGCTTCACTGCGTCTTCCGGGGATTCTCCTGTCAGCAGCCCATAAATAAAGCCTGCGGCAAAGCCATCGCCTCCGCCGACACGATCCAGCACACCCAATTCACAGGTCGGAGCCACATACGTTTGTCCGTTGATCCAGGCAACGGCGCTCCAACTATGATGATTGGTCATATGCACTTCACGCAGCGTAGTCGCCACGATTTTGACGTTCGGATGTTGCGCCGTGACTTGGTCAATCATTGCAAAAAAGACGCTTGGATCAAGCTTGGATTTGGCTGCCACAGCTTCTACCTCTGGGCCAGGAATGCCTAAGCCTTTTTGCAAATCCTCTTCGTTGCCGACCAACACGTCTACGTTATCCACAATGCGACGGACAACGGAGACCGCGCGATCCTGTCCGCCGGAAATTTTCCAAAGCTTTTCGCGAAAGTTTAGATCGAATGAAACGACTGCACCAGCGGCTTTCGCGGCTTGCATGCCTTCGATCATCAACTCTGCCGTCGTTTCAGAAAGCGCCGCGAAGATGCCGCCGCTGTGAAACCAGCGGACACCGCCCGCAAAGATTTCGTCCCAATTAAAATCGCCGGGTTTGAGTTGCGCGGCAGCTTCGTTGCAGCGGTTATAAAACACGACTGGCGCGCGCACGCCGTGTCCCTGATCGCTGAAGACTGCCGCCATATTGGGGCCGCGCACGCCATCATGCTCGAATGTTTTGTAGAAAGCTTTGACGCCCATCGCCTTCACGCGTTCGGCAATCAAATCGCCGATGGGGTATTTCACCATCGCGGAAGCGATGCTCGTTCTCATCCCAAAACAATCCGCCAAATTGGCCGCGACATTGAATTCGCCGCCGCTGACATGAATACGACACTTGGTCGCCTTGCGAAACGGAATCTGCCCAGGGTCTAAGCGATGAATCAGCGCGCCGAGCGAAATTAAATCGCGCTTGCCTTCTGGCAGAATATTTAAACCGTAGTCCATTTTTTACACTCCTTAACTGATCTATGATTCTAAGTTGTGTGCTTCATTTAAGAAGCAACGAAATTGCCATCCCGACGCCAATCACAATCACGGCCCAGCGCACAAACTTTGCGCCTAATTTGCGCGCCAAGCCTGCGCCGCCGTAACCGCCGACAATTGCACCCACCGCCATCACCAAGGCTTCGGGCCAATGCACCAGGCCGACAAAAATAAAATACAATGCGGCCACTAAATTGATTGTCATGCCGAGCAGGTTTTTCAAGCCGTTCATTTGATGAATGTTCGCAAAACCCAAAACGCTCAGCGTCGCCAGCATCATAATGCCCATGCCTGCCCCAAAGTAACCGCCATAAATGCCCGTGAGAAATTGCGTCCCGACCGCCAACGGCAACCAGTTTTTTGCCGCCGTGGCCTCGGCAATAACAGGCGTTCCTTTGCGTAACCAACGTTGGATCGGCTCCTGCAAC
>JANMKN010000367.1:0-3872 GCA_031372065.1 Abditibacteriaceae bacterium | reverse complement strand
CCCGTAGGGACGTGATTTATCACGTCCGCTACTGGAATTTTGTGCCGTCAAAGCCCTACCTACGGCGCAGTTTTGGTCAAGCGGACGTGATAAATCATGTCCCTACGAATTAACTTCTCATGCGATTGGCCTGATTTATATCACCGAGCGGGCAATAGCTGTCAGATATTGCCCGCTAATTACAACGGAACGCCAGATAATCAATATGTGGCACCAGATAACGCTCATGGAGCGCCCGATATCATACCTCGGTCACAACATTATATATCTCGCTAACATGATAAAGCATCTCGCTCACAAGATACAGTATCTTGTCCACCGGAAAGCTATTGTCGGCGCCGGGAAAGGTGTTGTCGGCGCCGGGAAAGGTGTTGTCGGCGCCTATAAAGGCATTTTCGGCGCTAAGAAAGCCTTTGTCGGGCCTTAGAAAGGCATTGTCGGCACCTATAGACCTCTTGTAGGCGCGACAAAGGCTCTGTGATTGACGACAAAGCCTTGCTTTGTTACAATTTCGATTGCGCAAGGCGCGAAAACGGTTTTAACAGGGGATTTCTTATGCCGATTACTTCCATTGGCTCGTATGGGCCGACCACTTTGGAGTTTCAGGACGACTGGGTGCAGGCTAATAGCGAATTGGGTGTTTCGCCTTTGCTGTTGGCGGGCGATTATAATCTCGCCAACTTCACTGCGGATCGCGTTATCATGCTCGCCGCTATCAACAATGTGACGACTTTGGCCTCCAATGCACGTTTGACCTCCGCTGCTCGCGATAGCGCTAAGTTTGCTCTGCTACAAAGGCACAAACAACTGCGTGGCGGCGTCTTCGGCAAGATCACCAACCCCGAATACCTCGCTCAAATGCCTGTTGCACCCAAACTCGGCGCCGATCAAAGCAAATTTACCGACCCTTTAAAGGCCGCCGCGCTGCTTTGGACGCGTATCAATACCAACGCCAGCGTGCTGGGCTTGAGCGGGCCGATTACATTGGCCGGCGACTACAGTTTAGCGCAGTTTCAAACCGATATTACCGCGCTCGGCAACTTTTATGATGACGCCAGTAGCGACGAAAGCGCGTTAGGTTTCGCTCGGAGCGCGCGCAATCAAGTGCTGCGCGCCATTCACGAGCGCATGAAACAGTTCCGTCAGGTGATCGTGTCGGTTTTGCCGCCCAATAGTCCCGCGCGTCAGAATTTGCCGCGCCTTTCGCCCGCACAAGGCACCAAACCACCCAGCGTCAGCGTCACCGGCGCCTGGGACGCCACCATTTTGCAAGCGCGTTTGACGTGGACAGCCTCAACTGCGACGAATTTGCTCAAGTTGGAAGTGCGCGGCTGCCCCGGCGCTTACAAAAACTCCGAAGAAGAAGTGGTGGCCGACCTGCCCGGCACCGCCACCGAATGGCAAGGCGACTGGGCATTGACCGCGCCCGGCACTTTCGCCAGTTTCAAGGTGTATGTCATGACCACCACCGGCAACGAAAACGGCGGCAAAGCCATCAAGATTGTGCGCCCCGCTATTTAACAGCAGAAACCCCACCTGCAGGGCAAACGCATGAGAAATTTTCGTGGCCTATGCGCCGCTTATACCCACCCGTAAACGAGTGGGCTGAGTGCAAAAGCACCCTGAAGGGCGCTGCGAGACACCCACACAGCGCCCTTCAGGGTGCTTGGACTCTCAGCCCACTGCTTTAGCGGTGGGGAACTCATGCGATTGCCCTGACCCCACCTGCTTTCTGGGCCGGTGGGGTTTCTGCTATTAAATAGCCCGAATAACAACTATCGCGTTCCCTTGAACACTGAAAACGAGTCACACATTCGGTAGCTTTTATGCGCTTTTTCGTCAACCTCCCAGCGCGGCGTCAATCTCTTTGAGCGTTTCGTCACTCAGTTTTTTGCCGGAGGCGGCGGCGTTGTCGTTGACTTGCGCCGGGCGGCTGGCGCCGATAATCACGCTGGAAACCATTGGCTGACGCAGGCACCACGCGAGGGCAAATTGCGGCATAGTCAAGCCTTCGCGCTCGGCCAGAGGCTTCAACTTTTCTACTTTTTCCAAAGTGGCCTCATCCATTTTGCCGCCGTTCATAAACATATTTTGCTTGGGGTCGGCGGCGCGCGTGCCGGTTTCGGGTTGCTGGCCCGGCTTGTATTTGCCGGTCAAAACGCCCTGTGCCAGCGGTGAAAACACCACTTGGCCGATGCCTTCTTTTTCGCACAATGGCAAAACTTCGTTTTCCAAGCCGCGCCCCAGCATATTGTAAAACGGCTGATTGCTGACAATGCGGTCAAGATTGCGCTTGTCGGCGATTTCCAGCGCATCCGCGATGTTACCCGCGCTCCATTCCGAAACGCCGATGTATAAAACTTTGCCTTGCGTGATTAAATCGTCCAAGGCGCGCAGAGTTTCTTCGAGCGGCGTGCCCCCGTCGTAGCGATGGCACTGGTAAAGATCAATGTAATCGGTGCCGAGACGTTTTAGCGAGGCGTGGCATTGCTCCATGATGTGCTTGCGCGACAGGCCACGATCATTGGGGCCATCGCCCATCGGGAAAAAAACTTTGGTCGCCAAAACGTAGCTTTCGCGCGGAAAAGCCGCCAGTGCTTTGCCGACGACTTTTTCGCTTTGGCCGCGTGCATACACATTCGCTGTGTCGAAAAAATTGATGCCCTGCGCATAAGCGCGATGCACGCATTGCACCGCCATGTCGTCTTCGGTGGCGCCGCCATACGTCAGCCACGAACCCAGTCCCACTTCCGAAATTTTCAGGCCCGATTTGCCCAGATTGCGATACTCCATGATTCTCCTTTGATTGCTGCGAGGCGCAGTTTAGGGCGGTTTGCGTGCCGTCAAGCAATTTTAACGCGGCTCAGTGCGGCTATCGGTTATCCTGAAAGAGTTGTTTGATTGATGTAAATCCACACGAAAGATTGAGAATTAATGAAAGTGCTTTTAACGGGCATCAGCGGGCGCGTCGGACGCCACTGTGCCCGCGATTTTATAGAAAACGGCCACGAAGTGCGCGGCTTTGACCGCACCACGCTGCCGGAAGATTTGCGCGGCAAAGTGGAAATGATTTATGGCGAACTGACGGATCGCCTGACGATTTTGAAAGCCGCCGAAGGCTGCGATGCGATTTGTCATTTGGCCGCCATTGCCAGTCCGGGCCACCGCGACGACGTTATTTTCAATACCAACATCACCGGCACGCAATATATGCTGGCGGCAGCGGAAGCGCACGGCATCAAAACGTTCGTTTGTGCCTCGACCTGCTGCACTTACGGTATTTTTTACGCCAAGCATCAATTCGACCCGCAATATGTGCCGATTGATGAAGCGCATCCGGCTTTTCCGCAAGATTTGTATGCCGTCTCGAAGATCGCCAACGAGCAAACCTGCGCCGCTTACACCCGGCGCAGCGGCATGACGACGGTGGCGCTGCGTTTGACGACCGTGATGGACTTGGAGCGCATGGCGCAACACGATTGGGGCAAGCGCCATTTCCTACATGGCGGCGAGCGGCGCTCCAACGACTTTTGGACTTATATTGATGACCGCGATTGTGCCCGCGCTTTTCGTCTGGCCCTCGAAAACACCCAAAGCGGCCATCACGTCGCCATTATTTCAGCGCGCGATTCATTTACGCCTCATGACATCCGCGAATTAATCGCCAAACACTTTCCGGGCGTGGCCGACCAAGTGGACAAACTCGACCCGCACGGCTGCGTTTACGACACGGGTGTGGCCGAAAACGTTTTCGGTTTCGTCGCGCAGCACAGTTGGCGCGACGTGCCCGAACTGCGACAAGCAGCGGAAGAAATACTTGCATAGAAATAGAAAAGCGCCGCAGAATTTGAATTCTGCGGCGCTTTTCTATT
>JANMKN010000361.1:0-23364 GCA_031372065.1 Abditibacteriaceae bacterium | reverse complement strand
GGGTGAGGGGATTGAGCGACGCAGTCGCTCTTTCTCTATAAAAGCAAGCGGCGCGCTGAATTATTTCATTCAGCGCGCCGCGTTTTGTCTTCTATGCGCTTGTTTTTGCCGACATTGAGTGGAAATTAGCCTCGCAAAGCGCCATTTACATCGTTGTCCATCTCGACTTTGCGGCCCAACAGCCACAACAAATCGGATAGGCGATTGAGATAGCGCAAGATTTCGGCGTTGGGCAATTCATCGGCGTCGTGCAAGCGCACCACGCAGCGTTCGGCGCGGCGGCACACGGTGCGTGCGACATCTAACGCGGCGCTGGAAGTTAGCGCGCCGGGCAAAGCCCAATCGTCGAGTAAACCGGGCTGTGCTTCAATCGGCGCGATGTGGTCTTCCAAAACTTTCGTCATTTCCGGCGTGATGTGCTGTTTCAGTTTGTGCAGTTGCTCTTTGGGCGTTGCGAGTTCGGTGCTGAGGGTGAACGATTCGCGTTGAATGGCTTCGAGAATGGCTTTGATAGATTCGTCGGCGCACAAAGAACGGGCGAGGCCGAGAAACGAATTCAATTCGTCAATGGTGCCGTAGGCTTCGACGCGCAAGTCGGCTTTGGAAACGGCGGCGCCGAAAATGAGTTTGGTTTGTCCGGCGTCGCCGGTTTTCGTGACAATGCTGCGAGACATAAAAATAGGTGATGGGTTTTAGGTGAGGAATAAACCCATCACCTATGCATAAAAAAGGCCCCGCCGGAAGAACCGGACGGGGCGCAGGTCGGGCAATTAAAAAATAATTGCGGCAGTTGAGTGCTTTTGCGATGCGGCAGCTTCAAGCGACTTACTGGCTGACTTTGACGTTAGCAGCGCGCAGACCCTTGTCGGCTGTTGCCAATTCAAATTCAACCGGCTGGCCTTCTTTGAGTGAACGGTAGCCATCGGCCACGATTGCGCTGTGATGAACGAAAACGTCCTCACCGCCGCCTTCCTGCTCGATGAAACCAAAACCTTTTGTGTCGTTGAACCACTTTACGGTGCCTTTTGCCATTGCGACGATTCTCCTGTGTCAGCGCGAATCCTTGCGAACATAAGTATCGTTTCGCGGTTCCTTTAGCTTGTGGCTCGCGCCGTTGGCTTAGGTTTACAGCCTGCATCCGTCTTTCGACGTGCATCCAACTGTCCGTCTAAGGGTTACTTTGTTCGTCTTATCCGTCTGACGAAATGTTAATTAGTTCTTGCGAACTGCGCGGAATTATAAGGCACTAATAACAGCCTTGTCAAGCGTCAAACAATGATAATCCATGAAAATTGCAAAAAAACTTCTTTTTGCGCCGCATTTGGCCCACCTTGATAAAATCTTAGCGATGACTGAGTCCGTTACAGCGCCCTTGGCGCCTTCCACCACCAAAGAAAAAGTAATCATTATCGGCTCCGGGCCGATTCGCATCGGGCAGGGCATTGAATTCGACTACGCTTCGGTTCACTGCACCCGCGCCGTGCGCGACATGGGCCTTGAAGCCATTGTTATCAACAACAATCCCGAAACGGTTTCCACCGACTTCGATATTTCGGATCGCTTGTATTTCGAGCCACTGACCGCCGAAGACGTGTTGAACATCATTGACCGCGAACAACCTCTTGGCGTTGTCGTGCAATTCGGCGGGCAAACGGCTATCAACTTAGCCAAGCCGCTAACCGATGCCGGCGTGCGCATTCTCGGTTCGCAATACGATTCGATTGACCTCGCCGAAGACCGCGAACGCTTCGATCAACTTTTGGTCGCACTTGGCATTCCCAAGCCCGAAGGCCGCGCTGTGGTTTCGGTTGATGCCGCCGTGGATGTGGCGAACGAAATCGGTTATCCGGTTTTGGTGCGGCCTTCGTATGTTTTGGGCGGGCGCGCGATGGAAATCGTTTTCAACGAGCGCGATTTGCGGCGCTACATGAAAAACGCCGTGGATGTGTCGCCGAAAAAGCCGATTCTCGTTGACAAATACATCACCGGCAAAGAAGCCGAAGTAGACGTGATTTCCGACGGCACCGATTGCCTTTTGCCGGGCATTATGGAGCATATTGAGCGCGCGGGCGTGCATTCGGGCGATTCGATGGCGGTTTATCCGCCGCAAACGCTCTCGCAAACGGTGATTGACCAAATCGAAGATTACGCCATTCGCATGGCGCGGGCGCTCAAAGTCAGCGGTTTGATGAACATTCAATACGTCATTGACGGCGAGCAGGCGTATATCATCGAAGTCAACCCGCGCGCCAGCCGCACCGTGCCGTATCTTTCAAAAATCACCGGCATTCCGATGGTTAAAGTCGCCACGCAACTGATGCTGGGCAAAACTTTGAAAGAACTCGGCTACAAAACGGGTTTGTATCCGGCGCCCGATCAAGTGGCGGTGAAGGCACCGGTTTTTTCGTTTCAAAAACTGACAATGGTGGACACCGATCTTGGCCCCGAAATGAAATCCACCGGCGAAATTATGGGCGTGGACAATCAATTTCCGCGCGCTTTGTATAAAGCGATGGTCGCCAGTGGCTATGATATACCTTTGCCCGAACAAGACGGCGCCAAAGGTGCGCTCTTGACCACTTTGGCCGACCCCGACAAAGAAGAAGGCGCGCCGATTGTCAAAGGTTTCGCCGCAATGGGCTACAAAATCTACGCCACCGAAGGCACGGCGGCGATTTTGAAAACCTATGGTGTCGAAGCCGAAATTGTGCGCAAAATACGCGAAGAAGAGCCGAATTTGATGACGGTTCTTACGGAGCCGAAAGTGGACTTTCTCATCAATACGCCCGAACGCGACAAACTTTCTGACCGCGACGGCCTGAAAATTCGCCGCGCCGCCGTTGAACATGGCGTGCCCTGTTTAACCAGTCTCGACACTGCCAGAGCCTTGCTCACGGCGCTTAGTTATCAGCAGCAGCAGCGCGTGGTCGGGGTGCGCGCTGTGCATGAATACGGCACGCCCGATCCGAGTCGTCAAAAAGAATATGTCGGCAGTTTGCAGGAGGAATCATCGAACCTTTAATTGAAATCGCGCGGCCCGAAATTTACGCGGCTGCCTCAGTCGAAACAAGCAGCACTTCCAGCACAACCGCTGGTTCAGCGCTGTCTATTTTGCTCAGTGAACCGCTGTCGCTGGTCGGCGCGGGCGCACTTTCAGCGGCGCGCGTTCTGAGTTTGCGCGCTCCCGTGGGGGCCGAAGATGACGTTTCGGTTTTGGGCTACATTGTCAGCGTGCAAGGCTCCATTCAAAAATCCGAAGGCGCCCGCGCTGTGGTTTTGGCCGATTTGGGCAACGCCACCAAAGTCGTCGAATTTCCGTTTGGCGACCCGCCGCCCATTGAAATTGGTGGCGATGAATTGGCGGACGAAGCAACGGAAAACGAAGCTGCCAGCGAAGATTTGAATCAAGATTTCGTCTTCGATGTTTTCAGCCTCGAACAGCGCCCGAATCGTGATAACAACCCCGAAATGTTTCATGCGTTGCCGCCCTTCACCATCTGCCTGACTTTGCACGCCACGCGCCGCACGGCGCACGATTATGTCGCGCTGATGATTGATGCCATTGATATCCGCGCCGTGCCCGACCCGATGGATAACCTCAGCGATCACGACGCATAAAGCTGAATAAGTGACTCAAGCAAAGCCTCCTGTAAAACGCAGGAGGCTTTGCTTTTTGGTGAAGTGAACGCGTTAAAATACTATTTGTGAATCGAGCCGAAAAAGTTGAAAATCAAGACGCGATTATTCTATTTTCGCATGGCAGTTTGCTGTGCGGCGCGGGCGAAACCTTGAAGCGCATGGCGCTTTTTATGCATCAGCGCGGCGATGCGCCGATTATCGAGCCGGGTTATCTCAATTACTCCGAGCCGCTTTTTGCCGAAGCTGTCGAAAAATGCGTGGCGCAAGGCGCGAAACGCATTATTGTGACGCCGTATTTTTTAGTGGCGGGCAAATTTGTGCAGGTAGATTTGAAGCCGAAAATCGAAGCCGCGCGCGAAAAATTTCCCGATGTCAAATTTCATCTTGCGGGCGCTATGACTTCGCATCCGCAGTTAGCCGAAGCGATTATCGAATGCGCCAGTCGCGCCGCCAAACCCTCGCAATGGCGCGACATTTGGAACACCGCGCCGCGCTTTTGCCGCAGCAACCCCGAATGCCCCCTTTACGACACTCCCAAATGCCCCAAAAGCAGTGGTCAGTGGCCGGTGGTCAGTGGTCAGGAAAGAGCAGACAACACTCACTCATCACTCATCACTCACCACTCATCACTCCTTGTGATGGTTCATGGTAGCCCGCGCCCAGCCTCGAACAACGCGATGTTTCAAGTGGTGGACGAAGTGAGCGCGCGCGGAATTTTCAGCGACATCGAAGTGGGATTTATGGAGTGCAACGAGCCGGATATTCCCACAGCGATTGAGAATTTAGTGGCGCGCGGCGCGCAAAAAGTAGTCGCGGTGCCGTATTTTCTGCACGCGGGCACCCATGTCGCCGACGATTTGCCGAGTTTGCTCGAAGCCGCGCAGGAAAAGCACGCCCAAGCGGAATTCTTGATGGGCGATTATATCGGACGCGATTTTCGTATCGCCGATGTATTGCGTGATCGGGTGCGTGAAGTGTTGGCTACAGATGGAGTTGGTTTTTAGGTTTTTGGCCTTGGCACATATCTTTCCCAAGGCCAAAGCCCCAAGCCCTAAAACCCCGTTCTCATTTCAAAATGCAAACTGCTACGCGCGGTATTGTAAGTCAGACCGTAGGCGAATGATTTGTAGGCGCGCAGTAGGCCGAAACTGGCGTCGCGCAAGTCATGGCGGTCAATGTCGTAACGAAAATCCAGCGGCACAATATAACGCGGTGAATAGCGATAATCTAAAGTCGTGCGCACTTCGCGCGGAATTTCTACTTCGTCAAAACGGAACGGCGTGTCGCCGCGCAGTTTTGTATCGCGATAGGAAACCACGCCCGACCATTTGGGTGCAATTCTACCATCGTAGCCGATTTCGTAACCCGTGGTGCGGTAACGCAAATTAGTCAGCGAATAACGCGCGGTTGTGGCAAACACATCAATGTAAGGCCCGGCAGGGACGCTGCGGTCACGATTGGGAAAGCGCGTCGTAAAATGCACGCCGGCCATGCGTCGCGTGGATTTGACCGGCAAATTGCCCGTTATATTAATGAGGTTTTCGCGAAAATTGCCCCAACTGCCTTCTAAACGCAAAGCCGTCTGACGCCCGCCGGGTAATTTCAAAAGGCGAATATTGGGCGATTCGTAAGATAATTCCGGCAAGCGGTCAAGTTGAATACGATTGGTAAGCTGTGTGGGCACGATGTCTTTAATTTTGCCGCGCAACGCCATGCGTCCCAAGCTGTTATCAAGTTCCAGCCCCAAACCACCGCGAAAGCCAAGCCGCGCCGAAGCGCCCAAGTCGGTTACAAAAGACAAACCGTTCAGTGTTTCATCTAACGGAAAGAGAATTTTCGCTGTCAATAAAATGCGATCAGCGGAATTAAGCGACAAACCGGGTGTAATGGAAAAAGCATCTTTTTCGCGGGAACTACTGATTTGCCTTCCAATGCTCGGCACCGGAATCAGGCGCGTGTTTTTAAAATAAAGGGCAGCGCCTTTCAAGCGAACCGAGGGTGTGCCACTTTTGTCAGGCACGGTTAATACAATAGATTTAGCGCGCAAATTCAGCGGCGGCACGCCATAGATTTTGTCTTCTGCGGGCGATTGGCCGCCGGGACGCAAGATCACATTTTGCGCCACATATTTTTCGCCGTTAATCGTCAATTTGGCGACGCTTAATTCAAAATCGGCCAGTTCGAGCGTGGCTTTATCTAATTGACCGATGCGCGTTTTGAAATCGTAGTCCAGATTGTCACCGCGCGTGGTTTCCACAACCGCTTCGCGCTGATAACGCGTTGGCAAATTGGAAGCGCGCAACACTTTGCGCACCGTCACGCGTGAGCGCTTGATTACGACACCGCCGGATGCCTTCACCGTTTGATTTTCGGTGTCCACCCGCACATTTTGCGCCGTAATTTCTCCCGCACTACTCAAAAACCGCGCCGGACGTTCGGCATTGCCTTCCAAAATAATAACGCCGCCTTCGTAGCGCACTTTATCGGCGCTCAAACGCGACGGTTCGACGGGCATAACTGCTTTGCCCGAAGGCGTTGCCGGCACAATGATACGCGTGCCCGGTGGCACTGGCCCCGGCCCAGAAAGCGCGGGCGCATTGCCCGCTGGCTGCTCCGCCGCCTGAACTGGCGAGGTGAATTTTGCCCAGAGCGGCGCCGACAACAACAGAGGAAAGGCCAACAATGCAGCAGACGGAAAACAAGAGTGTGAAGGGTGGCGCGAAAAGGGCATCTCACAGAGTTACAACAAGTGCCGCCCTACTGTCAACGGTTTAAATGTAGGTCGTAGTAAGTTTTGTCTCCCCCATGCTCTGAATTGTGCCTCAGTGGAAACCTTTAACTTTTTTGTATATAATCCATTTTGCCGAAAATTCATTGGTTGGAGGAAATCATGGAACTGTCAAAAGGAACCACTTACGCTATCATTGGTGTGGTGGCATTGGTCATTTTTGGAGCAGCATATTTCGTTTTTGTCGGGTCAGACCCCACGAAGCAGATGTCCGCTGGTGCCCAAAAGAATATGCAAATGTATCAGAGCGGTAAAATGCCTGATAATACTGCAAATGCCAATGGCTCTCGGCCCTCATCACCCATGTCGCCCATGTCGCAAATGCAGGGGCGGTAGGAAATTCTTGGAATTACAATGCCATAGAGGTTATTTATTGTGCCTGACGGTTTTACCGTCAGGCACAATAAATAACCTCTATGGCATTGATCAAAAGTGACGAGATGAAAATTAAATTTTATAACGGTGTTTAAGTTTTATTGAAAATGGGTAAAATAGATCACAAGCATTCAGCAACCTGAAATTTAAATTCGAAGTGTTTGGTCAGACTGCGCTAATACCATCGCGCACCCTGCCAAGACTTTGTATTTTATAGCGGCGTTGCCAATGCATCGTCGTAAAATTCCAACTGGAGGAACACAGCAAGATTTATGAAAAAGGCATTACCAATGCGTATCGCTCACCAGCAGACTCAGAAATCAGGTTTCACCTTGATTGAGTTGCTTGTCGTCATAGCGATAATAGCGCTCCTCGCCGCCATTCTGTTCCCTGTTTTCGCCCGTGCCCGCGAAAATGCCCGCAAAAGCAGTTGTTTGAACAATGAAAAGCAAGTTGCATTAGGACTGTTGCAATATGTGCAGGACTATGACGAGCGCTTTCCTTTGTTGCGTTTCCCCGGCCCTAACAGTGCGCGGGATGCGCCTTGGGGACAGTTCCGCAATGAATGGTTTGGCTGGCAGCACGCTGCTCTGCCATACATTAAGTCCGTGCAAGTTTTTCGCTGCCCCAGCGAAGGCGACGGCAACGACAAAGACAACCCAGGCAAAAGCAACGGCGACTGGTCGGGCCAAGGCCAGTATTCCATCAATTATCGCTTGACCTCGCAGCACGATTTTTACGCGGATACCACCCGTCGTAATGCGGCGCAGTTGTCCGATTTGGCTTTCTCGGCAGCTACCCTGATGTTGGTTGAAGGTGAGCGCGGTTCTTCTGTTGGTGGCGCCAGTCAGGAAGATGCGGGTTGGGGTTGGAACGACGGACACGAGAAACTTGTGAACGGCGATGACCCCACCACAGGCGTAGGCCGCACAGGTGGCTCGAAAGCTCCCTTGCGTCGCCATTTGGATGGTGCCAACTATGCATTTGCTGATGGACATGTTAAGTGGTTCCCTTCATCAGCCATGGGTGCCCGCCAGACTCAGGCGCAAATCAATACGTTAATGGGAACCCGCGCGGGAACCCGGCCAACGTATCAAATCAACTAACCTTCTTTGACGTTTAGAGACGAAACAAGGCGATCCCATTAGTTTTTGGGGTCGCCTTGCTGTTTCTGTTGTTATTTTTGAGGACTGCCGACTCCTGTAGGCAATGACCACTTTATGAAGTTTTTAAATACTTGGCGATTGTATGGGTTGCTTGGGTTGGGAATTGCGGCATTGGCAGGCGCTTTTTTGTATCGTCAACAAGCGGAAGCTAATTTACAACTTCAAGTGGCGCGTCAAGAAAAGCAAAAAGAGGAAATTCGCCAATTAGAAAATTTACAAGCCAAACTGAAAGCCTTGCAAAGTGCTGTTATGCAAACGCCGCAAAACGTTGAGGCGCGATGGCGTTTAGCAGATGCTTATTCTGCTATAGGGCAGGTTTCTCTCACTCGCCAACAATTGCACGAGATTGAAAAATTATCGCCCCGCGACCCATCTCCTCTTGTTGCTTTAGCGAATATCGAGTTGGCACAAAAAGAGTTGACCAACGCGGAAAGCACGTTTCGTAAAGCGGTTCAAAAGTTTCCCAAAGTGCCATCAGCGTGGCAAGGGCTGTCGGCCACCCTGTTTCATGAGGAACGTTATTTTGAAGCCTTGGAAGCGGCCCGGCAGTCGGTAAAATTTGGCCCGCGTGACCCCAATAATTCTTATGTGCTGGCCTCTGCCGCCATGGAATATGGCTTGCAATTTCCTGATCCACAATTGCATTCGGCGGCGCTCAACGAGGCGCGCGACAAATTTGCCAGCCTGTTAAAAGTTTGGCCTCAACAGGGAATTATCTATTTCAATCTGGGCCGCATTTGTGTGGGTTTGCGTGATAGCCGCAGCGCCATGAAATACTTGCGACGGGCAATTGAAATCGAACCTCAAAAAGCAGAACATTATTTTTTGTTAGCCAGAGTATTGAATGTGTCCGGTTCACCCAAGGCGGCGCTTGACACTATTAAACAAGGACTGCAAAAAAATCCGCGTCATGCAGGATTACAGGCTTTAAACGGCCAGCTTTTGCAAATCTCAGGGCAAAAAGACTCGGCACAAAAATCTTACGAAGCATTTCAACTGGCGGTGGAGGCCGAGCCGGGTAATGCCGGTTATCGTGAGAAATTGGGCATTGCTTGCCTGCGGCTGGGAAAATTGGACGATGCGCGTGTGCAATTTGAAGAAGCCCTGCGGCTTAACCCCGCTGGCACGGTGCCCCATCAACAGCTTTCGGCAATTTACACGCGTCAGGGCAAACCGGAAAAAGCGACAAAATTCGCTACGGCTTCCACGCAGATGTTTTTTAACGATAATCAACTCAAACAAATTCACGGGTTGGCGAAATTGCATCCCCAAAGTGTGCCGTTGCATTTGATTTTAGCCGACCGCTATCGCGATCTTGGTTTCACGGGTGCCGCACGCGATGAATATCTCTATGTTTTACAATTAGACCCCGCTAACCAGAAAGCCAAAATTGGCAGCGAGAAATTAACAAAAATATTGGCACAGCAACAAAAAAGCGTATCGCAAAAGGACAAAGGTCAAACAATCTCAACGTCATTGCCCTCGGTATCGCTTCGCCCTCCATCGGAAAGCGAATCGGTGACGATGGCTCCTCATGCTACGACGGAGGCAACCCGTCAGTAAAATGCAACGTTCGCGGCAGTTTTTAGGTCGAGTCTCGTTTTTCCGTGCTGTTTTTGTGGCCTGTGCGCTGCTTTTTATGAACGGATGCCCTAAGCATAGGGCACAAAACCAAAAGCCGCTCTCTCTTTCAAAAACGGCAGAAAATTCAGACACGAAAAGCGCTTCTTTTAAGGATGTCACACAAGAAGCGGGACTTGTTTTTTGTCAGTCTCACGGCGGCTGCGGCTTGAATTATTTCGTCGAGCAAGTGGCAGCAGGCGCAGCTTTTCTGGATGCAAACAACGATGGATTTCTCGATATTTACTTCCCCCAGCCCAAGCTATTGGGCAAATGCAAGTTGCCACAAAAGCTGCGTCAACGCTTGTATTTAAACGACGGGAAAGGCCATTTTCAATTAGCGCCGAACGCTTTTGGTAATGCCGAAACCGCCTATGGTATCGCGGCGGCTGTGGGCGACTATAACAACGACGGCAAAGATGATATTTATGTCGCGTGTTACGGTGGCAATACGCTTTTTCGTGGACGCGGCGACGGCACTTTCGATGATGTTAGCAAAAAAGCTGGTGTGACGCTGGGGGGCTTTTCGACAGGCGCCACTTGGTTTGATTTTGATCGTGACGGCCATCTGGATTTATATGTGACGCGCTATTGCGAATGGTCGGTTGAAAAAGATATTGCCTGCCCCGGCCCAAAAGGTAAGCGTAGTGTTTGCAATCCGACGGTTTATCCGCCAGCATATCATGCGCTATTTCATAATAAAGGTGACGGCACTTTTGAAGATGTGACAAAAAAAGCCGGTGTCGGCAAGGAAGCGCGGCGCGGCTTAGGCGTGGTGACTGCCGATTTTAATAAAGACGGTTGGACAGATTTGTTTGTCTCCAACGACTTATCACCAAATTTTCTTTTTATTAACCAGAAAAACGACACTTTCAAAGAGGAAGCGATGCAGCAAAGCGTCGCTTTTGGTTTAGACGGTCATCCGCAAGCCAATATGGGCACCACTGCCGCTGATTTTGATGAAGATGGCGACATGGATTCGGTGGTCACAACCTTCTCAAACGAGCCTTATACCTTTTATCGCAACGATGGCGCTTATTTTACCGATGTCAGTGGCACCAACGGTCTTTTTGCTGCCACCATGCCGTTTTTGGGCTTTGGCGTGGTGGCTTTTGATGCGCGCAACAACGGAACACTGGATTTATTTTTCGCCAACGGGCACGTTAATCCTTATATCCAGCACAGCTATAGTCAGATGACGCAAAAGCAATTGAACCAGCTTTTGCTGAACGATGGCAAAGGTAATTTCACCGAAGACAAAAAAGCGCTGCCCAAATCAGACCAGCGTGTGCATCGAGGTGCTGCCAGCGGTGATGTGAACAACGATGGTCGCGTTGATATTGTCGTTACAGCTAACGATGACCGGCCCACGCTTTTGCTCAATGAATCAGCGCACAAAAACTGGCTCACGCTGAAATTAACCAATCGCTTCGGTTGCACTTCGCCCATTGGCGCGCAATGCATAGCAACCATTGACGGTAAAAAACAGTTGCGCGTTGTCACTGGCGGCGGCAGTTACGGCGGCGAAAGCGATCATCGTGTGCATTTTGGTTTGGGTGAGGCAACGAAGGTCGAAAAAATTGAAATTAAATGGCTTTCCGGCACCATTCAAACGCTGGAAAACGTGCAAGCCAATCAAATTTTGACGGTGCGAGAAATAAGAAACAAGTGAGAAAAGTAGTCACTCATGGCGCACTTCTATAACTAAAAATGAATTCTATAAAGGAGTTTTGAAAAAAATGAAATTGTTAAAATTTACTTTTGCATCCTCACCTTACGTAGTGAGGTTTTTAGAATACCAGAATTCAATGACCAAACACGATACGAAGACGTAGGACATCAGGGCAATCGCATTAGGATTTCTCTATGCCAGATTCGTGTGCCGGACGAATGAATTCGCGGCTTATACGCAGCAAAGTCGCCCTGCGGCGACTGTTAAGAGGCCATTTTTAGTCCGCGAAGGCAGACTTCTCCGCCTAATTGCCGCGAATTTATTCGCCCAGCGCACAAAAGTGGCTCTTGAAAATTCTAATGCGATTGCCCTGGCCCAGAGGGCGCCCGCCGCCCCTATAATCAGCAGCTTACTCTTGTCCTTGGCCAATAGGCGCAAACCCAAAGCACGAATCAGCGGATTGAAACGCAACGCTGTGAATGCAAGCTCGTGAACGCATCATGTTCCGGCTTCTGATACTGTCCGGTCTTTTGGGTAAGAAATGAAAAGGAGTCAGGCGCTGATCTCACCCGCAGATTGGCTTCAACTGAGCGTTGTCGCAATCTCAGCTTAGTCGGTGCGTCACTGACTCCCTTTTCAACATACAAGCTTGGTCGTTCTGCTGTAGCGCGCGGCGCTCTTGCAGGCGGAAAGTTAAACTCGATGAATGCCCATCACATCCCCAACCTCTAACCCCACAACACCACCAGTCCTCTCCAC
The DNA here is from genome assembly GCA_031372065.1 of Abditibacteriaceae bacterium. Taxonomy (GTDB): domain Bacteria; phylum Armatimonadota; class Abditibacteriia; order Abditibacteriales; family Abditibacteriaceae; genus DASWNL01. Next base: position 11,345 of record JANMKN010000361.1, on the reverse strand, counting down.
TTATACGGCATGGCGAAATGCCCTCGCCATCACTCTGCTGGGCATCGTCGTGGTGGGACTTGGTTGCTTTGTGTGGCTGGCCGGTTACTTGCGTCCGCGCTTCGATTTGTTCCATGCGGCGGCTTGGCTACAGGTGGGCTTCTCCCTCGCATCGGCCATCATCTTCGCGGTGATCGTCCTCTGGCAGCGGGCACGGGGCCTGTCGCTGGCGGACTTGGGCTGGGGGCGCCCCACAACGAAACTGGCTTTGGCTTTGGCGATAGTGTTCGCGGCGGCTTACCTCTACGGCAGTTATTTCGGTGCGCACTATGTGCTACGCAATGTAGATGTTTTGGAGTTGAACCGAGTGCGCTTCGTGCTGATTCCTCTCGGCATCTTCATGGCTGTGGGCGAAGAGACGATGATGCGCGGTTTTTTCATGACGGAGTTACACCGGGTGCGTGTGCCGGTTTGGGTGCAGATAGTCGCGTCCGGTGCCTGCTCGGCTGCTTATCATTCATTGCAGAATCTATCGTGGATTGGTTTTCTGCCATCCTTCTTCTTGTTTTCCCTGCACGCCGGGCTTTACGTTTTGGGCAAGCGCAGTCTCACGCCGACGATAATCGCGCATAGCGCGTATCATATGTTCGGTGAGCCTTACCTCATCATGATGATACTGGTGACTATGCACAAATGAGCGAATTTCGGCCTAACCACGCGCGGTAGCGAACCCGGCCCACACGCGCCGGTGTGCTGATCTTGAGTCTTCTCCACCTTACGCCAAGACATCGCGAATCACATGGCCGTGAACATCCGTTAGGCGCCGTTCGATGCCGTTGTGATAAAAGCTGAGACGTTCATGGTCAAGGCCGAGCAGGTGCAAAATGGTGGCGTGTAAATCGTAAATGGTGGCGACGTTTTCCACGGCTTTGTAGCCGAATTCGTCTGTGGCTCCGTAACTGAAGGCGCGTTTGACGCCTGCGCCAGCCATCCACACCGTAAAGCCTTGCGGATTGTGATCGCGCCCACTGGCGCCTTTTTGGAAGGTCGGCATCCGGCCAAATTCCGTCACGAAAACAACCAAGGTTTCATCCAATAAACCGCGCGATTTCATGTCGCGCAAAAGGGCGGCGCAGGGGCCGTCTAAAATCGGGCCATGCACGTTGTATTGATCTACGATTTGCTTGTGCCCGTCCCAGTTGCCGACGCCTTCGCCCATCGCATACGCGCCGTTGAACAGTTGAACGAAACGCACGCCGCGTTCGATAAGGCGCCGCGCCAAAAGGCAGTTTTTGCCGAAGCCCGCTTTGGTTTTGTTGGTGTCGTTCACGCCATACATTGCCAGCGTAGCGGCGCTTTCGCCCGCTAAATTCGACACTTCGGGCGCGGCTAATTGCAGGCGCGCCGCCATTTCATAGGAAGCGATGCGCGCCGAAAGTTCGCCGTCGCCGGGATGATTTTGCAAATGCGTGTCGTTAAGAAATTTCAAGAAATCGCGCGTGGCTTCGTCGGCGTTTTCGCTGATGGCGGGCGGGCGCGACAGGTTCGCCATCGGCTTGTCGGCGTTGAAAGCCACGCCTTGAAAAACGGCGGGCAAAAACGCGGAATTCCAATGATTCGGGCCGACTTGCGGGCCGCCGCGCGGGTCGGGAATCGCCACAAAAGCGGGCAAGTTTTGGCACTCGGAACCCAGCGCGTAAGTCGCCCAGCAGCCGATGCCGGGAAATCCATCCAAGGTGAAGCCGGTTGACATCTGATTCTCTGCCGGGCCGTGCGTGTTGCTCTTGGCGGTCATCGAATGAATAAAGCACATTTCGTCGGCGAGTTCGGCCAAATTCGGCAACAAATCGCTGACCATTTTGCCGCTTTGCCCGCGCGGTTTGAATTCCCACAGCGGCTTGATGATATTGCCCTGCGCGCCTTGAAACGTCACCAGATTTTCGCTGCCCGGCAGCGGCGTGTCGTGGCGTTTGAGCAGTTCCGGCTTGTAGTCGAAAGTGTCTACATGACTAAGGGCGCCAGAGCAGAAAATCATCACGACTTTTTTGGCGCGCGGCGCGAAATGCGGCGCGCGTGGCGCGAACGGATGCGCATTATCAATGACTGGACGCAGCGGCGTTTTATCAGCGGCCAGCAGTTTTTGTTCGGCCAATAAAGTCGCCAGCGCGATGCCACCCAAACCATTGCCCGCAAAGCGCAAAAAAGCGCGGCGATTCATTAAATTTCGTCCGGCGTGAGAAAGAATAGGTTGGTTCATTTTAAACACAAAGAACACCAAGGAGGCACAAAGGCACACGAAGGAATTTTAGGAAACCCGGCTGCGCCTTTAATATTTATTCTTCAACCTTTGTGTTTCTCTGTGCCTCCTTGGTGTTCTTTGTGTTTAAAAATCAAAAAACATAAAGAAACTCGTTCGCGTTAAACAGCGCGCGGCAGAGCGCGACAAGGCCGTTTTGTTCGATTAATTTTTGCGCGGCCTTAGTTTCGTCTGGCGAAGGCGCGCGGCCAAAAACTAATTGGAAAGCGCGGCGCGTTTGCGCGCTTTTATCGGCTCCGGCTTCGCGTTCGATGCGTCCCGCGAGAAACTCGGATTGTTGCAATAAAAACGGATTGTTGAGCAGCGCTAAAGCTTGCAAAGGCGTGGTGGAAACATTGCGTTTGGGCGCGATTTGCCCGGCATCGGGGCAGTCGAAAATGCCAAATGTGTCGTCGAGTTGCATTCGCGGCTTGGTCTGATAAACCATGCGACGAAAGGTGTCTTCTCCGAAAGTTTGCTTCGATTTATAAATCTTAACGTAGTTATCGTTTGGCTCAAATAAATCGAAACCCGCGCCGCCCATTTTTAAATCAAGTTTGCCGCTGATTTGCAAAACGCTGTCGCGCAGGGCTTCGGCTTCCAAGCGGCGCGGCGGAAAGCGCCATAACAATTTCGCGCCGGCATCGGCAGCTAAACCGTCTTTGCTCGGTGCGCTGCTTTGACGAAACGCCGCGCTATTCACTATCAGGCGCTGCATTTGTTTGATGCTCCATTTCTGAGAGATAAATTCAGACGCCAACCAATCGAGCAGTTGGGGATGCGAGGGCGCAGCGCCGTTCAAACCGAAATCGCTGGGCGTGTCCACGATGCCGTTGCCGAAATTATAAAGCCACAAACGGTTGACTAAAACGCGCGCCGTTAAAGGATGCTGCGGGTCGGCAATCCACTTCGCCAAGGCCATGCGCCGCGCGGCTTCGGGCGTTGCATCGGGCAATTCCAACGGCGCGCCAAAAGACGATAAAGCGCCCGGTGCGACAACTTCTTTGGGCTGCATCGGGTCGCCGCGCGATAAGCGATAAGTCGCTGGCGGCGGCGAAAATTGTCCGGCATAAACATCCGGCCACGCGCCCAAATCGGCCATCGTTTTTTGCAGTTCGGCGTGGCGCGTCACCAACTGCGCGGCAGCTTTTTGCTGGTTGTCGGAAAGGTTTTCGAGCGTGCGAATTTCCGTAATGCGCGGGCGAAAACTATCCGGCAAACGGTCTGCCGAGGACGCGACTTTTTGCCATGTTTTGCCATCGCGCGAAGCCTCAATAACGTAGCCGATAGCCAAACGGTCATCAAATTGTTTGTCTTGTTGTTTGTCTGGCGCTTGCCGGTCACGGCTCCACACGATGCGATTGATACTTTCAATTTGGGCGAATTCGATTTGCACCCAACCGCTACCCGCTTGATCCGAAATCCAACTGTGCGCGTTGCCAAAGGAGCCGTCGTTGATGTGTTCCAGTTTGTGAATGGCATAGCCCGGCAAAGTGCCCGACGCGGTGGCTAAAGCGCCGGAATTTTTTGCTGCGACATTGCGTTCACCGGCGAAGACTTCCAGTTCATCAAGGCACGGTTCGGCGCTGTTGGTTTTTGAAATCGTGAAGCGCACAAACTTCGCTTCGATGGGCGCGAAGGTTTCGGTGTTGGCGCTTGGCGAAACCGACGCACGCAAATGGGGCAGGGTAGGTGTAGAAGTTGCTGCATGCACTTCTTCCAATAAAAGCGCGTCGGCTACAGTTGGACCACCAAGAGTTCCACCACGCAGCACAATGCAGGAGGACGGTTGCAGGGAATAAATGCCGCCCAACTTAAAATCACTCCACCGTTTTTGATTGGCGATGGCGGGCGTGCCATCGGCGAACTGGCTTTGATTTATGGTGGCGATTTCGCTTTGATCTTGCGTGGTGTTTAAGTCTCCATCAAGGTCGAGAATATAACGTGCATCTTTGGCATGAGTTGTCCACACGCCCCAGGAGAGCCAAATGCGGAAAAACCCTTCTCCCTGGGGATTCCAGCGAAAGAAATCGCGCGATTCGCCCGCTTTAGCCTCCCAATAACGATAATGTAAACCGAGATTCGGCAGGCGCGCCGCATCGCCCGCGTCATTCATTTGGCCGCGTTCGGTGCCGGGCGAATATTCCACGCTGGCGTTGACCGGCGCTTCGATTTGCGCGGTCAGGGGCGACTTATCATCAAGCAAGAGGCGCTGTCCCAAACGCGCCATCGGACGGAATTTTTCGAGTTGTTTATCGAGCGCGGCGCTTACGGTTTTGAGCGCCGCGATTTTTTGCAAACGCGCTTCGAAATCGGCGGGGTGCATCGGACGTTCGCCATGTTGCACGCCAGAAAAATCGGCCACAAAACGAAAATAATCGGTCTGCGAAATCGGGTCGAATTTATGCGCGTGACAGCGCGCGCAACCAACGGTCAGGCCCAAAAAGGCGCTGCCGGTTGTGCTAACCATGTCGTGCAATTCGTCGGAGCGTTGCTGCGCGGTTAAAACCGGATCGGGGCTTTTCACTTGATCCCACGAGCCGCCCACCAGAAAACCCGTCGCGGCGTCGGCGCCGAGTTGATCGCCTGCGATCTGTTCGATGAGAAAGCGGTCATACGGCTTGTCGTCGTTGAAGGCTTCAATCACATAATCGCGATAAGGCCACGCTTTGTCGCGCGCGCGATTCATCTCGAAGCCGTTGCTTTCCGCGAAGCGCACCACATCCAGCCAGTGACGCGCCCATTTTTCGCCATAGCGCGGCGAAGCGAGTAATTTATCAACGAGTTTCTCGTAGGCTTGCGGGTCTTTATCGGCCACGAAACTCTCGATTTCTTCGGGCGAAGGTGGCAAACCAATCAGCGAAAAATAGAGGCGGCGAATGATCGTCGGTTTGTCGGCTTCGGGCGAAAATTGCAAGCCGCGTTCTTGCAATTTGGCGATGAGGAAATTATCAAGGGCGTTGCGCGGCGCGGTTTTGGAATTTTTGATTTGCGGCACGACTGGGCGCTTAAGCGGTTGAAACGCCCAATGGTTTTTCGCGGGATTCGTTTCTGCATCCTGCCACTTGGCGCCTTCGTCAATCCAGCGGCGCAAGATTTCAACTTGTGCGGGCGTTAATTTGTCGCCGTTGGGCGGCATGATTAAATTGGGCTGCTGCCCGCTGACGATTTTTAAAAGCGCGCTGCCATTGGCATCGCCGGGTTTGATAAGCGGCGAAATGTTGTCGCCGCCGCGCAAGGCGTCCTCTTTGCGGTCAAGGCGCAAACCGCTTTTTTGTTTGGCGGCGCCGTGGCAGGATTCGCATTTTTGCTGAAAAATGGGCCGCACTTCGCGCGCGAAATCTACCGGCGCAGCGCCTGCTGGATGAATCAAGCCAAGCGCGGCGAGGAAAAGGCGGAGAGTGTTCTGTTTGTGGCGCATTATAATGAACCGATAGTTTGTCTCGATTGACGCGCGAAAGGCGAACTTTTGTTTGGCGAATTTTTACGGTGGAATGATGCTTTCTTCTTCAAACATTTTGTCAATTTGCGCTTCCCAATCTTCGGCGGGCAGGCACATGACGATTTCGAGGCCGCCTTTATCAGAGTTGCGCGCTGTAATGTTGCCGCCGTGCGAGCGAATAGCGCGCTGCGTGATGGCAAGGCCCAAACCGACGCCGCCGCTGCGCCGGTCACGCGCACTTTCGACGCGATAAAAGGGATCGAACAGCTTTTTGAGCGATTCCGAAGGCGCTCCGGTGCCGTGATCGCGCACGCGAACTAAAATGAATTCGTCGTGGCGCAGCAGATTGACATGAACTGTGGTGCCCGGCTCGGTGTGACGCAAAGCGTTGCGAATCACATTGTCTAAAGCGCTCCGCAAAAGTTCGCGCGAGCCGTTCGTCAAACAGCGTTCGTTGGCGACAATATCTACCGCGCGCCCGGTGTTTTTGGCTTCAAACTCGGCGTCCGACACTACTTCGCGCGCCAATTGCGCCAAATCGAGCGGCTCGCGCTTCGCCTCGCCGCTTTCGAGGCGCGTTAATTCCAATAGCTGGCCGATTAAAATGTTGAGGCGTCCAGTTTCGCGTCCGATGCGATCTAAGGTCGCCAGCAACTCGTTGCCCGAATTGCCATTGGTCGCATGGCGGCGCGCCAAGGCCAACGCCATGCTGATGCGCGTCAATGGTGAGCGCAATTCATGCGAAATGTCGCCTAAGAGTTGCGTTTGCGCGTTCATCAGAATCTCGATGCGTTCGGCCATTGAGTCGAAATCACGGCCTAAATTGGCGACTTCATCGCGGCGTTTGTGTTTGTCTGCCCCGGTGCGCGCCGATAGATCGCCCTCGGCCAATTGGCGCGTGGCTTCGCGCAACGAAGTGAGCGGCCTCGTGATGTAAAACACCAGCCAAAAACAGAAGAATCCACTGATGCCCAACGCCGCTAAACCACCGAGAAACTGCGTTTGCGGATCGGTAGTCGGGCGCCCGAAACGCGGACTGGGCATCACGGCGGCTAAAACATACGATTTTCGGCTGCTTTGCACCACAATCGTCGCCATCGTGCGCGGCCCGGCGCTTTGAAAGATGGCTTCTTGTTCTTGAATGGCGCGATTGCGCAGTTTCTCTATTTGCTGCGGCGAAGGCGGAGTGGCATCGCCATAAAGAAAGGCCATTAAACCGGTGTGAGGCGGGTCGGGCGGCAAAGTATTGTCGGCATTGGCGGTTGGTGTGGGCGCTGTGTTAGCCGTTGCGACATTCTCTGTCGCGCTATTGGCGGCATTATTGGTTGCATCGGCGCCTCGGTGTTCGGGATCGGGTAGGGGAACGCCGGAAAGTTCGTGTCCAACGCTATCAAAAAGCCAATAACGCGTGTTGGAGAGGTGCGCTTCGCTGCTGAGATACGCTAAAAGTTGGGTTTGTCCGCCTGTTTCGTAGGCTTGTGCCGCATTGCGGCCTGTAACGCGCAAACCGGCCTCGGCAGTATCGCGCCACGCCATCGGCAACGGGTCGGGACGCGTGGTCAGCACCACAAAATACAGCGTCAGGCCGATTAAGACCATCGCGCCCCAAAACCAACCGAAGATTTTCCAGAATAAACGATGCATTTTCAGTGGTCAGTAGGCAGGAGGCGGTGGGCAGGAGGCGGTAAGCACTGAGTAGAAGCATAAGTTTCTGCCCCCTGCTTACCGCCTCCTGCCTACCGCCTCCTGCCCACTGCCTCACCCTCCGGCCAAAGCGTAAATATAGCCGATGCCGCGCACTGTTTTAAGGCGCTCGGCGCCATTAGGATGCGGGCCGAGCTTGCGGCGCAGGCGACTGATATGCGTGTCCACGCTGCGATCAAAGGCGACCAGCTTGCGATCCAAAACTTCTTTGGTAATCAGTTCCCGGCTGACAACAGTGCCTGCCGCGCGCAGCAGCAAAACTAACGTGTCGAACTCGACAGCGGTCAAGATTAGTTCTTCGCCAGCGCGCCGCGCGATGCGTGCCCCTACATCTACCATGACATCGCCAACGTGCAAGGTTTCGCGCGACGAGGCTTCGCTTGTGGGCGCGCCTTCGCGTGTTGTGGTGCGTGTGCGCCGCAAAATGGCGCGCATTCGGGCCACTAATTCGCGTTCGTCGAAGGGTTTGGGCAAATAATCATCGGCGCCGACTTCCAAGCCGACGATGCGATCAACGGCGTTGCCGCGCGCTGTCAGCATGAGAACGGGAATATCGGCGCCGGGCGTGTCACTGGCGCGCAGGCGACGCAGCACTTCAAAGCCGTTTAAGCCCGGCAGCATCACATCTAAAAGCACGAGGGAAAAATCACCGGTGCGCGCCCGTTCGATGCCGCTCAAGCCGTCATGCACCGCCGTAACTGCGAACTCTTCCAGCGTCAGATATTCCGCGACCATGTCGCACAGTTCGGTGTCGTCGTCAATCATCAAAACCTGCTCCATAAAATGTGCCCCTTTGGTCTCAGTTTAAAGCGATGACGCAGTGCAGGGCATTGCTTGACAAAACACTTCACGATTCTTCACAGAACATCAAGTTTGTTCGCAAGCGCGCCAGACTATCGCCAGATTTCTTGCGGCATAATTTAAATCAAGCAGAACGCTGAGGCCGAAATAACAGCGTTCGCAGGAGAAGAAACGATGAAAAACAAAACAATCGGCATTGCGGCTACCACAGGACTGTTTGGGGTTGCCCTTGGCTCCTTTGTGGCCCCTCCCACTGTGTCGGTGGCGCAACAAAAAGCCGCCACGAAAAGCGCATCGAGCAATCTGCGCGATGTCTCTTTCGACGGCCCGCCCCGCGATGGGCGCGGTGGCCCGCCCGGTGGCGGTTTTGATGGCCCTCCCGGTGGCCCCGGTGGGCGCGGTGGCCCGGACGGATGGCAAGGTGGCCCTCCCGGCCCGCCGCCGAACGGCATGGAAGGGCAAGACGGTCACGCGCACGGCCCAATGCTCGATGAAATCATCGGCCAATTGAACTTGACCGATACGCAAAAAGAAAAAGTCACCAAGATGCTGGACTTTGAACGCGAAAAGATGGAAGCGTTGCGCGAAGAGCAAGCCAAGCTGCAAACACAGACGCGTGCCAATCTCGAAGCCGTTCTCACTGCCGAACAAAAGCAGCAATTGACCCGCATGGAAGCCCAAATGTCTGCCGCAGACGGCCCTCCCGGTGGTGGGCGTGGCCCTCGTGGAGGCGGCCAGCGCGCAGGTGGCCCCGGTGGGGAGCGCGGCGGCCCCGGCGGGGAGCGCGGTGGCCCCGGCCCGCGTGGTGGCGGACGCGGCGGACGTTAAAAACAAGCGATTGAGAATTCAGGAGATTAGAAAATGAAACGCAACGCAGTGAAAAAGAACGCAACCAAAGCCCTGATGCTGGCTTTGGCGGTGGCAACGACGGGTCTGATGAGCATCGCGACGCCAATACGGGCCGCATCCAGTGCTGGCAGCAGCACAACTCCGCCGCCTCGCCCTAATCCGGGGCAAGCGGTGCTGGATAACATCGCCGCGAAATTGGGCCGCGCTCTCACCGAGGCCGAAGTCAACGAAATCAAAGCGGCATTGAAGGCGGCCAAAGACGAAATTGAAGAAGCCAACGCCACTGCGGTGGAAGACATCGCCGATACGTTTGGCCTGACCGTAGATCAAGTCAAAGCCGCCCTGCAAAAACGTGCGCCCTTGGTGCAAACGTTGTCTGAATTGGTCGGTCACAAGCTGACGCAAGCCGAAATTCAAGCCCTGCGCGATATTATGAAAGCGCGTCGCGATGCCTTGAAAAAGATTCACGACGAATTAGTGGAAAGCATCGCCAGTAGCACGGGTCTGACACCCGAAGAAACCGACGAAGCCCTGCGTCCGCCGCCTCCACCCAAGCCACCGGAAGGCAAACCGGGCGATAAGCCGGGATGCAAGCCCCCCGGCGGCCCAAGTGCCCCGCCAGGGGCCTAAAGAAGACGAAAACGGAGCGAATTTATCGCTCCGTTTTTGTTTTGTGGGGAGAAATGACCCGTAGGGGCACGCTACGGCGTGCCCTGATTTTGTGTGCAAGGGATATAGCCCTTAACAGGGAAAAGCTACGGCGAACCCAGAGCGTGAGCGACGGGCTGAAGGCCAAGCCCGTCGCTCACGCTCTGGGTTCGCTGCCTCCGGTTGTAGTCGCCAATCCGTTAAGTGCTATCAAATCGTAGGGCACGCTACGGCGTGCCCGGACACGCCATAGCGTGTCCCTACATCGGCGTCTCCGTCTTACGTTTCTGGCCGCACGATCTTCACCGCTTTGCCGCCGTTTTCGTTGCCGGTGGTCGTCATGACGTAAACCTTAAACGAGGCGATGCTGCCGGGCACACTTAAGGCCCAATCGCCTTCCCAATGCGTCGCGCCAGCCGGTAAATCGGCGACAATTTCTTCATTACTGGCCTTAAAAGTGGCGCCGGGACAGCCGCGCAGTTGCAGTTTTAATAAATCGGGCGCTGTGGAAGCCGCCCACGTTAGACGGGCGGTGCCAATTTGCTGATCCCACGCGCCAGTGACGACAACAGGAGGCGGAAGTGTGCCTTTACCGGGCGACAAACGTGGCAAATGTGCCAGCGCCGGACTATTTTTCGGCAGTCGCGCCGGTGCCAACTTGCGATATTGAAACATTCGCTGATGAATCGCTTTTGCCTGATTGTCACGCAGAGCGCGTGTTTGTCCCAACAAACCTTCGCTGACTTCAAGTGCTTCATAAAGGCCCGCTAAAGCATCCAAATCGGTCTGAAATTGCGCCAAAGTGTAGCCTCCGGCCAGTATCAGCGGGTTGCTCATCTGCAACTGCACCAAATTAGCGTTGATGCGTGCCCAAAGGCGAGCCATAGCGCGCAGAGGCTGCGAAAACTTGTCGTAATCGGCGGAAAGAGGGGGCACAGTGGTCAGTTCGCGCAGATAATCTTTGTCGGTGATTTGTCCCTGCACTTCACCGCGAAACTGTTTTCCGCGTGTGAGAAGGGCATATTTGGCCCTGTCGCGGTTAGCCGAAGCCGTCCGAGAGTCCGCCGCGCGCGTCGTGACCAAATCTATGGTGGCGAGCAGAGTAGTGCGGTCAGCGACGAACTCCGCGCTGTCATAATCACCGGCCAAGAGAATCGGATTAGCACCCAATTCGCCATTGGCGAGGCCCCAATTCACTACAAACTCTTCCGTTGTCGGCCTGTAAGACGCATACGAAGTAATCGGCATAATAATCTCCTGTTGTGCAGGGCTTGCGCCCAATGTCGTGAAGTAAAAAGAGTAAAGAGCTGCTTTGCAGCTCGCTCCCCTCACCCTAACACCCACCCGCTAAAGCGGGTTCCCGGCCCCCAATCGCTTCGCTGGGGAGAGGGAACTGTTACAGCTTGCTCCCCTCACCCTAACCCTCTCCCCCAATCGCTTCGCTGGGGAGAGGGGACTGTAGTATCACTCTGTCTGCTCATCCCTTTGGCGAAGGGCCGCAGCATTTGAGCCTGCTTCCCTCTCCCCGCGAAGCGGACTGGGGGAGAGGGTCAGGGTGAGGGGGGCGAGCTACAGAAGTTCCCTCTCCCCAGCGCAGCGTTCGGGGGAGAGGGTTAGGGTGAGGGG
>JANMKN010000357.1:0-14832 GCA_031372065.1 Abditibacteriaceae bacterium | reverse complement strand
GGGTGAGGGGCTTAAGTTGATGCCTATGGTGGCGGCGATGCGTCGCTCCAAACGCTTCTTCGCCTTAGAGACAAGCGTGTGTCCAGACACGTTACAACTGCGCCATCAGCAAGTCGAATTCGCGTTCAAACACCCACTCATCGTCGTGCTGCGACGTGGCGTCGTCGAGATAGCGCTGACGAAGTTCGCCCATCAAATCGAAAAATCCCAGCGGGCGAAACCCTTTTAAATTTATCATGTGGTTGTAAGCCGCCTGCGCTTTTTGCTGTTCGTGCAGTTCGCCGTGCGCATGAGCCAGCATCGCACCCTTTGTGTAGTGCAACGCGGGCACCTTTTCGTCTTTCAACAGCACCACGACTTCCGCGAACCGGCGCTGGCGCAGCCATACCATCGCCAACGCCAAACGGAAATAAGCGCACTGGCCGAGAAACAGACACTCTGCGGCGCCTCGCTGAAATAATTCACCGGCTTCGTCGTTTTGCCCCTCCGCCAACAAAATCAAGCCGCGAATGTGATAGCTTGCCCAAGCGGGCAGCGTGTTCATTTCAAACGCCGGCAAACTATACAAGGCGTCATCTGGGCGACGCAAGGCCACCAATACCATGGCGCGGCCCGTTGTTGCAAATTGGTTGTGCGGGAATTGTTTAATAATGCGCTCATAAGAGGCCAGCGCCTCGTCCCAGCGGCCCAGCGACCTCAAAACTTCTGCGCGGCCCCGCTGTGCTACGACATTGTCCGGGAAGAAAGTGACGGCTTGCTCATAAGCAGCCAACGACTCCTCTAAGCGCCCCTGCGTCTTCAAAACTTCCGCGCGGCCCGCGCGTGCAATGGCGTCATGCGGAAATAAGCGAATCGTGTCCTCATAAGCGGCCAGCGCCGCGCCCAAGCGCCCCTGCGCCTTTAAAACCTCTGCGCGCCCATTGCGCGGGACAACGTCCTGCGGAACGAGCGCGATGGTGTCCTGAAAAGCCGCCAATGCCTCACTCAAGCGCCCCTGCAACTTTAAAACTTCCGCGCGCCCATTGCGTGCAAATTCGTTGTGCGGAAATTGCTCAATAATATGCTCATAAGCGTCCAACGCCTCGTCCAAGCGCCCCTGCGATTTGAAAACCTCCGCGCGGCCCGTGCGTCCGACTGGCTCATCGGGAAACAAGCGAATGGTATCCTCATAAGCCGCCAACGCCTCGTCTAAGTGACCTTGCAACTTCAAAACCTGCGCGCGGCCCGAATAAGAGAATGTCTCAGGCGGAAATTCAGCAATCACCTCTCCATAAGCGGCCAGCGCCTCGTCCCAGCGGCCCAGCGACTTCAAAACTTCCGCGCGGCCTCTGCGCGCCACCACATTGTGCGGGAAAAGAGTAGCGGCTTGCTCATAACCGGCCAAGGCCTCGTCTAAGCGACCCTGCGACAGCAGAGCATCGGCGTGGTGATTAAAGACTTGAACATCATTGGGGTTTAATTTGATGCTTTGTTCGGTCAATTGCACTTGCAAATTGTATAAGCCAAGGCTTCTGGCATCCATTGACAAATCGCAGAGTGATTTCACGACGAACTCAGGGCCGCCGTTATGCATTTGATCTCGCACTAAATCGGCGATGAATGTCTCAACGCGCGGCCAATTGTGGGCGCGCATGGCTTCGACAATGGCCGCTTTTTGCTTTTCGACCCGCGTGTAAACGACATGGATGTATTCTTTGTGCCCGCGTTCGTTGTATTCGGCCCATTCTGCATCATCATCGGGTGTCACCACGCGGCGCGAAGTGGTGTTGCGGAACGAATTCGTCCACGCCATCAAGACCGACTTGTAACGGGCGAAATCACGCTTCAGGGTGAGGTTGACGAAGAACAATCCCACTTTATTATCGTGAATCGCCTGCACCAACTCGGCGAAATGTCCGGCACGCACTAAAGCGTCGCGCAGTTCGTCGCGCTCCGGGGGCGATGAAAATAGCGCGCTATCAAGCGCTTCCCACGCCAGCCAGACGGCTTCAATATCGGGTTGGGAATCGCGCACATCCTGCCAGAACTCAAATAATGGTTTGGCCTCGGCAGCCCGCGCCACACGCAAGGCGCCTTCGATGTCGGAATCGGCAGCCAGCGGACGCGCGAATAAAACGCCGCGCACATAATGGCGCACGGCGTCATCGGCCATCAATGCACTGAGATTATGGGAGATTTCAAGGCGCCGTTCCGTAGATAGTTCGCCATCAAGCACCATCAGCGCCTCGCGCAACGCGTCGGCGCCCTTGACCGCTTCGCCCGATATTACTGCGTTCATAGTATCATCGCCCCTTCATTTATCTTCTTGATCGCGTTTTGATAACAACGGCGGGCCGCTGCGTGGCTCGATAATAAATTCAAAACAGCACAACCAAAAGGCGTAAACCAAATGTAGCAAAAGATAGTGCAACGGACAAGGGAAGACAAAGGCGGGCAACAGCATCGTGACGGTTTTGCGCCTCGGAATAGCGGTTTGTTAAAGTAGATTCATGAACTGGTCGAAATTTTATTACGATTTCGCGGCGGCTTATGGCACGTTTTGGTTGCTTATAGTGGGATTGGCTATTCTCACTCAATCCCATATTAATGCTGGCGCGTTTGGCCTCTGGGGCTTTCCCCTGTTGGCGGGATTTTACGCTTTTATGCGCGGCAATTCTCGCATCGAAGAGGAAGAAAGGCAACGCGACGCAGAAGAAACTCAGTGGCGGCAAATAGATCGCTTGAAAGAACGTGTCAATCGTCTCGAACACGAACGCGATCCCATTGCGCCACCTCCACCATCTTCTTAAAGTATTCAGCGCGCTTCGCCGGCGCCTTTGCGTCCGATACGCCCGTTCCAGCCGCGCAGGGTGAGTTTCATATTCGGATGGCGATTGGCGTCTTCAACCGCATCGTCGCCCGCGTAGAGTTGAATCAGCACCGTTTTGCGCGCCTCGGCGGAGCGATTGGGCATCGAACCATGCAGCGTGAAGTAGTGGAAAAAGATGACATCGCCGGGTTCGGCTTCGACAACGGTGGCGTTTTCAATGGCGTAATCGTCCATCAGGTGCGCGGGCATTTGGCCGAGCGTGCCGGGCACGCGACCCAATTTGTGCGAGCCGGGATAAACGCGCAAACAGCCCATTTCATCGGTGGCGCGCGAAACGTGAATAATGCCCGCGATCATCGAATCGTTGACGGTTGGAAAGTAGCCCCAATCCTGATGCATCGGAAACGGCGAGCCTTTTTCCGGCGGCTTTTGAAACAGTTTGGTGTGATGCAAAATGATGTCGGGGCCAAGAATCGCTTCGGCCACGTCCAAAAACTTCTGGTGCTGGCAGGCTTGCAGCCAACGCGCCGAAAAGCATTGCACGTTGTGCGTATGGACGATCACACTGTCGCCGCCGTCAAGCCGCTTCATTTCTTCGCCGCCCCAGCGCGCGTTAATGCTTTCGCCGCCGCCTTGCAATTGCGCGACGATGTGGTCGAAATCGTCTTCTAATTCGCGCACTTCCTGCGGCGAAAAAACGCCCTTCGCCAAATAATAACCGTTCTCGTCGAAAAAATGTTTGATGTTGTTCATGAGGTTTTGGGATTTTGGTTTTGGGCTTAATACGCCCCCAAACCTAAATCGAAAATCTGATTGCCTTCTTTTTGATAAACGCGAACCGCGATGAGATTTTTTCCGGGTTGCAGGGCTTCGCGGCCTGAAATGAGCAAAGGAATTTCTTCGTAGCCGTCGCTTTGGCCCCTCATTTTGGCGGCTAAGATGCCGTTGATATAAATATCGGTTTCGTCATCGTGCAAAAGCAGCAAAAGCGGATTTTTGAAACCGGCGGGCACTTCGATTTCGCGGCGCAGCCAAATTTCGTGTGTTTTCCATTCGGTGCGCACGAGCATAGCAGGCACATTCAAAGTGCCAAACGGCGCGGGGCCGGTTTGCCAATCGGCTTCATCGTAGCCCATGCGCTCCCAGCCATCCTGTGGGCGTTTGGTGGTGTATTTCCATTCCACAGGCGCGTCTTGCCCAGTAGCGGCCAAAATCGTCAACGGTTTGGGCAGTGTCGGGCTAAAATTCGCGGCGCGCACGCGATTTTCGTCCATTTTTAAGACGCTGCGGTCATACGAATAAAAACCGGTGACATCGCCTTCGACATCGGTCAGTTGCGCATAAACCACGGCGCTGGTGCCGGTATTTTTATTTAACTTCCACGACTGTCGCATCAGGTTTTCATAGCGGCGCGTCAGACCTTCGGCTTCGGTGAATTTTTCTTGATTGCCGGGTTTGTCTTGACTTTCAAACTGATCGCGCCACGAATGGTCGGCGACATAAAATGGCAGCGCGCCGAATTCTCCGGCGACAGCGGCGCGCCCGGTTTCGGGCACGTTAGAACGCGGCGACGGGAAATTATGCGCGTCATGCACATCGCCTGCGTATTTGTCATCGCCGCCGCTGGCATTCGAAACAAGGCGCGTCGGGTCTTGGGTTTTTACCATTTGTGACAAACGTTCGGCGTCGAATTGCCCTTTGCCCTCGTCGAACAGCACCCACATGATAATCGCAGGGTGATTGCGCAGGTTGTCAACCATTTGGCGCAGTTCGGTTTCAAATTGGCGCTTGGTTTGCGGCGTTTTGTTTTCGCCGCCGGGCATATCCTGCCACACCAACATTCCCAATTTATCGGCCCAATAATACCAGCGTTCCGGTTCGATTTTGGCGTGTTTGCGAATAAGATTGAAGCCGAGTTTCTTGGCGGCTTCGATGTCGAATTTTAAGGCGTCATCTGTCGGCGCCGTATACAGTCCATCGGGCCATTGGCCGGGGTCAAGCACGCCGACTTGAAATAAAGGCTTGTTATTTAACAGCAAGCGCGATTTGCCGGTTTCGTCCTTGCCGACGCTGATTTTGCGCAGCGCCGCATAAGAATTCACGCTGTCCACCACAGCTTTATCGTGCAGTAAATTGATTTTTAACGAATACAAAAATGGATTATCAGGCGACCACAATTTCGCGTTGGGAATCGCAATGCGGATGCTCGTGCCCGCTGCGCCTTTGCCTTGCGCGATGAGTTTTTCGCCATCCAAAACCTCCACAGTGACGCTGTCGCCTTCGGCGTTTGCCGCTTCGGTGTGAACTTCCAGCGCGCCCGCATCAACATCGGGCGTGATGATTAAATTTTCGAGATGTGAAAGCGCGACAGGTTCGAGCCACACCGTTTGCCAGATGCCGCTGGACGCCAAATAAAAATCGTTGCGCTGATCGTTGCTTTGCTTGCCGCGCACAATATCGCTCCAACTGGCGTTGTGAATGACGCCGATGATGAGTTCATTGGCGCCGTCTTGCAAACGCTCGGTGATGTCGAAGGAAAACGGATCGTAGCCACCTTTGTGCGTGCCGACGAGTTTGCCGTTGAAATAAATGCCGCATTCATAATTCACTGCGCCAAAGTGCAAAAGCACGTTTTGATTTTTCCACGCGGCGGGAATTTCCAAGGTGCGGCGATACCAAACTTGCTTGAATTTCTCGCCGACGCCCGACAGCGACGCTTGCATGGGAAACGGCACCAAAATGCGTGCTTTGAGTTCGCGATTATGCGGCAAAGGCGCAGCGTTGCTGGCGTTTTCAAACTGCCACAAGCCGTTCAGCGAAAGCCAATTAGCCCGCACCATTTGCGGGCGCGGATAATCGGGTAACGGATTTTGCGGTTTGACATCTTTGGCCCAGCGCGTCGAGAGCGGGCTGACAGCCGGTTTCCAATCGGGGTTTTCCTGCGCCGGGACGGGACAAATCAGAACAATCGAGAACAACAAAAGCAGCAATCTCATGGTGGTCATTTTAGCCAAACATTTGAGATGCCAAATTCTCCTATGTTTCCGGCCTCGCCTAAAAATAACCCATGTTGTTCTTTATCACGCCCCATCGCCAAAGCAATGGGCTGAACCTTCCAAAGCCTTGTAAACGAGGCTAAACACTGGGAGTCCAGCCTCGTTTACGAGGCTTTTGATGATTCAGCCCACTCGTTTACGGGTGGGCTTATAGGCAGCAAGTTGGCTTTAAAATAGTTTCGCGCAAATCTGCTGATTCAAAGGTTTTACTTCGCTTCCTCTGGCGAATGTTCGCGCAAAAAGACACGCAGGGGCACATCTTCGTCGGTGGGCGAAAAGTGGCCGTTGCAGTTGACGCCGTAGCCGAGCATCTGGCGGCGAATCGGGTCGCATTTGTCCCACAGCGATTGCACCGTCATGTCGTCTTTGGTGCGAATCCACCGATAACCGTAGCCGTAAAAGAGAATTTTTCGTGTGACATCCGACCAATTCGGGCTGGCGGTGTGCCATAAGCGGCGATCAAATAAAACCGCCGTGCCGGGCTTGGCTAAAACCGGAACCGCACTCTCTGGCTGGCCGATACCGTCGGCGGGACGCTCCAAACTGTCCCACAAATGGCTGCCGGGAATGACCCAAAAATTGCCGCGCCCCGCTTCGGAGGTGTCGGAGAGAAAATAAGCGACTTTGAGCGATAATCGCGGGCGCGGATGACACTCGATTTCCTGATTAACGCGCCCTGAATCCTGATGCCACCCGAACGTTTTGTCCGATTTCTCTTGTCCGCTCGGCGGCGTGACGATGAGATGAGCGTGATACAAATAAATGTTCCAACCCAAAATGCCCCACACTTTGGGCAGCACCCGTTCGTAATCCACAAGATCGAAAAACAGGTCGTCGTCGGGGATGAAATTCGGATAAAACAATGCCTGATCCGGCGCGTGCCCGCCCGCGATTTTCTCATTAAAAATGCGATCTGTGGCGTTGGTCAAGGCTTCGATTTGCGTATCGGACAGCACGTTTTCGATTTGCAAAATTCCAGTTGTGTTAAAAGTCTGTTTTTCGTCTTCCGTCAGGCGATAGTTCAAGGAATTAGGGGTCACGTTCATATTCTGCTTTGTGCGGCGGCAATTGTCCAGAGCCGTGTGTGAGTTGCCCGTATCCTGCTAAAATCAAAGCGGCGCCAAGGTGCGCCGGAATTGCGTTTCACTCATGCGATATTGGTTTTTGCTGGTTTTTTTGTTCGGCGCGCTGGCGTGGGGGCGGCATCATTGGCGCTCGCCCGGCGAAGATGTTTGGGCCACTATTGCGCCGGGCGTTGAACTGCGCTTGTTGCGCGCACCGGGCAGCAATAATTCGAGTTCTGTTGTTGCTTTGCGCACCACGCCAGAGCATTTGCGCGTGGTTTCGGGCACACCGCGCCAAGCCGAAGAGTGGCGCAAAGCAAACAAAGCGCTGGCGGCGGTCAACGGCGGCTTTTTTGATGCGCAGGACAAACCGCTTGGCCTGCGTGCCTCCGGCGGCAAGCGATTAAGTGTTCTGCACGGAAAAATGTGGGGCGTATTTTTTACGCGTGGCAGCAAAAGCCATCCGCAGGCGCAAATTATGCCGACGGAAAAATTCGTGTGGAAAAGCGATATGCGCGAAGCCGTGCAATGCGGCCCACGCTTGGTGGAAAACGGCAAAGTTTTGAAACTGAAATTCCAATGGGCGCGGCGCACCGGAATGGGCATTCAACGTGATGGAAAAGTCGTCATCGCCGTCGCCGATAGCGATGTGTCGCTGCCCGAATGGGCCAAATTCTGGGCCGCGCCCGCTGGATTAAATTGCCGCGACGCGCTCAATCTTGATGGTGGCCCGTCCTCACAACTGTCGTTGCAAACCCCTTCGCGTCGCTTGCACCTGCGCTCTGGCCGCGCTGTGCCCGATGCGGTTTTGATAAGCGGTTAGCTATGAGCATTTAGCTGTTAGCTACCTCTTCGCACTGAATGGCTAACAGCTAAATGCTCACCGCTCAAAGCTAAAGAAATGCACTTCATTATTGGCACGGCGGGCCATGTAGATCATGGCAAAACGACGCTGATTCGCGCTTTGACGGGCATCGAAACCGACCGTTTGCGCGAAGAAAAAGAGCGCGGCCTTTCTATCGTGCCGGGCTTTGCGCACCTGACTTTGCCCGCCGTGAAAAACGTGCCCGAACGGGTCACGGGCATCGTGGATGTGCCGGGGCACGAGCGCTTTCTCAAAAATATGTTGTCGGGTGTAACGGGCGTGGACATCGCGCTTTTGGTGATCGCCGCCGATGAAGGCGTGATGCCCCAAACAACGGAACACTTGCGCATTTTAGAACTGCTGCAAATTCGCGCGGGCATTGTGGTTTTAACCAAGTGCGACGCCGTCGAAAAAGAATGGCTCGAACTGGTGCGCCTCGAAATCGGCGACAAATTAAGCGGCACGATGTTCGGCAACGCGCCGCTGCTGGAAGTCTCTGCCCTATCTGGCGCCGGTTTGGACGAGCTAAAAACCGAATTAGCAAAAATCTGCCATCGTCTCGAAACGTCTCAGCCCTCATCCTTTCGCCTGCATCCTTTTAGAATGGCGATAGACCGCGCTTTTAGCATCAGCGGTTTTGGCACCGTGGTTACGGGTTCAGCGGCGCAGGGCGTGCTTTCTGTCGGCGAAACCGTCGAAGTGTGGCAGCCGGGCAGCGAGCGCGCTTTAACGGCGCGCGTGCGCACCTTGGAAGTGCATGGCGAAGCGGCGCCCAGCGTGGCGCGTGGACAGCGCACAGCGGTGAATTTGGCGGGTGTGGATTTGGATGATGCGACGCGCGGCGGCACTTTGGCGGCGCCCAAAACCTTGCGCGCTGTGACGCAAATTGATGTGTGGATGCGCCTCGTGCCGGACGCGCCGTGCCCGTTGAAAGACAAAGCGCCGCTACGCTTTCACCTCGGCACCACCGAACTGGAAGCGCGCGTGCATTTGTTCGAAGCAGCGCGCCTTTTGGCGGGCGAAAAGGGCATGGCGCGCTTGCGCTTTGCTTCGCCCTTGGCCTGTGCGCGCCGTGATCGTTTTGTGTTGCGCGAAGTCGGCACCGAACGCGTTATCGGCGGCGGCATGATTTTAGATTTGGCAACCGATGGCTCACGCGCGCAAGCGGCGCACTGGCTGCCTCTTTTGCAGGATGCCTTGGAAAAAGACGATGTCGCGTCCCTTTCTGAAATCCTTTTGCGCCGTGCGGATGTCGCCGGTTTGAGCGAAGCACAATTGCAAGTGGAACTGCATTTGGCGGATGTAACGACCATTCTGACTACCCTTGAAAAAGGCGGCATTTTATGGCGTGGCACACCCGAAAGCGGTGAGGAAATTTTGCTGCACGCGAACACAGTTGCCACACTAAAAAAGACGATTACCCAAACGTTATCCGTGTTTCATAAAGACGAACCGCTATCGCCTGCCTTATCCCGCGAAGCCTTGCGCGCCGCGTTGCCTCCCTCCTTGTCGCAGCACGCTTTCGACGCTTTATTAATAGACCTGAGCCGTGCCGGAACTATCGCGTTGGAGCCTGCCGGTGTGCGTTTGGCGCTGCATCGCGTGACTTTGAGCGAAGACGAAACGCGCTTAAAAAACCAACTGCTGAAGGCGGCGCATGACGCAGCATGGCAAGCGCAGACGCTGGATGAATTAGTGGGAGGATGCGCGGCGGCGCAGCGCGACCTCGCTAAAAAATTGTGCTTCAGCTTAATAAAAGAAAACAAATTGGTGCGCGCCGACGATTTCGTTTTTAGCCGTCAGCGCCTTGAAGAAGGCGCGCAGATTCTGAAGGCACATTTGCAAAAAAACGGCACGCTTTCCATCAGCGGGGCACGCGATTTATTGAACACAACCCGCAAATGGCTGGTGCCGCTTTTGGAATATTATGATCGCATCGGTCTAACGCGCCGCGCCGCTGACAATCGCGTGTTGCGTTGAAGTCGCGCGAAAAACACTTTTACGGCCCCGTTGGTGCCACGGTCACGGCTTGGCTGAACTCGCTGGTGTCGCCGGTATCGTTGCGCGTCGCCGTGGCGGTGATGACCTGACCGCTGAGATCACCGGTGGCGGCGAAGGTGAACGTCACATCCCCACTGCCATTGGTTGTGACGATAGTGCGGCCCAGATAGGTTTTGCCCTCGCCAAAGCCGCTGGGGTCTGCCGATGGGCTGGCATAAAAATCCACGCGAAAGAGTTTGTTAGCCGTGCTGTTGAGCGTGCCGTCAATGGCCGTCATTGTGCCCGATGCCTGAGAGACACTCGCCCCACTCAGCACCGGATAATTTTGCAGATTGTTGGCGCCGGTATCGGCGTCGCCCCCATCATTGGCGGTCACTCCAGCAGTGCCAAGATCAATACCCAGTCCCCCGTTGGAGAAAATTGAGTTACCCACAATCTCATTACCATTTCCTTCGATAACAAAAATTCCTTGTGCGTTGTTAAAAGCAATTACATTGCCTTGACCTGCGGATGCGCCGCCGATGAGATTGTTTACAGCTTGAAAAATTCCAATTCCAGTATCCCCTTGTCCATTCGACAAAGCAGTTGTGCCATCAGCTTGGGTGCCAATAAAATTGCCTGAAATCTGATTTCCGAATGTGCCGCTACCCCTCAAGACAATATTTGCACCACTCCCAGAAATGACGTTTCTCTCACTACTTGAAGGGCCTCCGATGATATTGTTAGCAGCATTTTCAAGTAACACTCCTGTGCCGATGTCAAAACCCTGAGTGCCGCTGGCATCGGTGCCAATATAATTGCCCACAATTTGATTATTCTGCGCAGCAGAACCGGTAATCGAGATGTCTCGTGCATTCCCTGAAATCACATTGCGAGCGCCACTGAGGGTGCCGCCGATAGTGTTATTCGGAGCATCATTGAGAAATATGCCTCCTCCACTGCTGCTGCCCCGACCATTGCCTTGGGTAGCAGTGCCTGTTTCATCCAGACCGATGTAGTTGCCCTGCACCTGATTGTTGGTAGCCTGACTGCCAGAAATTTCTATCCCAGAATTGCCAGTTCCGGCACGCGGAAATTCGGCATTGCCACTGATGACATTGCGCGCTCCGGCTGCGGTGCCGCCAATCAGGTTGCCCGCTGACTGATTGATCCATATGCCGTTGCCCTGATTGCGCTTGATGCGATTGCCCTGCACTTGATTTCCCGTTGTCGCCGCACCTTCAATCACCACGCCCATCCCATAAAGCCGGGACGTGCCGGCTAACTCCTCATTCCCATTGGCGCCAATCAAATTGCCAGTCCCATTCGCTGTGCCACCCGCCATATTGTTGGAAGCACCGTCGCTAATAGTTACGCCGTAAATGTAGTTACTCGTGTTAAAGTTAAGAGGAAAAACACCATTGACATTGGTGCCAATGAGATTGCCTTCGATACGGTTGTTGCTGGCGCCACTGCCACTAAGAGCAACGCCGTTGCCGCCATAAAGTCGGCTGCCATTGCCGCTAATCAGGTTGCCTCCGCCCGCTTGACTGCTGCCAATCAGGTTGTTGCTGCTCTCGGTAATCGCCACGCCATCACTGCCGTTGCCCACTTTCTGCAAGCCCGCGCTGTTCAAGCCGATGGTGTTGCCCTGCACCTGATTCCCGTTAGCGCCGTTGGCAATCTGCACCCCGCGCCGCTCATTGCCGGAAATGATGTTGCGCGCTGCGGAGCCGATACCGCCGATGAGGTTGTTGGTCGTAGATACCGTTCTGTCCATTGCGCAAGGCCGCCGCGCCGCTCTTATCGGTGCCGATGAAGTTGCCCTGCACCGCATTGCCGCTGGTCAGATTGCTGGAAATTTGCACGCCCATGTTGCGGTTGCCCGATAGCAGGTTGCGCTCGGCGGGCGTGGTGCCGCCGATGCGGTTGCCGTTGCCGCTGGGAATGGCGATGCCATGCCCGCCATTGTCGCGGTTGAGCGTGCCGCCGGGGTCGCAGCCAATGAAGTTGCCGGTAATGAGGTTGTTGCCTCGCGTGTGCATGAGAATGCCGTGCAGGTTGAAGCGATTGATGCACAAACCGCGCACCGTGCAGTTGCCGCTGGTGATTTTGAGACCGTAGGCCTGCGCACCCGCGTTGCTGCCGTCAAGTTCGATGAGGATAACCGCATCGTCGCTATTGGTCTGCGTATTGGGAGTGGCGCCCGGTTGCGAGTAGCCATCAATGGTCACAGCCTCGGTGATGGTGGGCAGCGGCGAAGTGGGCGCGATGGTGTGAAGACCAGAGCCGGGAATCGTGAAAACGATGCTGTCGGCTCCCGGCGTGGCATTGGCATCGTTGAGTGCCTTGCGCAAGCTGCCCGCACCAGTGTTATTGGTGTTGGTAACGGTAAACGTCGCCGCCTGTGCGGATTGCGAGGGCGTGCCCAACAGCACGCTGCACAACAAAAGACAAAACGAAGAAAAAGGGAAACGCTGCATAAATACACCTCGGCTAATGTCCAGGGAATAATCCACCCTAACCTATCATCAGACTATCATATTGCCGCGCCTTGTGCCTTTGACAATCGCGTGTTGCGTTGAAATAAATTGAAGTTATTGCGTTGGTGGAACGCGATTTGCCGTTAAGAGCGCTTACAACTCTGGCCCAGTGGAAAAAACTCAAATTAGCGCCAGATTTTGGAGGCAAAACAATGGATGAAATTCGTGTAAATGATGCAACAGTGACCGATGGTGGCGACGTTCATGTTCCGGCTTCGGAAGTCGCAGGAGCGCATGACAGCGACGGCACTATGGGCCGCGTAGCAGGCACCGGTTCAGGTGCGATTTCCGGCGGCGTTATTGGCGCGGCTATGGCTGGCCCGATTGGTGCCGTTATCGGCGCCGTGGCTGGCGGCGCTTTGGGTTCGGCAGCCGGCGATGCCGCACATCATGTTGGCGACGATCACGATGATGTCAACGTTGACACGGGGCGCGATGGCGATGGCGCCCGTGCTGTTGGCAGTGGTGCGGGCGGACTTTCTGGAGCTGTAGTCGGCGGTGTGGTTGGCGGCCCGGTGGGTGCTGTAGCCGGTGCTGTAGCCGGTGGAATGTTAGGCGCCGAAGCCGGTGACGTAACCAAAGACATGGGCAACGAACACAATACCATAGATACATCCGCCAATCCCGATTACAATTTGGGCCGTGGCACTTCGGTTGAAACCGGCAGTCAGGACACGCGTGGCACAATGGAGCGCATCGCTGATGCCGCTACCGGTGACCGTTTGGATGACAACACAGGCCGCACTGTCATTTAAAAGACGGACGCAGAAAAAAGGCCCGCTTCTTCAAGAAGCGGGCCTTTTTATTTGAGATAGCGAATGAAAACCTGCGCTTGGGGAAAGGCGCGTTGCAAATGACGGCGCACGTTTTTGTCAGCGAGGCTAAACGCTGTTGCGAGACTATCTGTTGTAATGCCGCGTGGCGCAATGACTGTCACAGCTACGCGGTTTGTCAGTCCCATGCCGGTTTTCGGATTGACAACGTGCGAATAGTGCTTGCCGCCAATGGTAACGAATTGACTGGTGTCACCCGATGCACCGATGGCCGCGTTGTGCAATGTCACCACGCGCGGTGCGCCACTGGAAGTGGCATTTTCGATTTCGATTTTCCAACCATTCGTGCCCGGCGGCGCATCGCCCACTACCACATCACCCCCCGCTTCAAAGAGCGCGCTATTGATGCCTTGCGCTTTCAAAATTTCGATGGCGCAGTCGCCTGCATAGCCTTTGGCGATGGCGCCTAAATCGATTTGCATTGCTTTCAGCAACAATTGCGCGGTTTGGTTTTGGCGATCTAATTTTAATTTTGTCCAATCCACCAAGAGGCGCGCGGCGGCGATTTTTTGCGCGTCGGGCAAAGTTTTTTCGCGCCGCGCCGTGCGCCACAAGCGAATGAGCGGCGAAACGGTGACATCGAAAGCGCCGTCGCTTAAGCGCGCGATTTGCTGCGCCCGTGCAAGGACGAAAAATAAATCGTCGCTGATTTTCATCGGCGCACCGCCCGCATTTTGGCTCAGATGATTTATTTCGCTGTTCTTGCGATAATCGCTCATGCTATTTTCCAGTGCCGCGATGCGGTCAAAAGCAAGGCGGCAGGCACGGCGCGCGTGGTCTTCGTCGCGGGCATAAACCGTGAGCGTCGTGCGCACGCCCATGTGCAACTCAGCAAATGTGAAACGGTCTAACGCCGCACGTTGCGGTGCTTGATGAAGTCGGATTTTTGCGTCTGTTTCTTGCCTGTAAGGTTGATTCGGAGGCTGACTCGGAGCCGCGCACGCGCTAAACTGGGACAGAGCGAAAATTCCGCACCCAAACATGGTGTATTTCAGGAGAATGATGATAATTTTGCAGCGAGACGTGGACATGGTTCCTCGCTCCCGATTTCAATGGAAAAGTGTGATTGGTAGTTTTACCGTGGCACTTGCCTTTTGTGCTTTTAGTGTGGCGCAAGCCGGCGGCCCTGTGGAGAACGACAAGAACGTTACTGTTAATGTGGTCAAACCCGCCGTCAAAAACACGCCTAAACCCGCAGCTAAACCAACGGCTAAACCAACGGCTAAGCCAGCAGCCAAACCCGCTACTCCTCCTGCCACTAAACCGCCTGTGCAACCGGCTCCGGCCAAGGTTACGGGCGGCGAGGGCGGCACACAGATAATGGAAGAAAAACTGTCGAAAACGATGATTTCGTTCAAGATGGTAAAACTGCCCGGCGGCAGCATTACGCTGGCCGATGGCAAGGAAGTCACGCTAAAACCCTTTTGGATCGGCCAAAAAGAGGTTGGTTGGGAAGAATATGACGCTTATATGTTCAAACTCGACATGACAGACAATGAAGCGGCCAAAATTGATGTAAAACTGCGTCCCAGCTTGCCGTATGGCGCTCCAGATCGTGGCTATGGTCACGAAGGCTTTGCCGCGATTAGCATTCATCGCAACGGCGCCGAGCAGTATTGCAAGTGGCTGTCGAACAAAACGGGCAAAAAATATCGCTTGCCCACCGAAGCCGAATGGGAATA
>JANMKN010000353.1:0-7775 GCA_031372065.1 Abditibacteriaceae bacterium | reverse complement strand
CTCAGCGAGACGATGAGCGCATACGACACGTTCGGTGACGCTGGTGGAGGCCGGACAACGTTTGTTGCCTTACGCCAGAGCCATTTTGCAGCAAGCCGAAGAAGCAAAAATGGCAGTGCGCGACACGCGGGAAGAAATTTCCGGTCTGGTGCGCGTCGCCGCAGTTCATTCGATTGGACTTTACGAACTGCCGCCGTATATCAAAAAATTCCTGCAAACTTTTCCGGGCGTCAACCTCGATATTCAATATCGCACCTCGGAAGAGATTTATCGCGCTTTGCATGATGGCGCCATTGATGTGGGTTTGGTCGCTTACCCGACCGAAATGCCACGCATCGAAGTCATGCCGTTTATGACCGATAATCTGGCCTTGGTGTGTCCCAAAGACCATCCGTTAGCCAGCAAAAAATCGGTGATGTTAGCCGATTTGCAAGGTCAATCGGTGGTGCAGTTCGGCGAAGAATCACCGACGCGCAAAGCCACCGACACGCTTTTATCCGAACACGGCATCACGGTGAATGTTCGCATGGAATGCGATAACATCGAAATCCTCAAGCAAATGATCGAAGTGGGATTTGGCGTGGCTTTGTTGCCCGAAAAAGCGCTGAGTGCCGCCGATGAAGCCGCCGGTTTGGTTGCCATCAAAATCAAAGATGCCAACATCGAACGTCCGATTAGTCTTTTGCTTTTGAAAAACGCACCCCGCTTCAAGGCGATGCGCGCTTTTGTCACCACGCTGCTCGGCAAAGGCAAAAAAGACGATATGGGCGACGAGGATTGACGAGAAGTAAGGACAGGGAAATGCAAGCAGTAACGCAGGGAACCGTTGGCGTGCAAAATCACGCCAACGGCCACACCAACGGTCATGCCACGCCTGAAATGGCAACGGATGCCGTTCGTGAGCAGGTTTTGAACAAAGCGCAACGCGCGCGCCGGGCCGCGTCGCCATTGCGCCTTGTTTCCACGGAAATCAAAAATCGCGCGCTGCACTTAATGGCCGAAAAATTAGTGCAGCGTGCGGCAGAAATCATCGCCGCCAACGAAAAAGACCTATCGGCGGGTCGCGCCAACGGCCTCAGCGAAGCCATGTTGGATCGCTTGCGACTCAACGAGAAACGCATCGCTGATATGGCTGCTGGCTGCCGTCAAGTCGCCGATTTGCCCGACCCGATTGGGCAAGTGATCGGCGGCGGGCCGCGTCCCAACGGCCTCCGCGTCGAGCAAGTGCGTGTGCCGCTTGGTGTGATCGGCATTATTTACGAATCGCGCCCAAATGTGACCGTAGACGCCGCGATTTTATGCTTAAAATCCGGCAATGCCGTGATTTTACGCGGTGGCAGCGAGGCGATTCATTCCAATCTTTGTCTGGCAAAAATCATCGAAGAAGCAGCGCGCGAAGCCGGAGCGCCCGCCGATTGCATTCAACTTATCGAAACCACCGACCGCGCCGCGACAACGCATTTGGCGCAAATGAGCGGCTTGGTTGATCTTATTATCCCGCGTGGCGGCGAAGGTTTGAAAAAGTCGCTTTCGAAAATCGCCACCGTGCCGATGATTTTCGCGGCGGGCGGCATTTGCCACGTTTTCGTGGATGAAAGCGCCGATTTGCCAAGCGCCGCCAATATTGTATTCAACGCCAAAGTTCAGCGCCCTTCGACGTGCAACGCGCTCGAAACGTTGCTGGTGCATCAAAATATCGCGGGCGAAATTCTGCCGTCTCTCACTGCAAAACTGCAAAATGCTGGTGTAGAACTGCGCGGCGACGAGCGAACACGCGCCATTGTGTCGATGCAGGAAGCAACTTCGGACGATTGGGACACCGAATATAACGCGTTGATTTTATCTATCGCCGTTGTAGACGATATGGAGGCGGCCATCGCGCATATTGCGGAACATGGGACAGGCCATTCGGAATCCATCATTACGCAAAACTACGCCAACGCCGAAAAATTCTTAGCGCAAATTGATGCGGCGGCGGTTTATGTCAACGCCAGCACGCGTTTTACCGATGGCTTCGAATTCGGTTTAGGGGCTGAAGTGGGCATTTCGACTCAGAAGCTTCACGCGCGCGGCCCGATGGGGCTTGAGGCTCTCACATCCACCAAATTTCTTGTGCGTGGCGATGGTCATGTCCGACAATGAAGATTTGCGGTTGATAATTGATGCATTAATGGCCCGTCAGCCGCTTAAAACTACCCATCATTCTTCTGTTCTTCTCATTGGCTTCATGGGCTGCGGCAAAAGCAGCATCGGGCGACGTGTGGCGCGGCGTTTACGCTGTGAGTTTCTGGATTTGGATAGAGAAATCGAGCAAGCCGCCGGGAAAAAAATCGCCCAGATTTTTGCCTCGGAAGGCGAACCACTATTTCGCCAACTCGAAACGAAAACGCTGCGGCAGTTAATAAAAGAATCAGCCGTCATCGCATCGGGTGGCGGCATCATTACGCAAGCCAGTAATCGTGTTTTATTAGCCGAAGCTGCGGCTCGTGGCACCGCTATTGTCTATTTAAAGGCTAAACCGGAAACGTTAGCCAAACGCATTCGTCGGCAACCCGGCAAGCGCCCCTTAATTGATGGGCCGGGCAAACCGCTCGATTACGCAGCGACAAAACGCCGCGTCGAAGAACTTTTAGCGGGTCGCGCCGCGTTTTATGAAGAATGCGCCACTTTAACCGTCTCCACCGATAACCGCGAGTTTGAAGACGTGGTGGACGAAATCGTGGGCCAAGTGAACAGTGAGAAGTAGGAGTCCGTCACTTTTCACTCATCCCGTTCCACTCGTCACTCAAAAAATGCTGTCCGATAATTTCCATCGCGTTATTTCTTATTTGCGCATCAGCGTCACTGATCGCTGCAATTTTCGCTGCGTTTATTGTATGCCGGAGGCTGGCGTGGATTTAATTCCGCGCGCGGAGATTCTCTCTTTTGAAGAAATCGCTCGTGTGGCCCGCGTTGGCGCCACGCTGGGATTGAGCAAGATTCGTTTAACAGGCGGCGAGCCGACAGTGCGCCGCGATTTGCCGCAATTGGTGCAAATGTTGGCCGAAATTGACGGCATTCGCGAGATTTCCATCACTACCAACGCCGCGCGCTTGCGCGAATTGGCAGCGCCCTTGAAAAATGCCGGCCTGTCACGTGTTAATATCTCGCTGGATACTTTGCGCCGTGACCGCATGAAAGCCATCGCGCGCCGCGATTTTTATGACGAAGTAATGGCGGGCATTGACGCCGCTATCGAAAACGACCTTGCGCCGCTAAAATTCAACGCCGTTATTATGCGCGGCGTAAATGACGACGAAGTGGGCGACTTGTTAGCTTTCGCACACCAAAAAGGCGCGCAAATGCGCTTTATCGAATATATGCCGATGGGAGAGGCGCGTTTTGACGACCATAACAAACTCGTCACCGCCGCCGAAATGCGCGAAACATTAAAAGATCGCTTCGACTTGCAAATCGTCAATCGTCAATCGCCAATCGTCAATCAAAATGACCCCGCCCGTTTGTGGATGTGCCGGAAAACGGGCGCGCAAGTGGGTTTTATCACTTCGATGAGCGAACATTTTTGCGACACCTGCAATCGAATGCGCCTGACTGCCGAAGGCGGCTTGCGTCCGTGCTTGCATCAAAACGCTGAAGTGGATGTGCGTCAAATTTTGCGCGGTGGCGGCAGCGACGAGGCAATTGTCCGCGCCTTTCGTGACGCGGCGAACCTCAAATGGGCTGGTCATCATATGAACGACGTGATTCCGCTTTATAGCGCCAAAGAAATGGTAGCAATCGGTGGATAATAGGCGCCGAAAACTTTACTCTCGCACGCAAAAAATGCGGTCAATATAAATCGCCGTCACGTTTTGGTTGCCAGCGGGCGCGGCCCAAAAGTAAACGCCGGGTTTTAGCGGTTGCACGCCGAGGTCAATCAAATGATAGGCGCCGTCTGCGTAATCTTTTAAAGCGCCTTGCGTGGCCGTAACGCTTTTGCTTTCTTCCACATTATAAATTCCGCAGGTGAAAGCCGTGCCTTCGAGCGGCGCGCCGGGCTTGGCTTCGACGCGAATGCGCAAATAGCAATGCCACGGCGCGGCTTTGAGAAAATCATCGTCATCATCGGGCCGCCATTGCACGGCCCACTCATTGGTGTTGCCGACAATGCGCGCCGCTTTGCCGTCGCCCGCTTTGGGATCATCCACCAGCGATGACAAGTCTCCCGCACGATACAAAGTAAACAAATTGTCTTCAATATCTAAAACCGGCGTGCCCGTTTTGACACTCACTCCGGCAGGCAGCGGCGTGACTTTGGCCTGCACCAAGCGACGTTGCAGCGAAGGCACATATTCTTTCCACTGCGCGCCTTCTTTCCATTGCGAAGTATGAAACTCTTCGTTGGCTTTCAAGAACTCTTCGCCGAAAACTGCTAAATCTTGCGGACCGTCAAAAGCGATGTTTTGCGTTTGCGCCTGCCGTTTTAAGGGCGCGTAACGCACAATCCACACATGGTCGAGCGGCAAACGCGCGCGGCGCACGCGTTTGGCGAAAATATCATCGTTTTTGACGGCGTTTTGCGCCGCGCGAAAGTGCTGTGTGGCCTCGTTCATCACTTGTAAATTCAACCACGAATTATCGCCGTGAAAAGTGCTGAGTTTCTGGCCCGATTTGGCGAAAGCATCCTGCATCAAATCGAGATACGCCTTCAAATGCGGCGCGGCGGCGCCATAATAGCCGCGCAGAAATTCGTCTATGATTTTGTTTTCGTCCTGCTGCGGATTCCACAGCAATTTGCCGATTAAATAAGCGCGCAACTGCGGGAAATCGCCGGTGCCGTTGGAATAAGCGTCGCCTTGTTCGAAGACGCCAATCACATGATTGGCCGCGAAAAAGCGCAGATTCGGCCCCAAAACGCGAAAGTTGGGGTGCGGCCAGATGGAATTTGTGAAATTGGTCATGTAATCCCAAATATAAAGGCGTGGCGCGATGGCTTTCCAGCCGATAATATCGTCGCGAAAACTGGCGTTGGCGTCGCTATCGAGCGGCTTGGAAAAGTCGGCTTCAATCGAACACAAACGAATCACGACATTATCGTGTGGGCGCAGGGTTTTCGGCGGCTTGCGCGTGTGTTGATAAGCCAAAGTCTCGACTAAGAAATCGGGAAACTCCCCTTTCACCGCATCGGCGACGGCGTTCACGGTTTCCAACAGCGGCGCCGAGGGCGAGCCTTCTACGGCTTCGAGCGCCTTGCAATTGGCGCATTGGCAGCGCGCTGTATTGTCGTTTTGCGAAACGGAAATAATACCCGCTTGCGGGTTGGCGCGCACTTTTTCGAGGACGCTCTTGATAATTTCCTGCCTCGCCGCCAAATTCGTCAGGCAAGGCTGCGCCGCGCCGGGGCCATACCAATCGGGATGCTCTTTGAGGAATTTAGATGGCGGCAAAAGCGCATCGAAGGTGTGAACAAAACCAATAATTGAATAATGCCCGCCCCACTCTTCGTTTTGCGGCTGATGATGCCCGTTTTCGCGCATTCGTGTGGCGAAAACCGGGTCTTGTTGCACGCTGCTGGTGTATTGCTCGCGATACAAAAACCGCGAGAAAAATGTGTCGTTTATTGCCGGAACCTTGAGCGTCGCTTGTTTGGGAATGGTTTCTTCGCCCGGCGCCCAAAAACGACAGCCGAGCGCTTCGAGAAATTCATAAACCGCATACAAAGTGCCGCGCGGACGGCCTCCGGCTAAGATAATTGTATTACCCGTTGTGCTGATAAAAAAGCCATCGGCGCCCAGCGATTTCACGTTGGGATGCTCCACCAGCCACTCCACACGCGGCCCGCCGCCCACCAAAATCTGCGGCGCCTTTTCGGGCACGTCGTTTTCGCTTTTAATCGGCAAAAGCGCGCCGCTGATTTGCTGAACATACTTTTGCAATTCGCGCGCGGCAGTTTTTTCGGCGGGAATCGCATCTTGTGCCAAGGCGATGACAAACTGACTTTTGCGTTTATAAGTCAGCGGCACTTCTTTTTGGGCGTGGGCGGGCATAATGAGCAGCAGCAAAAGCAGAAACAATCCGAAGCGGTGCATAATGGTCTTTCGCGGGGTGAGGATAACTTTCAGTATACGAAGTCGCGAAATGTTCACCTGATAAAGCAAACTATGAGGCATCACGAGTAGGAAGCCAAACATAAAAGCAAAAAAGCGCGCCTCTCACTTGAGAAACGCGCTGCTGTTGATGGCTCTTACGCGCGTTGCTTAGTAGCTTGTGGCGCAGGATGAGCAGTGCCGGGACACGCGGGCAAAATGTCAGAAGGAATCCCAACAATGCAAAGACAAAATTGATCTGGCATAGACTCAGGTGTAAGCGCAGTGTAAAACGGCAAGCCGAGCCAATCATCAAATGTCTCCCAAAACTGAGCAACTATGCCCGTTACTGGCCCGTTAGCAGTTGGCACAAGAATAGGATACCCTTTTGAGATACGCCCTTTGGTTATTCGTCCAAATAAGCGGAGTTCGAGCTGGTTAGATAAACGGAGTTGAGATGGGTATGAAAGGTGGTCATTCACCTCTACAAATCTAAAATCAACGAAGTCAAAGGCAAATGCTTCAGCGCCAGAATTTAGCATATATTTCCCCCTGCCGATCCTCTGTTAGTTTACTGATTTTACGCGACGGGCTAACAATGTTATTCACCCGCAAATTTGCGGCATAACGCCGACCTTGCGCTTAAATCCTACCAAAATTGCGTGAAAATGTCGGCGTGCCGCCGCCGCGCACATGGCAGGCTCCGAAACGGGCGGCTCACTGCTAATTTTCGATGAAGATGAACATCCCCCTGTGAATTTGCCGTAGCGTGAGCGGCGACTGGCGCCAAGACGCGAAAACTTTTTGCTTGTCATTTATGGTGATTTTGTTATAAAAAAGAGTGTCCCGACGGGATAAATTCTTTTTGGAGTGGTAATAATGACCCCTATTCCCAACACGTCTTTGCCGCAACCGATGACTGCTGCCCTTGAAGCAGAAATAATGGCCGATATTGCCGATTTGGAAACCAAATTGGCCGACTATGTGCGTTCGCTGACCGAAGCACAGCGCCGCACCATACCCAAAATGGGTGATGAATCCGTCGAATTCGTTGCCAACGGCGAACGTTCCATAGATTTTTCCTTGGCTTATATGGCGCGCGATTTCGACCCGGTTTTGTTCAAGCGCGCCTTTTCGCTGACCAAGCAACTGGCGCCGATTGGCCTACGGTTAGAATCCCTTGCGCGTGGTGTGGAAGACGCCGAGATGATTTTCGGCTCAATTGCCTATACCGACGCGCTGGAAATCTACGGCGCGCTTGGCCCGGCCTCGAAAAAAGATTCGCGATTAGTTTCTTTTTTCGACGCCATGAAAACCCGCTTCGACAAACTGCGCGGCAAACACACCGCACCGCCGCCTTCCAACTGAGTCCGCCTGCCTAAAAGGCGGGTTAACCTCCCTTTTAGGCAGGTTAGCCCGCCTTTTTGCCGAGTCAGCCTCCCTTTTAGGCAGGTTGACCTCCCTTTTTACCGGGTCAGCCTCCCTTTTTGCCGGGTTGACCTCCCTTTTAGGCGGGTTGACCTGCCTTTTAAGCGGGTTGTCCTGCCTTTTAGGTGGGTTAGCCTGCCTTTTAGGGAGGACAACTCGCTTCGTAGGGGCATGGGCGTGGAGTGCAAAAGAGTGGCTTTGCCACTCTCGGAACCCCTCACCCCCGTCCCCTCTCCCCCGGACGCTGCGCTGGGGAGAGGGGTGTCTGGCGCGTTATGCTAC
>JANMKN010000342.1:0-26256 GCA_031372065.1 Abditibacteriaceae bacterium | reverse complement strand
GCATGGTGATAACAGCGGGTTGCGGCGCTTGATAAACGCGCAACGCCACGCATAGCAAGGGATGCTGCGGCTTGTAATCGAGGCGCAAACGCAAATACGATTCTTCATAAATATGCGGCGCGTCCAGCAGTTTTTGCAGGTTGTTTTCGTCGCCGGGCGGCAAAGCCCAGACCTGCGCCACTTGCGCCCACAAACCCAGCACGATGAAGTCGAGATTTTCGCCATCGCGCTGCAAAGCCGCGACACTTTCAAATAAATCGCGGTCTTGAAGTTTCACGCGCTCTTCGCTTTGATGCTCGTAAGTCGGCTGCAACCAGAACGTTTGCTGTTCCAGCGAAAACACGCCGTAATCGTCTTCGATGCCGCCTTTGCGCAGCAGTAAAACCTGCCGTCCTTCTTGCAAAGCGCGGCAGGTGACAGCCCATTCTTTCAAAGCGGCGTTGGAATTAACAGCGGGGACAATTTCGATTTCAGACATCGCCCCTGAGTTTGGGCGTTCAAGGTTGAAAGTTCAAGTTGCAGCCAATAAAAAGCGCGCTTCGTAGGGAGAAACGCGCTTGAAACTTCGTATTGCCGCAACTTGCTACGGATTGAGCAGGATTGGGAGTTTCTGCCAGATCAGCAGCTTACCAGCACTTTTTCACTCTCTATAAATGCCTCCGACGTAGTCGGGAACACTTTTTGGCTTCCCCAAAGTGCCTCCGACAGCGTCGGCAGAGGTTTTCCACTCTCCCAAAGTGCCTCCGACGGCGTCGGCGCGGTTTTCCGACTCTCCCAAAATGCTTCCGACGCCGTCGGAGGCATTTTTCCACTCTCCTAAAATGCTTCCGACGCCGTCGGAGGCAATTTTGGGGAGCCGAAAATCATACTTTTCGGAAAAAGTTCAAAGTTGAATCCTAACCTTGAACTTGGCGCTACGAGAAATTCGGCGTTTCCACGCGGCGCACGAAGGAAAGTTCGAGCAGCGCGTCGAGTTTGCTCACATCTAACGTGCCGAGCAGCAGTTTGGTGGGTGTCAGCGTGGCGGCGAGGTCAAAACCGGCGGCCTT
This sequence comes from Abditibacteriaceae bacterium, assembly GCA_031372065.1. GTDB lineage: Bacteria > Armatimonadota > Abditibacteriia > Abditibacteriales > Abditibacteriaceae > DASWNL01. The sequence continues at coordinate 25,207 of JANMKN010000342.1, read as the reverse complement.
GAGCTTTTGGATGCCATCGGCGGGCAAATCTTTGAGCCAGATTTGCACTTCGATCTTGCCGTTTTTCACGTTTGGCAGCGGCGTTTTTTGCAGCGCGGGCGCCAGTTTCAGGCGTCGCAGCGTCGCTTTGCGCTCTTCGGGCTTCATGGCGTCGAGTTTCTTGGTGAAATCGGCGACATCCAGTTTCAAACTTTCAGATTCAGAGAGATTCTTGTCTTTGGCTTTTTCTTCAAGGGCTGGCCGGCTAACAGCAGGCGCCGCTGTTGCTGGCTTGGCAGCAGGCACCGGATTACTAATGACTGGCCCCGGCACACCTTGCGGCCCTTGCGGGCTAGGAACGCCACCCCCAACGGCCCCATTAGTGCCGCCGCGATAAAGCGATCTTATGCTTGTTGTAAAGCGGGGTGGCGCCACGCCTCGACTAAGCGTGGTTGCGAGCGCAGACAAACCCACTGCAACAGTGCCATCGGCTTTGTCGCCGAAAATGCCTTCGTAGCTGACGCCATCGGGCATTTCTACGGGGACGTTGACAGTGCGCTGCACGCCGCCGATGTTGACGATGCGCTGCTCAACGGCCACGAAACTGGTGTAGGCGCTCATCAGGCGATATTCCAGCGCCAAATCGGTGATTTTCGCCGGAGTTTCGCCCGCTTTATTGTCTTTCCAGCCTTCGTATTCGACATCGTTGATCTTTTCGCGCGCCCACAACGACGGCAACGCTTCGGCGCTTTGTGTGGGTTCTTCGGGCAAAGTCACGGAAATCGCTTCTTGCCATTTCTGGCCGCGAAGCAGGCCACGCACGGTGATTTTGCCCTTCATGCCGCGCGTGTAGCGGCCTTTCAAGATAATCGGCGCGCTCGAAAACACATCGGGAATCTGGCGCGGCAGCACATCTTCGACGGGCAAACCGCCCCAATCCACGCTGACATCTAACAAAAGCGGCTGCGCCACGCGCTCGTAGAACTTTTTCGCCGCCGCTTTTCCGTCGTCACTTAATAAAACGTATTCGGCCACGCCACGACCTTCGCGCGCCATGCCGTCAATGAGGGCGCGATTGACGCTGTTGCCGACGCCAAAGGGAAACATCCGCGCCTCGCCGCGATGCGCCGCGACGTGCTTGATGATCTCCTGCTCGTTGCCGACATAACCATCGGTCATCTGACAAATAATGCGCGGACGCTTCGGGTCGGAGGGAATTTTCAGGGCGTAATCGGCGGCTTTGAGAATATCGGTGCCGCCCGCTCCGGCCAACGGTTTGAGCCAATCCAGCGCGCTTTGAATGTTTTCTTTGGTCGCGGGCACCGGCGCTTTGAAGCACGGAAACACTTCTGTCGTAAAGCCGATTAATTGAAACGTGTCGCCCGGATTCAGATTTTGAATGCAGTAACTCATCGTTTCTTTGGCTTTTTCGATGGGCCAACCTTGCTGCGAGCCAGTTTGGTCAATCACGAAAACCATTTCTTTGGGCGCGATTTCGTCGGCTTTGGGCGCGTTGGGCGGCTGCAAAATCAGTGTAAAATAGCCGCCATCGTTGCCGCTGGGCGCATAAGCGATAACGCCGCTTTGCACTTCCTCGCCCGCCACTTTGTAGCGCAAAATGAAATCTTTGTTGGGCAAACTCGCCACGTCGCGCAGTTTGATTTTCGCGCGCTTAACACCTTGTTTTTCCACATCAATCGGATGCAGCGGCGAAGTGACTTCGCGCAGCGGCAAACCAGCGTCGAGATTGACCGCAATCGAAAGGTCATGACCGGCGCGCGTGTCCGGCGGCGTTATGGGCGGCGCGATTTTGTCGGGATTTTCACCGGCACTGCTGCCGCCGGTATAACGCGGGCCGACGACGGTGGGAAAAGCCCATTCATACTGGCCCTCGTCGTATTTGAGCAGATTCACGAAGGCGATATCAATCGTCACATCTTCGCCGGGCATCAAGTTAGCGACGGATTGCGTGAAAATGTTGGTGCGTTCTTGATCGAGTAGCGCGGCGGCTTGTCCAGCGTTTTTGGCGGCTTCGTAGATTTGGCGCGCTTCCTCGCGCTTTTTGATTTGGCCTTTAATCAGACGCTTGCCGATTTTCATCGTCATCTCGTCCACGGCGGCATCAGCGGGCAAGGGAAAGGTGTAAATGGCTTCAACCGGCGTCGTGGCGGTGTTTTGAAAAGTCTGCTGCACATGAACGCGCGCCACAAAGCCGGCGATATTCGCTTCGACAGTGGTGTGTTTGAGCGGGCACAGGCCCACTTCCTTGCCTTCTTTAGTGCGTAAAACCAAGGCGCCCGGCGCGGCTTGCGTCTTATCCAAAATTTTCTTTGAGTCAGTGTTGGATGTCGGCGGAGCAATCAGGGGCGGCGAGGGTGCGGCGGTCATGCGCAAAGTGGCGGCCCCTGTCAACAAAACAGCGACAATTAAAGTGCGGCGCAAGGTTAGGCGATGCATAAAAGTTCTCCTCGGCAAGTTGGGGGCATTGACCCATGAGAGAGTTTAATTGTTCCGCGTGAAAACGCAGGCAAAATCGCCAAACAGCCTCTTAATATTGATAAAATAGCCTTTAATATCGGCGAAAAGCCCCTTTTGCTCTTGGCGGCGCGTAAAAAGCCAAATTTGACGTTTCTGCCAGCATTCTTGCAACCTTGCTAAACTGGCAGACGGTAAAAATTAGTAGGCGCCATGCCGCGCTGCTGGTGGTGAGATTTTGAGAACTACTGACAGGACAGGCTTCCCGGCGCACCGTGGCTCGCGCGCCTTTTTGTTAAAGCGAATTTTCGACTGCCTCAGAATCTCCGCGCGCGAATGAATTTGAACACGGTGCGCAATTCAGCTTCCCCTCCTGCCTTCTCTCAATTCTCCCCCGCGCGAACCGCGCCTCATTTCAAATTCCCAAAGGTGGAGACAACTTGGAACCAACGCATAGCCTGCAAGGCTATAAAATCGCGTTGCTGATTGATTTCGATAACGTGATTCTGGGTGTAGATGACCCCGGCTTCGATGTCGAACTGGTCGTCAACGCACTACGCAGTCGTGGGCAAGTCGTGATGGGCCGTGCTTACGGCGACTGGTATCGGCACAATCGCCATCGGCGCAAGCTGATGGAACACGGTATCGAACTGGTGGAAACACCCGTATTCGGCCCCGTTATTAAAAACTCGGCGGACATTCGCATCGTGCTGGACGGCTTTGAAATCGCCATGCTTCAGCAGCATATTGATGCGTTTTGCCTCGTGTCGGGCGATAGCGATTTTCTGCCTCTCATCAAAAAGCTGCAATATCTCGGCAAGCACGTCATCGTCGTTTCGGGCAATAAATTCACAAGCGACCTTGTGCGCCGCAACTGCAACGAATTTATTTCCTACGAGAATTTAGTGGCCGAAAGTTTGGGCGCCACCGAAGATGTCAGCACGCTCGAAGGCTCGTTTGCCTTGCTCTCACGCGGCATTCTGACGCTGCACGAGCGCGGTATGGAAGTGCGATCTTCCACCGTCAAGCAAATGATGCTGCAACTCAATCCGGCTTTCAGTGAGCGCAATTTCTCGTGCCCACAGTTCAAGCAATTTCTGGACAAAGCCGTCAAAGCGGGCATCGTGAAATTGGGCGGACGCGATACACAATCCGGCGAATTTATGGTCTTTCTGCCGGGCGATTTCGATGATGAAAACGGCGCGCCCGAAGTGATCGCCAGCGGCAAAGCGCCGGTTGCTGCGTCCGAAAAACGCCCAACTCGCGAACGTCGTCCGCGTCGCGGCGCTAAAGACGAAACGCCTGAAACGTTGCCCGCATCCGACGAACCGGCAGAAACTGCGCCCATTTCGCCTGTGGAATTGGGCGCATCGGCGGCCAGTGAAATAGAGTCTCCTGCCCTGCCCGCTCCAACGATTAAAGACGCGGAAGTGCGCCCGCTGTCATCGGAACATCTGCTCAATCGCGGAATGCGCCGGGGACGCTTGCGTTTTTCCGGCAAAGAACGCCGCGCTCAAATTGCCGCGAATAATGTGGCATCAGTGGCTGCTCCTGCCGAAGACGCCGCGCCAGAAATGGCTATCGTTGAGCCAGAAACCACGTCTGAGGCAATGGTTGTCAAGGCGGACGAGACTCTTATCGAGGCCGCTACCGTCGAAGAAGTGCCTGAATTGATCGCCGAAGCCGTCGAATTGGCGCCTGAATTAGTAGATATGGCACCGTCAGAAACAGAAGCTGCCACCGAAACTACTGAGGAAGCACCCGCCACGAAAAAGCGCGCCACACGGCGCGGCGGACGCGGCAAAGGCAAAAAAGCCACTGCCGAAAAAGCGGATGGGGAAACAGAAACTGCCGAAGCGACGGTGGAATCTGTCACCGACAATCCTTCGCCCGCTGAAGTTCAGGCAACCGACGCCAGCAGCGACGAAGTTTCAACGCCCGAAGTCGCGCTCGAAAACAGCGCTGTTTCAACGTCAAGCGCAAGCGACGAAAAGCCAAAAGCAAGGCGACGCATTGTCAGTCCGGCCCCGCGCCGCCGCCCTGCGGCAAAGAAGAAACAAGCCGAGTAGTTTTCTGGTCATCAATGCCGTTTTTCAAGCGCCGGGGCGTTGATCGCTCCGGCGCTTTTTATGTTACCCGCCGAAATTTCCACGCTCATTAAACAACGCGCTCATGAAATGGGTTTTGCCGCGTGTGGCATCGCGCCTGCCGTGCCCAGCGAAACGCACGGGCATTTGCTGGATTGGCTGATGAATGGCTACAACGCGTCAATGCGTTGGATAGCGCGCGAAGATGCCATCGCAAAACGCGGCGACTTGCAAAAAGTGCTGCCCGGCGCGCAATCAGTGGTTTGTGTGGCGCTGCATTATCGCACAAATGAGCATTGGAACGACGAAAAACACGGCAAAGTGGCGCGTTATGCGCGCGGCGTGGATTATCACGACGTTCTCACAGCGCGGCTGCGCGAATTGCAAAGCTGGATTCAGGAAAATTGGCCGTGCAATGGGCGCGTTTATGTGGATACCGGCCCGCTTTTAGAGCGCGAAATCGCGCGACGCGCCGGAATCGGCTGGGTTGGCAAAAATACCATGCTCTTGTCGCGCGAATTAGGCTCATATTTTCTGCTCGGCGAGATCGTTTTAGATTTGGAATTGGCTTACGACGCGCCGCACAGCACGCAATTTTGCGGCAGTTGCACGCGCTGTTTGGATGCTTGCCCGACAGATGCTTTCGTGGCGCCTTTCGTGCTTGATTCCAACAAATGCATCTCGTTTCACACCATCGAAAACCGCGAAAGCCCGCCGCGCGAACTGAAAGAACAATTTGGCGACTGGCTTTTCGGCTGCGATATTTGTCAGGAAGTTTGCCCGTGGAACAATAAAAGTCAGGCGATGAGTGATGAAATAAAGCTTTGGCAACGCGACGATTTTCCGACGTTGCCCGAATTTCTAACGATGCCGCAAGAAGAATTTTCGCGGCGCTTAAAAGGCAGTCCACTCAAACGCCCCAAACGGCGCGGCCTGAAACGCAACGCGCTGACCGTGCTGCAAAACCGCAAGAAAAATAACCGCCACAGTTAAGTGGCGGCTATTTTTCTTGCTATTACGAATTTCAGCGGGCGCTTAAAAACCGCGCGCCGCGCACAAAGCCTAATTTCTCGCCCGCTTCGCTGCCGTTATAATCCTTGTCTTCAAGTTCGATGCAAACCGCACCTTGATACTCATTGGCTTCCAAAATGCGAAACACTTCGCCCCAATTGGTGCCACCTGCGCCAGGAATGGTGTAACGCCACGCTGAAGCGCCAAAAGCCGGGCTTTCCTTGAAAGTTGCAGGCTGTTCGGTGCCGTATTCGTAGAGGTCTTCGACCAAAATTTCGGTGTCTTTGCCGTGAACGTGGCCGACACGCGGCGCAAATTCTTTCAAGAAACGCAGCGGGTCAATGCCCATGCGCAAAAGGTGCGACGGGTCGTAATTGATGCCGATGCCGGGCGAGCCGCATTCATTGAACAACGCGCGATAAGTTTCCGGCGTGCAGCACAAGGCGCCGGGGCCGGGCCAGCCTTCGATAACAAGTTGTCCGCCCGCCGCTTCGAGCGACGGCGCCAAAGCGCCAAACGATTCAACGGCGTAGCCAAAGTTTTCGGAGCGTGATTTGGTCGGGTCTTCGGGCAAAACCACCAGGAAGAATTTTTTCGCACCGAGGCCACACGATTTGGCGATGTATTCGGCGTTTTTCTGCACGGAATCTTTGCGTTTGGCGGCATCCGGCGAAAACAGCGGTTGCCATTCCAGCAAATCTACCGAGCCGACTTGCAAGCCAGCTTCGCGCACTTGCTTTATCTCGTCGGCGTTGCGTCCGATATCAACTACGCCCAATTCTTCGCTTTTGGCCCACTCCAAAAGCGCTGGCAAATCGCTTTGCCAGCCTCCACCACGACGAATTCCAATGGAAAAATTTCCGGTCTGTGTTTTAAGCATGAAGCCTATTTTACCGACTAAACTCGGCTATCGCCGTTAGATTTTCTCTTTACGGTGATAAATTTTTGGAGCCAAACGTTCGGCCCAAAGAGCCTTGTTTTCAATGCACCGCGTTATTTTCCAGCAAATTATGTCAAACAACTGATAATTTGGCAAAATTATTATAAATGAGGAGGGCGATTTTACGCGCCCCAAGGCATCATGTTAAATTCATAATGCCATCTGTGTCTTGATTCATCATTATTTGTCATGCGCCTTCCGTTTTTGTCGAGCAATAAAAATTTGACCGAAGCTCAATTGCTCGAACGCTGCCGGGCGGGCGATTTGGATGCTTTTGACGACTTGATGGCACGCCATCAGCAGCGCGTTTTTAATTTGTGCTTGTGGCTGCTGCGCGATCACGATGCGGCCAATGATGCGGCGCAAGAGACTTTTATTCGCGCTTATCGAGCCATCGGCAATTTTCGCGGCGATTGTGCTTTTTCGACATGGCTCCATCGCATCGCCGTGAATGTGTCGGGCGATGCATCCACTCGGCGCCGGAAAACGCCACAGCCACTTTCGGAATTAGCAACCGAGGATTCGCCTGCGCCCGAACCAGCCGCGCCTTTGCGTGAGAATCCCCTCGAAACTTTAACGCGCAATGAACGCCAACGTGTGGTGCGAGATGCGTTAAATCAACTCTCCGAGCATCATCGTTTGGTTTTGGTTTTATTTGACATTCAAGGCTACTCCTACGAAGAAATCGCCCAAGTGTTGGAATTGCCAATCGGCACTGTGAAAAGCCGCCTCAATCGCGCCCGCGCCGCGTTGCGCGACAAGCTCAAATTGAGCCGGGAACTTTTTGATGCATAGCCGGGTCGTAGGACTGTTTTTGGAACAACACGAAGGACGACATGATTAACTGCCGTGATTGCCGCGAAAGGCTCAATGACCTACTGGAAGACAATTTTGCTTCCAACGAGGCAGCCACTCGCGCGGAATTGCGTGCCCATCTTGAAAATTGTGCCGATTGCCAGCGCGAATTAGCTGTTCTGCGCGCCATTCGGGACGATTTACGTTCCTTCGGCGTAGCCGAGACTCCCACCGATTTGCGCGCTCAAGTGCGCACCAAGTTAATCGGTGAAAAAATGCCTTCGCTAAAAGCCAAAGCGCCGCTGTTCTCGCTATGTCAGCCGCGCCTCGCGCTTTCAGGCGGCGCGTTGTTGGCCGCTTGCTGCCTACTACTTGTAGTGCGCTCCTCGCAATACCAAATTTCGTTGTCTCCTCCGCCAAACGATGCCAGCACAGCGCCGCCAACGATGAGAAACTTCGCATTGCACGACAGAGCCTTTGAGGCAACGCCCAAAGAAGACAAGGCATCGGGCGGCGCGGGCACAGCGAAACAGCCCAAGGTTTCCGCAAAATCACCTCATTTCGCAGTCTCGCCCCCGGCCATTGACAACCCAGTGCATCGTGGCAAACAACCCGCCTCACGCGATCTGGTGCCACGCGCAAAGTCCCATAGAATTTTCGAGAAATCGGCTCTGCCTATAATAACTAAAGGCGACAAATCTCCGCTTTCCTCGCTACCATCACCGAAATTTGACGCGCCCGCAAAAGGCAATAACGCGAGTGTTGCCCAAGAAAAAACGATGGCCGCCGATGCCAGCGTGCCAACGCCTGCGCTCAAAACGCAAGGGTCGGCAAATGTCGAGCAGCGCGGCCCGAACGAATCCAAGCCAGTGCGAGTGGGGCCACCTAAGTTCGAGAGTGTTCCGGGCTTTTTATATCGTCATGGCACTCCTGCACCGATTCAAGGCGCCCAAAGCGATGTTGGCCCAACATTATCGCCCGGCGCCGAGACAAAAGTGCCCTTGCTGCCCAGCGCGACGATGGGAGTGGACACCGCACCAAACCCCAATGTTTTGCCACCAAACATCATGTCTGCAAAACAAAGAGGCGGCGGTTTTGGAGGAAGTGAAGCGCTATCGGCACCGCCTTCTGCTGCCATGAGGTCTGTCGGCCCACAAGGCCCGCAAGGTCTACATGGGCCACATATCATGATGGTGCGGCGCGCGGATTATAATATCGCGCCCAATACAACGCAGACTTTCACCTTATCATTAGTGCCAAAGCAAGCTATTGAACTGGCGCAAGTTCGCCTGACTTTGCCTGACGGCTTGCAATTCGCGGACGCCGCTAAAGACAAACCGGAAACAAACCGCATTATCTGGCGTGGCGCGGCCCAAAAAGACACGCCCATCGAAAATGCCGTCGAATTGAAAGCATTTTCGAACGGTTTGAAAGAAGCATCGCTTACTTTAGAAAATATGGACGGCCAAAAACTGCAAAACAAAGACATCGTTTTTCAAGTGCAGGAACCACGGCCCACGGAAAACCCGAAAACACCGCCCGTGGCCGAAGACAAATAATCACCCACAGTCGTTACAGGAGGCCGTATGAAAAAATCAATTTTGAGGGACAAAAGTGCCGTTACAAGCCTCACTTTTGTCGTGTGTTTTGGCGCGCACGCCCAAATTAGCCCACCGATAGATCGCCCCATCATTTATCCGCCGATGCCGCGCCCGATGCCACGTCCGGCGCTCAATCAGGAATTGCAACTGCAAACTGAATCGGCACGCGTGGAAATCAACGGCGCGGTGGCAAAAACGCATCTGACACAGACGTTTCTCAACACCACCAACAATCGCATCGAAGGCACTTACGTTTTTCCGTTGCCCGAAGGCGCGGCAGTGACGGGTTTTGCGATGCTGATCAACGGCAAGCGCACCGAAGCCGAAATTCTCAATGGCGACAAGGCACGCGAGATTTATCAGGGAATCGTGGCGAAAATGCGCGACCCGGCGATTTTTGAATTTATTGATCGCAACTTAATTCGCGCCAGAATTTTCCCGATTGAACCACGCGCCGAGCAAAAAATCGAAATTGAATATTCCGAATCGCTCAAAGCCGACGCGGGCAGTTTTCGTTATGTTTTGCCATTGCGCCTGCCTGTTGGTGGCGCGGCGCAAAATGCCAATGTGGACATAAAAATCTCAACGCCGCTCGGCATTCGCGCTGTGTATTCGCCGACGCATAACGTGGATATTAAACGCGACGAAACCACAGCGCGCGTTACGGGCGAATGGGGCTGGAAATATCCGCCGCAACCGCAAAATGTGGCCTTCCGCGCTCCAGATACGCGCGATAATTCCGGCGCTGACCGCGATTTCGTGTTGTATTACACCGCTGACAAAGCGCGTGTGGGCGTAAATCTCATTACGCAGCAAGTCGCTGGCGACGACGGCTATTTCATGCTGCTCGCCGCGCCGGATAGTGCTGTGGCGCCCAAAGAAATCGCCGCCAAAGACGCGATTTTCGTGCTGGATACCAGCGGTTCGATGGAAGGCGAAAAAATCGAACAAGCGCGTCGCGCCTTGCTGACGCTCATTGGCAATCTCAATCCCAATGACCGCTTCGGCATTGTGACGTTTTCCTCGGATGTGCGCACTTTTCGAGATGCGCCAGTGGCAGCCACCAAAGAAAATCTTGATGCGGCGCGCGATTGGACCAAAGAAATCAAAGCCGTGGGTGGCACAAATATCAACGAAGCCCTGCAAGAAGCTCTCAAAATGCTGCCCAAAGCAGATCGCCCGCAACAAGTTATTTTCATGACCGACGGCTTGCCAACCGTCGGGGAAACCAGCATTGAGCAAATCATCAAAAATGCGCGCAGCGCCAACGCGAGAAACGAAGCTATTGAGCGCAAAGGCGAGGCTCCGCTTGATACCAAAGCGCGATTATTCACCTTCGGCGTCGGTTTTGACGTGAATACGCGCCTGCTTGACACATTGGCCGAAGATAATCGCGGCAGCAGCGACTACGTTTTACCGCAAGAAGACATTGAACAAAAAGTCGGCGCGCTTTATTCCAAAATTGCGTATCCGGTGTTGGCAAATCCGCGTCTTGATTTCGGCGACATGAAGGTTTTCGATGTTTATCCGCGTCGTCTGCCTGATTTGTTCAAAGGCTCACAAGTTGTCATTTTTGGCCGTTACGCTGGTAAAACCAACGGCGCGAAAGTGCAACTCATTGGCGATAGCATGGGCCGCGAAGAACGCATCCAAAGTCAGGGCGATTGGACAGACAAAGACAATCTGAACGACACCTTGCCGCGCTTGTGGGCCACCCGCAAAGTGGCCTATCTACTGGACGATGCACGCCGTAGCGGGCGCACTGTTGACCCCGAAGTGCGCGAGGAAATTATCAAATTATCGAAAAAATACGGCATCGTCACGCAGTTCACGGCGGGATTAATCACTGAAGATGACCGCGAAGCACCACCCTTTACTTCGAGCCAAGGAGTTATGAATCGCAGCGGCACAAACGGCCCGCTTGGAGGTTTTGGCGGAGGTTTTGGCGGCTCGGCTGTCGGCGCACGCGGCCCTGCTGGGCCAAGAGGAGAAGCAAGCCCTGGCGGAGTTCCCGCTTTCGACGCGCTTGCTCCCACTTCGGGAGCCGAAGCGGTGCGTTTGGCGAAAGAAAGCAAGCAACTGAAAGACAATGCTAAAGTCACGGACAACGACAAAGTGCGCTATGTCGAAGGCAAGGCGTTTTTCCTGCGTGACGATGTTTGGATAGATGGCACTTACGACGGGAAAAAATCGCCGAAACCTGTCACTATCAAATTCGCTTCGGCTGATTATTTCGCTCTCGCAAAGGACAAAAAGATCGCCAAATGGTTGAGTGTGGGCGATAAAGTGATTATCGTCCTCCCCGACAAAGTCGTGCAGATTGAGCCGTAATTTCGGCGATTTGATGCCACAAAAGGCGAAGTCTCGCGAGTTGAAGCGAGATTTCGCCTTTTGTTTTGTAATTTTAGGAAGCGGGACAAATTGCCACGCGTTTGTTGTCAGGCACGTTTTAGACAGCCAAAACAATTTCTTTGGCATATATTGCGCTCTTACAAAAGAAATACGGGCTGTTAAAGGTTAAACTTCTCATCAAACTGCAAAAGACAGCCGTTTTAGTTGTCATTTGGCAACAACGATGCCTCCCGAAACGGCCAACTATGGACTGTCACAGATAAGACAAAATAACTTGTTCTTACCACAGTTCAAAGGAGATTTACATGATTCAACAGAAAATGATAAGCAAAGCCACATTACAGGGCATTTCGAAGTTTTTCGGTGCGCGTTACACACCGAAAAACAGCGTGCGTCGAGGTCAAGCTCTCATAGAAATGGCAATGGTGGTCATCGTGTTGCTCTTTCTGACGCTGGGATTGATTCAATATGGCCTCATCGCCAACGCCAAAATCACGCTGACCAATATCGCCCGCGAAGGCGCCCGTTACGCAGCGTTGCATGGAAAAGACACCGATGCCGACGACGCTGCCAGCACAGCGGCGTGTCTTGTCGCAGGAAACCACATCATCCGATGTCGCATTCGAGATGTGGCTGCGAAAACCACTCTAAGCAACCTTGATCCCAATACCGATGTGACCATCACGCCGGTTCAGACCGCACGACAGAAAGGTTCCTTGGTTACGGTCACTGTGAGTTATAACTTGCGAAATAAATTAATCCTGCCATCCGGGTTTCCGGGTTTAAGCGGTATTGGGACAACTCAGGTGAGTGGGTCAATGGTGCTTGAGTAAAGCCACTTGTGGCAGTTTTTGTAGGAGTTGATTATGAATCAAAAATTTTTGACGCCCCATTCGAAGAGCATTACTGCCCGTCGCAATTGGCATAACCGTCAAACGCGTCGTCATGGTTCAGTGTTGGTTTATGTGGCACTTGGCCTCACCGTTTTTATCGGCACAGCTGCTTTGTCGGTGGATATGGGCAATCTTTATGGTCGCAAAGCTAAATCTCAGCTTGCTGCTGATGCGGCAGCTTTAGCGGGTGCTTATGAAATGGCGAATTTTCGCAGCAGCAATGCCAATACAGCGGCTCGGAATGCAGCGGGCGCCAATGGCTACGTCAGCGACCCCAACGCTCCGAATTACCAGCCGGGTGTGACAGTCATCATTACGAATCCGGTTCCAAGCCAACCAAAGCAGTTTCGGGCGAAAGTGAGCCGTAACGAGCCTTTGTTCTTTGCGCGCATTTTTGGTCTGCCCAGTCGCCCTGTTACCAGCACTGCGACAGCGGAATATGAAACACTATCTCCTCTTAGCACAAGTGGAGGTGGCGGAAATTATGGTCAACCCGATGGCCCGACAAACCTTTCTCTTTTTGGGCCGGACGCGCGCTATGATTATGGTGATTTTCGTAGCGCAAAATACTTGCTGAATGGTCAAGCAAATCCTGATTACACAGGCAAAGGCTATAATTTCACTGTTAATGTGCCGAGTTCCTACACAGACACGGTTTTGGAGATTTTCGACCCCGATTGTCACAACAACGGAGGTCGGTTCGTTCAAGCCGGAGTGCGCATTGATGAACTGCGTAAGCCTTATAATCAAAATCAGAGTGATGCTATCGTGCCGTCCGACATTACCACAACGCGCTACACGCTTTACCATGACCCAAAAGGCAATGGTGATCCGTCCCAATTGCAGCTAATTGATGAAAAAACGTTTGGAGATGATGTCACGACAGACATGACATGGGATCCCACATTTACCTTCAATCGAGCCAATTATGCAGGTGGCAGCTTTCTTCTTAACGTCACAACCATATCGGGGGCCAGTGAAAATGCCTTCGTTTTGCGTGCGAGACCTGCGGGGGTTGCCTTTGATCCTCAAAACGGCACTTCCATCAGCGGAGATGGCTTTCTGCCTATGAACTTTAATGCCAGTGGTAATTCCACCATTGAATTAGGGAATGTGCCCGTTGATGCAGCGGGCCATCAACTGTCTATCCGCAAGTTCGATACGGATGTTGGCAGTCTCAATGTGGACTACACCTACAAAGCCCCCGATGGCACAGTGAGCGCGCCCATCCGGGGTCAACTTTCAACCAACGGCACGTTTTATACCGACCTCATTTCGTTGCCGCTGAGTTATCCCGGTGGCACATGGAGCGCGACCTACACTGCTGGTGCAAATGACACTTCAGTGTGGGAAATGTCTTACACGGGTGGCTCTGCCGGTAAACCGGGTGAGATCAAGTTGGTAGAATAATCAGCAACAATTTAGCGAAATCAAAAAGGCCAAGGAACCATTCCTTGGCCTTTTTGTGATTTGTCTCCCGTTTTACAAGCCAGTTTTCGCAAATGCTGCGAAAAACGCTTTTGAGAAGCGCCTATTTTCGTTAGAATATGAGCCGTGCTCCCAGCATCATCTAATGCATCGCGTCAAACGCCGAATGGTCGGCGCAATCACGCGACTGATCACTTTCTGACTGCTCTGGTTATTATCTCAATGCTCTACACGCTGCTGTTGGGCTGGGGCTTGTTGGCGCGGCTGGTGCCATTTCAATTCGCCTATTTGCTTATGGCCCTGCCTTGTTTGGCTCCGACACTGTGGTATGCTTACGGATTCCTGCGTGTAACCGAAGCGGCGCAAGACACTGGACTATTGATTTCTTCTGTGGGCTGGGGCTGCATTCTTATTGCGCTCTTAGCCAAACACATGGCGCTCGCTAACGACTTGCGCGCTCGTGACTTGGGCACCCTCATCGAAACTCCCGGCCAATCGCAAGTTACCTTGATTTTCTTGGTAGCCGGAGTTGCGGCCTTATTGGTCGGCGCCATTATCTCGGCCCGCGCTTGGGCTAATGCCGCAAGGCGCGGTGAAATTGATTGATTTTTAGGCCAAAAACCTAAAAAACTACTAAAAGGTTGAATTATGGCTTTGGACATTGATGGATTGCTAACTTTTGCCACGCAGCAAAATGTTTCGGACGTGTTTTTCAAGGAGGATGCGCCGCCGGTTTTGCGATTGAACGGCTCGATTCGCAAGCTGGATATGCCGCCGCTCACGCCGGAAGACCTTGATCAAATTGCCCAACACATTATGCCGCCCAAACGGTGGCAAGAGTTTTTGGAGCATCCCGATCACGATTGCGCTTACATTATTCCTAATGTGGCGCGCTTTCGCGTTAATGTTTACCGTCAGCGCGGCAGCGTCGCGCTGTGTTTACGTGTGGTGCAACTAAAAATTCGCACCTTTCAAGACTTGGGCCTTCCCGAAGTCATCGCCGATTTCACGCGCCCGCACGATGGCTTGGTGCTGGTCACCGGTCCAACAGGTTCGGGCAAATCTACCACCTTGGCGGCGATGATTGACCTTTACAATCAAGAAAAACGCGGCCACATTGTTACTATCGAAGACCCAATTGAATATGTGCATCCCGACAAAGGCTGTATTGTTTCACAGCGTGAAGTTGGTCTTGATACTGCCAAATTCGGCGACGCCTTGCGTGCCGCGTTGCGCGAAGCGCCCGATTTAATTTTAGTCGGCGAATTGCGCGACCAAGAAACCATGCAAATCTGCTTGCAAGCCGCAGAAACGGGTCACTTGGTTTTCTCGACATTGCACACCGCATCGGCGGCGGAATCATTGGAGCGTATTCTTTCGATGTTTCAGCCGCACGAAAAAGACCTCGTGCAACAACGCCTTGCCAAAACTCTGCGAGGCATTTTGTCTCAAAAGCTGGTGCCAACCATTGACGGCAAAGGCCGCAAGTGCGCCATTGAAATTCTCAACGTGTCGCCAACTGTCGCGCAATACCTCGAAGAAGGCCGCTCCAGCGCGATTTATCAGGCCATCCAAGAAGGCGCCTCGCAGTGGAAAATGCAAACCATGAACATGGCGCTGGACGCTTATTACAAACAAGGCGTTATTTCCGAAGAAGTCGCGTTGGAAAATGCCGGCAAACGTTCCGAACTGCGCCAAATGCTGCGGCGCACGGCAGATTAATTATGAGTTAAGAGTTTTGAGTGAGGAGTTTTGAGCTAAAAGCGGATTTAACTCGAAACTCCTCACTCAAGACTCTTAACTCTCCTAAAGGGAGACTAATGTGGCTCAAATTGATGCATTAATCGGTTCAATGGTGCAAAGCCATGTCAAAAGAGTGCTAATCGTCAACGATAAGCCGATGCACTTTTACATGGAAGATGGGCAGGAAAAAGCCGGTTCAGCGATTCCCGGTGCGCAGTTACAGCAGGTCGTGGCCGAAATCACACCGGCCAATATGAAAGGCCAGTTGTCACAGGATGGTGGGTTCAATTTTCCCTATCAGTCGCCGCATGGTGCGTTTGAAATTGGCGTCGGACGGGCCAACGGCAGTTTGCAAATCACCATTACCACGTTCGATCCCGCCAAAGCAGCCCCAGAAGTAGCGGTTGCCCCGCAAACCGCACCGGAAAAGACCGCGCCTGCTCCCGCCGCGCCAACGCCTGTCGCTGCTACGCCTGTCGCTGCTACGCCTGCCGCGCCCGGTGGTGGCAAACGCGTGCCGCATATTGACGAACTATTCCATTTGATGAACGACATGGAAGCCAGCGACTTGCATTTGTCTTCGGATGAATATCCGATGGTGCGCCAGCATGGTGTCATGAAGCAGTTGACACAATATGAAGTCAATTCGCCGGATTACCTAAAAAAATTGCTGTGGGACATCGCGCCTGAGCGCAACAAGGAAGAATGGGAAAGTGATCGGGACAGCGACTTTGCTTACGAAGTGCCCGAACTGGCACGTTTTCGGTGCAACTATTTTGAAGACCGCAAAGGCATCGGCGCTGTTTTTCGTTTGATTCCCTCCAAAGTTCTCACCGCCGAGCAACTCAATCTAAAGCAATCCATTCTCGACTTATGTTATTTGTCGAAAGGTTTGGTTGTCGTCACCGGCCCGACGGGTTCAGGCAAATCTACCACGCTGGCGGCGATGATTGACTACATCAACAAAAACCGCGACGAACACATTATTACCATCGAAGACCCGGTGGAATTTGTTCATAACAACATCAAATGTCTGATTAACCAGCGCGAAGTTCACGTTCACACGCAATCGTTTAAACGAGCCTTGCGCGCCGCTTTGCGCGAAGACCCGGATATTGTTCTGGTTGGTGAAATGCGCGACTTGGAAACCATCGCCATCGCCATCGAAACCGCTGAAACCGGTCACTTGGTTTTCGGCACGCTGCACACCACAACGGCGCCCTCAACAGTTGACCGCATCATTGACCAGTTTCCCGCCGACCAGCAAGAGCAAATTCGCGTTATGCTTTCCGAATCGCTCAAGGGCGTTATCGCACAGACGCTTTTGCGCACTACGGATGGCAAGCGCGTGGCCGCTAACGAAATTTTGCTGATTCCGCCTGCGGTTTCCAACCTCATTCGCGAAGGCAAAACGTTCCAATTGCCCTCGCAAATGCAAATCGGCAAAAAGATGGGCATGGTCACCATGAACGACGCGATTATGACCTTTGTCAAAGCAGGCCGCGTTTCGGCGCACGAAGGTTATGTCAAGTCCACCAGCAAAACCGAATTGCTGGACTCCTACCGCGCCAATGACATCGAATACAGTCCCGGCGATGGAGAGAAAACCGATCATTAAGCAAGTGAAATTGCAACGAAAAAGCCCCGCTTCCTTTTGGAAGCGGGGCCTTTTTATTTTTCTTCGTCTTTCTCGAACTCTTTCTTGAACTGTCGCGGATTGGAAACAAAAGGCGGCGGCGCTTCTACGCCGAATAGTTTGGGGTTTTCCTGCACCGCGCGATCAGCATCGGGCGCTAAATATTTGAAAACGTAGTCAAAACGCAAACTGCACTGCAAGCGACGCTGCGTTTTGCTGTCAATTTTCGGATTCATGGTCATCAGCGCCTCGGTAAACGGCGCGGCGCGTTTGATTTTCGAGGCTTCCAATGCGGCTTGTCGCGGTGTTAAATCGCGGTTTTTCACTGTGGAATCCAATTTTTGCAGGCCCTCGTTGGTAATCGGCTCAAACATTTTGTGCCACTGTTCCGGACTCAGCACCGGCGCCACAATATTCACCACGCGCTTCCGGTCACCTTCCTGCTTCCAGTAGCCGATGATAATCATGAATTTTTCATCAACCGAAAACTGCCGCATGGCATCGCCCAAATCCACCGACGTGCCATATTTGGTGAATTTAATCGAAATTGGCACATCGCCATATTTTTTGTTGGCCACCTTTGCCACGTCCCATTCATCGGTGTAGGACACAGTTTTTATTCAAAAATCGTGTCCTATGGGCCTTATTTTTCTTCCAGCACCTCAGCCAACTGCCGCAGGATGCCAACGGCTTGGGTGAGATTGTCGCCGCGCCCGCCAGTTTCCGTGCGCGCCTGATGATACAGAGCATCGGCTAAGGCTTCGAGCACAAATGTTGGCCCCAAGTCGGCAGTCATTTCAGCGATGCCTTGATGGGCGGCTTGCTGTTGTTCAGAGAATTTTTGCATCTTGCCTGTTGTTATCCAACTGTCACCAAATCGCGTAATTTTTCCAGCGTCGCCTTGCCGATGCCTTGCACCTTATCCAAGTCTTGCACGCTCTTAAACGGGCCTTTGGCTTGCCGGTATTCGATAATGCGCGCTGCCGTCACTTTGCCGATGTTGGGCAGTTTTTCCAGTTCTTTGGCCGTCGCCGTGTTGATATTGGTTTTGCCGCTGGTGACAACAACCGGCGGCGTAGTTGGTAGCGTAATTGGTGGCGTTGTCGTTGTTATTGGTGGCAGTGTGGTCGTTTCGTCGTCATCTTCGGGCATTGGCAGCGTCGTGGCACCTTTGCGCTCGTAGGGAGTTGCGTGTGTCATGTGCGCGTCGAAATTGGCATTGTAGGCTGTGACCAGTTCGAGCGAGTCTTTAATGACCAGCAGATTCTCCGCATTGCTTTCTTCGGCGGCTTTCGTGAAATTAAACGATCCGGTGATAATCGTGCCATTAGGTGTGTTACCATCCAAAATCATAATTTTGGAGTGCGCGATTTTGTGTTTGCCATCGGTGAAGACTTGCGCGCCCTGATTCTGCAAAAACGTCGCGCCGGTATATTGCGCTGTTTGGTTACTGTCGTCCAAGAGCGCGGTAATTTTGACACCGCGCTGGTTGGCCTTGAGCAACGCGGCGCCAATCGGTTCGCTGCTGTAATTGTAGGCTTGCATCCTGATTGAGACTTTGGCCGCGTCGATTTCGCGAATAATGGCCTCTTGCGCGCCGCCTTTGGGCGAAAAGTAAACCAAGACCTTGGCGCTGGCTGGCACCGCCGAACCCACCGATCCAGCCGAAGGAGCGGACGGAGCGCCACGTTCGGGTTGTATTGCGGGCCGTATATGGTCGTCGCCGTCTGCCACAATTGCGGCGCTTGCCGCGTGGGGCGGGACGTATGGCGAAGCGTATGGCGAGGCCAGCAGCAAAAAGCAAGCAAAAAACAGGACAGGAAATCGAAAGCGCTTTGCCAAATCTTTCATAGCCTAATTATAAATCAGTTCCGGCATTCTCACCCCACCCTCCCTCTATGGTTTATAATCAGCATAATGCGCCGCTCTCGAAAACCTCGTAAATCCAATCGTGAAATAGCACGATTGCGCGAGGAGTATTTGCCCCTGCTTGGCAAAGTAACCGATCTGGAAATTGCACGCCGCGCCGGTGTGTGCCATCAGACAGCGCACAAGTGGCGACGCGACGCGGGGATTGAGGCGCTCGCCAATGTGGGCGCCAAACTAAAACACTGGACGCCCGAAAAGGAAAAGCTGCTGGGCACGATGCCCGACCGTAAATTGGCGAAAGTAATCGGCATTCCTACCAGCACCATCTATGCGCGGCGCAAGGCATTGGGCATACCTCCCTGCAAAATGCGCGACAGACCACGCGGCGCGCATCTCATACCGATAGACAGCCCGAAGATTCGCGCCCGTCGCCTGAAATTGGGTCTCACCTTCGAGGCTGCCGGTGATGGCAATAAAACGCGCATTAGCCAGTTAGCCAAGATTGAAAAGGGATTGGTGACAGCCGTGACAGAGAAAACTTTGCAGTGGCTTTGTGAGGCGCTTAAATGTAAGGCCAAAGAGATTTCTGCATTATAAATCGTAGGCTGAATATTTCTGGGACAATGAAATAGGCAAGGGACAAAAAGCCGGTATTCTTGGAACATTCCTAATAGTTTTTTGATAAAATCGCTGCGTATGAGGGTTGATGGGGATTAGCATTAAAAAGCTGCTACTCCAGACCACATAAGCCAAATAAAACTTGAACCGCAGGACAGAGCAAACAGGGAATTATTATGACATCCAAGGACTGGGGCTTTTTAGGCGTAGGTAGTGTGGTATTAGCTGCTATTGCACTTAATCAATTCGCTTTTCGCAGATCCAGTGAATCAGTCTCGCCTGATCTAAGTTTGCCTCAAGCAACAGCCCCGTCAACGGCGGGATCTTATGTTTCCGGCGAGATTGCCTTCGATCCACCATCACAAATGTATGTGAGCCAATCTCAAGTTATTGAGGTAAGGATCGGGCAAAAAATCACGGAGGAGATGCGCAAAGAATTGATTCGTCTGCCTCAAGTAAAAAAGATCGGAATTCCTGCCAATGGTCGGGATAAAATGCGCGCTGAATTAAAAGGTAGCAGGCTGGATTTCGATATTGAGTATCAGGGCACCGGCAGCATGGAAAAGATTGTCACGAAAGACGAGTCTGCCTACTGGTCATGGAATGTAACGCCTAAGCGAGTTGGTAAGAACCGCGAATTGACTTTGATTGCCAGCATTCTTTTGACTGACAAAAAGGGTAATTTAGTGAAGGGAAGCGACGGTAAGCCCATTGCCAAAGACACACCATTTCATCGCCAGATCAATATAGACGTAGACCCGTCTAACATCCCCGCCACTGCCTCTGTTGCTCCCGCTGCAGCCCCTGCCGCTCCAAGTGCTGCGGTGGGTAATGGCGCAACTACCAGTAGTCCGGCTTCAGGCAAATCTGACGAACCGAAAAATAAGACCTTCGTAGAACGTGTGCTTGAAGAACCACTAAAAGCCATGTTGATGATTTTGCTGCCTGCCATTGGAACAGCCCTTGCTGTGCGCCTTACAAAAAAATCACCTCCAAAAAGAAGGCCGAAGCCTAAAGAAAAACCAAATCCGCCTACGGAATAAAACGGGCTTTACGGCGAATTCTCGGCAGAATCT
The DNA here is from genome assembly GCA_031372065.1 of Abditibacteriaceae bacterium. Lineage (GTDB taxonomy): Bacteria > Armatimonadota > Abditibacteriia > Abditibacteriales > Abditibacteriaceae > DASWNL01. Next base: position 4,704 of record JANMKN010000342.1, on the reverse strand, counting down.
GGTTAAAATCAATAGATGACACAGGCATAGCCCAATGAAAGCCACATTTGAATGTAATTGTGGTGTCAAGGGTTTAGAACACAAGGCAGGGTGTCCGCGTGGGAGGGCGATTCGGTATCGGCAGAAGAAGGGTTTGCCGTTGAAATGAGGAAAAGTATGTCTGAACAAAAACCATCACAAACATTTAAAAAGAGGCGGGACAACTTAAAAAATGATGTTGAGGATTTGTGGACTCGTGCTTACCATGACTCATTAACAGGGTTATTAAACCGTGCAGCTTTAGAAGATACTCTAATCGATCAATTGCAGCTTCTGTATGAAAACCCAGAAAATGCCTTCGCCTTACTGTTCATGGATTTAAATGGTTTTAAGGCGGTAAACGACGAGCATTCTCACGAGGTTGGTGATGAATTACTTAAAGAAGTAGCTCAAAGACTAAGGAAATCTTATCCGGATATGTCATTTCGCTTGGGTGGGGATGAATTTGTTGTTTTGGTGCCTAAATGTAACGATTCTGACAAAGCAATGAGCCATGCAGAGGCCATACGCAGTAAGTTAACACTGCCATACGTTGCTACAAAAGGACAGCACTCTATCGCCCCCAGCATCGGGGTGGTTTTCTGCGACGATAGAAAAAAATATGACGCAGATAATGCATCGGCAGGACGAGTAATAATTCGGGAAGCCGATGATACAATGTATGCGGCGAAGCAACTTAGCAAAACATCTGTGTTCATACGACTACCCCATGTCAAACAACAACTTCACGGACTATGCTTGCTTTCTAATCAAGGGATTAGACCAACGAAATTTGAATTTCCCAGATTCCAGAATCCTTCGAGGAATGGATTCGGTATAGGGCGCTTAATTGCGGATAAAACGGGACTTGATTGTGACTTTGAATTTTTCCAGTCTTCCGATGGAGAAATACAAATATTCGTGCGCTCATATATGTCACTAATATCTCCGAATCAAAGCGAACTGGATGCCGTTAAGTATATTGCAGGTAACAATAGCATTGAGTTTGAGGGGCAAGTTCATGTGCCTGAATTTGGCAGCAATTGTGTCGTTTCTTCTAAAGAAACACAAGCAATTGAGATAAGACAAGATTCTATTGGTAGTGGAGGAATGCTCAATTTTTACCTGCGTCCCACCAAGAAAGTAAATCTAATATTTCAAGCTGGCCTAGTCAAAAAGGTAAGGTTTTACATTGCTAATATGGATTTTCCTACAGACACTTTTGATAGCGACAAACCTATACAAATTGAGCCACTGCCTTTTCCCATTTTATTAACCAGAATTGGCACGAAAAAGGAGCACGCAAACACACTGGAGAAATTAGGCAAGGCCGGTGGAGTTGAGGTTACTTGTTGTGCTGATATAGAAATTACCTCCATGTCTCAAATCGATGAAGTCACAGACACCATGAACAAGGTTTGTGATCTCCTGTCTTTACTTCATGGGTCGCGTGTTGACTGGCTGAGTTACGATCTAATCGGAGCTGATAATCGTGTTATTTCGAGTGAGTGTGCTCATAGAATCATTGGTCGTTTTTGTGAACCAAATTTTAACGGAATTTGGACTTTTACTAATCTTGAGCATTCTATACCTAAAATGTTTGCCAATTTGCCCCTTGTAGAAGACAAATGGAATTTGCGCCGAGCAATGAATATACTTTCCAAATCAATAAGTAATGACGCTTTCCTTGAGATGAAGGGCTGTATAATCATTCAATGTTTATCCATGCTAATGCATGCTTATAGGCAACAGAAATCAGAACAGGAGTTGCCGCAAACAATGCTAACAACAAATGAATTTGTCTTAACTCTCATTGAAATGTGTAAAGCATTAAACCTTAAACCACTGGAATTAGGTGACGGGGATAGCACAGAAGACGAACGATTAACAAGAATTGTTAAGGAAATCGGCATATTGCGCGACTCTCTAAATACCCAAGGCACGCTCTATCTAAATCAAGTGGAGCCCACTGATACAGAATATCGCCGACGTTGGAATTTCGAGCGGTGGCGACGTGTAAATGCACTTTATGCATTTACACAGACTTTTTTAGGTGCAATATTAGACCCAGAGGGGTATCGCATTATATGTCCTTCCCATATTGAAGGATTCAACAACATAAGTGGGGAAGGCGAGAGGCATTAATACCGCCTCCTCCGCCGCCTCCCCTCCATAAATTCCAACACCTTGAGCGCCTGTGCCCTATCCAGTCGCACATAACCATCTTCCACGCCACGCCGCTTGTTTGTTGTTTCCTTCCGCGTCACACTGCTGGCTGGGACGAACACAAATTTAAGAGGGTAAACAGGGAGAGTTTCAGCAATGGAAGAAAGAGTCGGCGAAGCCTTTGAGTTCGATGAGAAATTAACCGTAATGGGCCGGAAACTGCGAGCGGGCGATGCGGCGCCCTCTTTTGTTTTGGATCACTTTGATGCCGCCAATTCAGCGATGCAAAGCGTGCAATTGGCAGACTCTGCGGGTCAAGTGCGGCTTCTCAACGTCATCAATTCGCTTGATACGCCGGTCTGTCATGTAGAGACACGCCGCTGGAGTGACCTGAGTGCCGAATTGCCGCCCAATGTCACTATTTATACGATCAGTATGGATTTACCGTTTGCTCAGGCCCGGTGGAGTGCCTCGGAAAGTGTCTCGCATCAAGCGCTCTCCTCCCACTGTAGCGAGCAGTTCGGCCAAGATTACGGTGTGCTTCTCAAAGAGTGGCGCTTATTGCAACGTGCTGTTTTTGTGATTGACCGCAATGGCCGCATCGCTTATGCGGATTATGTCGCTGACCAGATGCAAGAGCCAAATTATCAAGCAGCGATAGAAGCGATCCGCTCTGCCAGCGCCTAACAGCATTGGAGAATTGACCCCCATAGGTTTTAGACATAAAGCGGCTTCTTATTTGCGCGTTATCAAAAGCCGCAAAAACGAGATGCAAAACACCGCATCACCAAAAGGAGACTCAAAAATGTCGGACAGCCACAAGTCAGACAATCACAAGTTGGACAACCCCGGTTTGGCGGCCCAAACAATCAAGAAGGAAATCGGTCATATCCGCTACAAAATTGCCGTAGCAGCCGTGCCCAATTCCAAAGCCCTCATGCCGGATTTGCTCCGCGAATTGGGCGCTCTGTATGACCAGCAAGCAGCGATCAGGCGGAAGCTGCGGATAGAACCGCAGACGAATTAGCACCGCCCATTAGGGCCGTCCGTGAAGACCACAAAAACGCCGCGCTTGGTGAAAGCGCGGCGTTTTTATTATTTCCTATCGAAGCCAGACCAACTTTTGTATAAATTTATGGTGACCCAACCGCAAACAAGGAGAAACAAGTGAGCAACGACCCGGGAACTTTGGAGGAGCCAAAAAACACAAGAGAAGAGGCCGTTTATGACGCAGGGAAAATAATAGCCCTTGATGCTATCAAAAATCGTCAGGAAGCCTGTAAACAGCTACTTGCCATTGCTGTTACTGCCATCGCTGCTTATGTTGCTCTTTTGGGACAAGCGGATGGCAAGCCGAAAAATTTGGTGCAAATTCTTCCTATCGTTTTTTTTATCAGTGCGGCAGGAACATATTTAAGGGGCTATTTGCCCCCTTACAGAAAACCACCATCCAACCCCATACAGCCATCCAAATTAGGTTTCTTTGCTCAAATAGATTCTGACCTTATAGAGGCAGAATTGACACAAATCTATGAGCACACTATTAAATATTTGGTGAGGGGCGGATATTTTTTCGCGGTAGGAGTATTTAGTGCCCTCGCCATTATCTGGCAGCCACCAATAAAGACAGATGAGCCAAAAAAGCCTCCCAAGCCGCCAGTAACCGCGACACCCAAAAAGACTCCCAAGCCGAATCCCAAAAAGACTCCAAAGCCTCCCGGATAAGAATACTTATCAAGGAGGTTTTGTTTGTGTTCTCTAAACAACACTCATCGGCGTTTCAAAGCCTTCGAGCGCATAATGCGACATTTTTGAGGCCAGCAGCGCTGATGAAGCAGTGATCGGCGAGAGTTCCAGCAGCAAAAGCGCGCCGTCCGGGGCGGTGCCGATCAGCAGACCGATGATCTTTTCTTCAGGCACAAAACCCAGCTGTCCCGGCGTGCCCAATGCCTCGCGCGTAATTTTTTCGTAGCGGGCCAAAGCCGTAATCTGAGTAACTTCGACATCTTCCTCCTCAGCCGCTTCGATGGTGCGCAAATCCGACCACAGGCCACCCGCGAGAACGCGCTGGAACAACTGCGGGGAATCGCCGCCGGCCACATCGTAGAAGTCTTCCCCTGCACCCTCCCAACCGGACAGCGCTAAGGCAGGTGTGGCAATCGCACCGCGATCAATCCACTCGCCGCCAATTAATGCCCAAACATGGTTATCTGCCAGACCGACCAGCCACGTTTCATCGCTAAAGCCAAGGCTCACAATTTCGTCGCCGAACGTATGCAGCAATGTGGGCGCGTCGGCAATATCAGCGGTCGAATAAAGTTTTTCCGCGCAGGCGATCATGAGACGCTCCAACTCAAAGCGCGCCACGCCAACCACTTCATTCAGTGTCCAGAGCAATTTAGGGCTTTTGTAAGTCAAATCGTAGGCTGCGGTCTGCTCAGATTCTAATTCATCGTCAATGTAAAGGCCCAGTGATATATAAGACTCACCCGTTGGAGCGGGAAGGGTAACGACGAAGCG
>JANMKN010000313.1:0-20803 GCA_031372065.1 Abditibacteriaceae bacterium | reverse complement strand
GCTTTTCTTAGTGGGAAAGGGCGTTTTCTCACTAAGGGATCGAGTTTTCTCAGTGGGAAAAGCAGAAACCTGAGTCAGGTAGCGAGATTTCTCACTGAGGAAAGTCGATTTCCTTGTCAGGTAGCGAGAAACCTGAGTCAGGTAGCAAGAAATCTGAGTGGGAAAACGAGATTTCTTTGTCAGGTAGCACCATTTCCCAGCGGGAAAAGTAGAAACCTGAGTGAGTTTTCTTGATTTCTTGGCGGGAAAAATGGAATTTTTGGTCGTAACCCTGCCTGCGTGGTAGGGAATTCATATTTGAGGAGGCCAGAAATGGCAGACATTGCAGTGCCGTATGAGCGGCAAAAGACGGACTCGGATTTGACGGAAATCGTGGATCGCGGCGATGATGGCGTCAGCGTATTGGGGCAATTAGGCACCAAATACCAAAACTTGCCCGATCACGAGATGGCGACTATCGCGGCCTTAGTTCAATCGCTCAAGGGTAAAACTACGGCCTATCAAGGTCACATCACAGCCATTGTGCAGTTGTTGATTGAAATGGATGCTGACGGCGCAGCGTTAGACGCTTTAAACAAAGGCTTACTACCCCTTTTGCGCGGCGCTCTGCGTGGCAAGGCCGAAGAAGCCTTGTTAGATCGTATCACCGGCCCGACAGAGCAGGGTAGCCCGGCAACGCCACCGAATCCGTAGGCAGGAAGCGGGAAGCGGGAAGCCGAAGGCGGGAAGCTGAAGGCAGGAAGCCGGAGGCAAATTAAAAACGCGGCGAGAGAAATCATTCTCTCGCCGCGTTTTTGCTGTTGGTCACAGCATTCAACATCAAATCTCTGGCCCGCCGTTCGCCTCACTTTTTGCCAGCATAAACTCTAAGCAGTTATGCAAAGCACAAACGGAACATTATTTGACTTGAGTGGGCGCGTGGCAATTGTAACCGGCGGCGGACGCGGCATAGGACGCGAAATCGCCCTCACGTTGGCCCGCGCAGGGGCTGACATCGCTATCGCCGAAATCGAAAACGCGACGATTGAAGAATGCCTCGCGGAAATCCGCGCCTTGGGCCGCAAGGCGCATTTCGTGGCAACCGATGTGCGAAAACCAAGCAGCGTCGAAGCGATGGCAGACGAAGTGATAACGCAGTTTGGGCAGATTGATATTCTGATAAATAATGCCGGTATTGCCCGTCACTGCCCTGCCGAAGAAACGCCGGATGACTTATGGCTGGAGGTTTTAGATGTCAATCTCAACGGCGTTTTTTGGTGTTGTCGCAGCGTAGGTAAGCGGATGCTCGAACGTGGCAGCGGCGCCATTGTCAGCATCGCTTCGATGTCGGGCCTCGTCGTCAACAAGCCGCAGCCGCAAGCGGCATATAACGCTTCCAAAGCGGGCGTGATTATGCTAACGAAATCGCTCGCCGCCGAATGGGCCGGGCGCGGCTTGCGCGTCAATTGCGTGTCGCCCGGTTACATCGGAACCGAGATGACAAAAGCGGGCATGGAAAACGAATATTGGAAACGCACATGGCTGGACATGACGCCGATGGGCCGCGTTGGTGAGCCTGCCGAAATCGCGCACGCCGTTTGGTATTTGGCTTCCGATGCGGCGCGCTTTGCCAACGGCACTAACCTTGTCGTAGATGGCGCCTACACTTGCTGGTAATGCAAATTACGACTCTTGATGATCCACGCGTCGCGCCTTATCGCAACGTGCGCGAACGAAATCTGCGCGCCGAGGGCTTATTTATCGCCGAAGGCACCCTACTCGCCGAGCGATTATTGGGTAGCCGTTTCGAGGTTGAATCGCTTTTTACAACCGAAGAAAATGCCGCGCGCTTTGCGCAACTACTACAAAATTCACAGCACCCGCAAACATCGCTTTATATCGCTCCGGCAGTGCTGATGCGCGAGATTGTCGGCTTCGATTTTCATCGCGGCGTGCTGGCAATCGGGCGCCGCGTGCCGTTTGCGACAACGCAGGAGTTAGTTTCGCAAGCGCTTGAACAAATCGGCGAGCGCGTTCATTTTTTGGCGTGCCCGGCGACGGAAACGAGCGAGAATTTAGGTCTGCTTTTGCGTTCGGCCAGCGCCTTTGGCCTGAGCGGTGTTTTATTAGCAAACAACGGCGCCGACCCGCTATCGCGGCGTTGTTTGCGGCAAAGCATGGGTAGCGCGTTGAATTTGCCGTTTGCCACTTCCGAAAACTTGCTTGACGATTTAGGCGCATTGCGTCAAGCGCACGGTTTTTCGCTCATCGGCGCGGTGGCAGATGATGAAAACGCGGTTTCGTTAGGGCATTTCCAGTTTCCACAGCGCGCCGTTTTAATTTTGGGTAACGAATATCAAGGCTTGGATACAAAGTGGCTTGCGGCGTGCGATTTCCATGTCACCATTCCCCTCGCGCCGGGTTGCGATTCGCTCAATGTTGCCGTCGCAGCGGGCATTTTTTTTCATCAAATGCACGCCAAAAAGTAAACGCAATGGGTTTCGTCGCGCAAGCTCCGTTGCCGCAGCGAATCTTGCGTGGACTTTCCCAATTTTTTTGTAAAATGGTAGGCAATCCGCAGGCACGGCGGGTTTTTGTGTGTCTGTTGGAATTTTCTGAGACAGGCGTGAGATTTAGGAGAAATCTGCATATGAAACTGAAATTGCCTTCCGCCGTTGCCTTGTGGTTAATGCTGCCTTTGTCTTTTGGTGATGCGGCCCATGCGGTGCCGACAAACATCAATGTCAGCAAACTCGCTGGTTATCAAGCTGAAACCACCATTGCCATCAACCCAACTAATCCCAATCAGCTTTTTGTGGCCTCGAATTTATCAGGCGACGGAATGTTTGCCGCCTACAGCACCGATGGTGGCACAACGTGGAGGTATTCCGACCCTTCAGACGGCATCATTGCCGATGGCGGCGATTCGATTCCGGCGGCTTGTTGTGATGGTCAGGCCACCTTCGACAAATTTGGTAATCTGTTTTTGACGTATTTGGATAACGATTTCAATAACGGCCCGCACGTCGTCGTAATTTCCAGCAGCAACGGCGGTCAGTCGTTCACACAGCGGGCCAAAATCGCTGTGCGTTCCACGCGCGCTTCTTCCTCTTTTCGGTCTAAAAGTTGGTGTCAGAATTGTGCGGGACAATCCGGCGGTTTGTCGGGCAAAGCCGCCTTTTTTGCTGTGGGCGATCAACCCACGATTTCAACGGGCGCTGGCACAGTGTGGGTAAATTATTCCGATAGCGGCGTTATCACTGCCGCCGGAGCCAAAGTGACTGGCCTCGGCACAGTCGGCACGTTTGGCACACCGCAGAGTGTGCCCGGCTCCTCCGGCAACTTTGGCGACATTGCTATTGGCCCCAACGGACAGGTGCTGGTCTGCTGGCAAGAGGGTGCAAACGGTGAAGGGCCAGAAACCATCTTCGCCAGTTTGGATGCCAATGGTCTGGCGGCGGGCGGTTTTAGCGCGCCGATTACGGTCACCGGCACCAATGTAGGCGGTTTTGATACCATCCCTCCACAAAATTCCCGCTCCGTGGACGCAGAAGCCAACCTCGCTTGGGACACCAGCGGCGGCGCGCACAATGGCCGCCTTTATATGTCCTACACCAATGAAGCGCCAGACGAAAGCGGCGACACAAATATCTTTGTGCGCTTTTCCGATAACAACGGCTCAACTTGGAGTGCCCCGGTGCGCGTCAACGACGACACGGGCACCAAGAGTCAGTTTTTTCCAACCATTGCGGTTGATCCGACTTCGGGCCAGATTGCTGTGGCTTTCTACGACTGCCGCAACGACACGGGCAGTGGCGGCGCCGACCATGACAGTCAGCCCAATACCGATGCTCAACTCTTTGCTGCCGTCAGCAGCAATGGAGGCGCTTCCTTCGGCACCAACATACAGGTTAGCCAAGGCTCTTCCAATGCAGCGGCGGCTAACAATCTTAACGAGTTCGGCGATTACAACGAGATCGCGTTCTATGGAGGGAATTTTTATCCCTCATGGGCGGACAATTCCAACAGCACGGGCAATAATCCCAATGGCACGCTCAAGGCTTTTGATGTTTACACAGCAAAAGTCAGCGTTGCAGTAGTCCCCGCTCCCAGCCTTTCCATCAACAATTTAACCGTTACCGAAGGTAATAGTGGCACCACTAATGCCACGTTTACAGTGACACTCTCACCCGCCAGCGATAAAGCCGTCACCGTGAACTTTGTCACAGCCGACGGCAGCGCCCGCGCGGGGGTTGATTACAAACCCCTCAGTGGCTCGCGCACTTTCCTTGCCGGTCAAACCAGCAAAACCATCACGGTTATGGTGCTTGGCGACACTGCCGATGAAGGCAATGAAACTTTCAAAGTGAATCTCTCCAATGCCACTAACGCGAACATCGCTGACAGCATAGGGCAAGGCACTATCACCGATGATGATCCACTGCCAACACTTCGCATTGCAAACGCCAATCCGGTCAGCGAAGACGGACGCGGCGCCCATAACTTACTGTATGTTGTGACCTTGAGTGGCGCTACCAACCGCACGGTCACAGTGGAATATGCCACCACAGTCGGCGGCACAGCCACTGCCGGAGTTGACTTCTCGGCCATTAGTGGCACAATGACCTTCAACCCCGGCCAAACCAGCAAAACCATTGTGGTTCCCGTTTTGGCTGACACGGTGGAGGAAGCCAACGAAACCATTCGCGTGGGGATTAAAAACGCCACTTTTGCCACTATTAGCGATGGTTTGGCACAAGGCAGCATCCTCGATAACGACCACACAATTTCGATCAACAATGTGAGCAAAGCCGAGGGTAATTCAGGCACGACTAATTTCGTTTTCACCGTAAAATTATCAGTGATGAGCGGTGAAGCGGTGACGGTCATTTATCAGGCAGTCAATGGCACCGCGACCAAACCAAGCGATTATGTTGGTCAAGGGGGCACCCTGACATTCGCGCCGGGTGAGACCACAAAGATTATTACGATTGCCATCAATGGCGACACAATCAATGAAGCCGACGAGACGTTTTTCGTGAATCTGGGCAGCTCCAGTGGCGGCGCGATTGCGGATGGGCAAGGCCAAGGCACGATTCTCAACGATGATCGCTCAGGCTAAATTGCAGAAGGTAGCCTCAACAACAAAAGACGCCGAGAGAACTAAAATCTCTCGGCGTCTTTGCGTTTTTACGGTGAAAACTCTTAGCCCAAAACTTGTCCGGCGATCAGCAAAAGCGCTTCGACTTTGCCAACAGGCGGCAAGGTGCGCGCTTCGTTGACGGCGCGTTGCACGTTGTTTTTCGCCAAATCGGAAAGCGAATCCACACGCAAGGTGGATTGGCGATATGCGATGACTTCTTTCAAAAAGGCGCCGACTTGAACGCGTCCACCTTTCCAACCTAATTGCTGGCCCCAGGCGCGCCCGCGCCATAAGTCTTGTAGCACCATCAATCGAGCAAGGCGACTTTGTAATTGATCACGAAAACGGCTCGGTTGAGAGCTTTCGGCGAACTTCCACATTCGTTCCAAAATCATCGGACTAATGGAAGGTGTCGCTGTTGGCGAGATGGGTGGTAAGGCATCGCTCAGTGCGAGAAAGACATCCGGCGTAGCGGGCAATTGCAATAAAATCGGCAAGGCGCGTTGATCGTAGCGGGCCGAAGCCTTCGCTAATTTGGAAATGCGATCAGCCGTAGATTCGCTGAGTGTGGTTTGCGAAATTTCCGACAAATTGGTGCGCGCATTGGCGATGTTGCGCAATCTTTCGTCGCCGATATGCCCGGCCATCTGGCGAGCCATGGGCAGATCGAACTTGGCAGCAGCGGTCACCACTTCGCTCATCAAATAATCGCGCTCGCTGGCGTTATGCAATCGCCCCACTGCTATTGAAGCCTCGCGCGCCGCGCCGGGACGTTCAACAGGATTTACAAGCGCCATTTGCTGCGCGACAAAAGCCAGACAGCGCGCCCGCATCACTTCGTCCTGCTCTTGCCGCGCGGCGCGTTGGGCCAACATAACGTATTCATTCGAGCGATCCCAGTTGCGGTGATAAAACACTTCGCTGAGAGCCAGATAGCCCGCCGCACGATCAGCGGCATGCGGCTGCGACTTGGCGATTTCGTAAGCGAAATTCGGGTTACTCAGCGCCGCCACATCAAAAAATGAGGAAATGGACTGCGAACGTGCTTCGGTTGAAAAGCCAGACGAATTGACTAAATTCAGCCAACGTCGGAACAAAGTGGTGCGCGCGGCGCCCGGCAAGCGCGGAATAAGGCCCGCTGCGCCGCGAACGGCCAATAATCGCGCTGCCGGATTTTGATCGGCTGTTGTCAGCGCTTCGCTGATAAGATTCGTCGCCAGATTCAGGCGGTCTTCAGAAATCGGCGCACTTTCAGATATATTACCCGCCGCAGCGGGCGGCAAATCCTGCGCACAAACGGCAGTCATCAGCGGGGCAGACACGCCACAAATCAGACCAAAAATCAAAGTCGTGCGCGGCAGCGATGAAGGCAAGCGATGGTTCACACGAGTCTCCTTAAATAGGGAAAAAGGGGTTTTGCGACTGCGGGATATTCTAACACCATACAACGCCTTTTGCCGAAAACCGCTCGCCGCACAGCGCAAAAAAGCGGCCCAATCTCAAATTTTTTGCCCCAAAGCCCACTTATCGCATCATAATTAATTGGTGTCACAAAAGAAATGTTTTAACGGAGTCATTTCATGAAAAACCTGCGTCAAATCGCGCCCAACCTGTTTATTGCCGGACAGCCCACCGAAGAGGAACTCACAGACATTCCTTCCACGGGTTTTCGCACGCTGATTAATCTGCGCCCCGCCGACGAAGATGGCACTGTGCCCGACGAAGAGCGACTCGTGGAAAGTGCTGGCCTAAATTACGCCGCCATTCCCATCACGCCCCAAACCATTGATGACGCCGCCGTGCAACGCTTCATTCAAGCCGTGGACAGCGATGACGCGCCCCCCGTGGTGGCGCACTGCGCAGGAGGAGGCCGCGCCGGCATTTTGATGCTGCTGCATCTGGCGATTGATTATGGTTGGAGCCTTGAAAAAACGCTCGAAGAAGGCACCAAACTCGGCATTGCTCCCGCCACCAATTCGCCTTATCGCGCCTTCTTTGAAAGCTATATCCTGCGCCATTCGCCCGCCGAACGCAAAGAAGACGAGTGAAATGTGATGAGTAAAAAGTGAAGAGTAACTGTCTCCTACTTTTCACTTTTCACTCATCGCTCACCACTTGTCCGCACTTGATAGACTGCGCGTTATGCGTCTCGGACAAACCACTAAATACGCGTTTCAAACTTTGGCCTATTTAATTCGCTGTCACGCCCGTGACGAATGGGGCAACATCAGCGACATTGCGGCAACATATGGCATTCCACGCAAATATCTGGAACAAGTGCTGCTGGAAATGAAAAACGCGGGCCTCCTCGAAAGCAAAAAAGGCCAGCGTGGCGGCTACAAGCTGGCGCGTAGCCCCGACGAAATCACGCTCGGCCAAGTCGTTTCCGCTGTCCAAGGCGAACTCATGCCGATTCCTATATGGCTGGAAGACACCAACAGCGGACTTTCTACCGACACCGGGCTTGGCGACATCGTGCGACAAGCCAACTTCGCCGTGCAAAAAATCTTTGATTCTACTTCGATTGAAGTGTTGGTCTGCAAACCAGAAAACTGGCTGGGATAGCAAAGAAAATGAAGCGGAGCGACTAATTCGCTACTCGCAACGCTTCATAGGCCGCGCCACAGGCGCCGGCATATTCGCCCAATTGTGCGGGCACGATTCGGACGCCTTCACCTACAGGTCGCCATTCCCATTCGTCAACATATTTTTGCAACGGCACGAACAAAATATCGCCCGCGCCTGCCGCGATGCCGCCGCCGATAATTACAATTTCAGGATCAACCGCGTTGACAAGCGACACAATGCCTGCCGCCAAAAATTTAATCGAACGAAGCCAGATTTCCGTGGCTTTGCCATCGCCCACGCGGTGCGCTTCGACTAAATCATACGTCGAGTGAAACAGTCCGCCGCTGCGCTGTTCTATAGTGCAATCGCCGATGGCCTCTTCGAGGCTACCGGGCGTGTTCACGATGTCTTTTTCGCCATCCACATCCAACGAAATATGTCCCAAATGCCCGGCGCGCCCGATATGACCGCGCAGTAAGTGTCCATCACACACTATGGCGCCGCCGACGCCAGTTCCTAATGTCAGCAAAATCGCATTGCGCGCTCCCCGCGCCGAGCCGAGCCAAATTTCGCCAAGCAAAGCCGCCTGTGCATCGTTGAGAACCGTAACAGTTTTTTCAAAGCCCAAATAACTTGTCCAATCCAGCCCTTGCACTTTTTCAAGACGCCCTTGCATCCACAAAATTGAGCGTCCATTGGGCGCCGCCAAACCGGGAGCGGAAAGCCCCACACAAAGCGGCGCGCTGCCCTGCTCGTCCGCGATTTTTTTGATTAAACCGCGAATGGTTTGCGCCCAATCGCTATCGTCCGCATAAGTCGGCGCCGTAGCCCTCGCCCGAATTTCGCCCTGCGGCGTTATCGCCACGAACTTGATATTGCGCCCGCCCAAATCTATGCCGATGGAATAAGTCATTGGTTAGCAATTAGCGTTTAGCTGTGAGCAATCTTCTTGTGTTTTTGCGCCCTTTTGCGGCCATGATTTGTGGTGAATCTTCAAGCTAACTCACACACCAACCGGCATCCACAGTTAGCACATCGCCGGTGATGACGCGCGCTTCGTCGCTGAGTAAAAACAGCGCGGCGCGGGCCACATCCTCGGCGGAAATTAAATCTTCGACCAACGGTTGCTTACTTTTCATCAAATCAAGAATTTCGCTATTGGTTTGCGCACGTTGACTCATCGGCGTGCTAATTAAACTTGGCGCGATGACATTGACGCGAATTTTGTGCGACGCATAATAGGAAGCCATCGAGCGGCTCATCGAAATAATGGCGCCTTTGCTGGCGGCGTAGGCGTGGGTCGCAAAAAAATCACGCTGCGGCGAAAAAGCCAACACGCTCGCCATGTTGAGAATCGTGCCGCGCAAACCATTTTCGCCGATAGACTGTTGCAGCATTTGATTGAGTTGCGCACGACAAAATAAAAACATCCCTTTGGCGTTGGTATCCAGCGTAATATCCCAGCCGTCTTCGCTACATTCGTGCAGCGGGCCGTCGCCAAATTTGCGCCCGCTGATGCCCGCCACATTGAAAGCCGCATCAATTTTTCCGAAGGCAGCGATGCAAGCGGCAACGGCCTTTTCGACCTTTTCAGCTTGCGTTTGGTCGGCGGCAAGGCACGAAGCAACGCCGCCGGATTCATTGATTTCGTCAGTCAAAGCGCGGCAGTTCTCTTCGGTGCGCGAGGTAATAAAAACCGCCGCGCCCGCTTGTGCCGCCAATCGCGCTGTGGCCGCGCCGATGCCGGTTGAGCCAACGATGAAAAGCGTTTTATTTTGGAAATTCATGTTTCTCAGAGAACGCGAATCTTCGCGAATTTATTTTTGAAAATTTGCGTAATTTGCCTTCTATCTCAGCGCTTCCCTTTGGTTTGTTTAGGCACCGCGCCTGTGGGCAATTTGCGCACAGTTCCCGGCACTTGTGGCGCGCCGGAAGTGGAGGCTTGAATCGCGGCGAAACACAGAGCGAGGCTTTTTAAATTATCGCGCGCGTTGTTTTGCGGCGTGCGATTTTCTTCGATAGCACACAAAATTTCGCCCATCGCTCCGGCAAAGCCACCGGGAAACCAACTGCCTTTTAATTTCGGTTTGGCGATGCCGTTTTCCAAAAACAGCTTCACTTTTTGCTCACCTAAATTCGGGCCGCTCGAAACGATGCTACCGCGCGTGCCACCAACGTAAGTGGAATCTTGCGCGCCGTAGGGTAAGTGTGCATCGAACACTAAGGACGCTTGCCCGCCTTCAAATTCAATCAGCGATTGCGCCAGCATCGGCGGGCGTAGGTTTTGCCCCCACGCCCGCGCTTTGGAAGCGTGAACAAGCCTCGCTTTGCGTTCGCCCAACAGCGTCGCCACGAAATCGAACCAGTGAATGGCAAAGTCATAAAAGATGATGTCGTGAATCTTTTCAAAGGGCGTGCCTTCAATCCATGTATGATCCCAATGCACGCGCACATGAACCGAAAGCAAATCGCCGATAAGATTTTCTTGCACGGCATGGCGAATATAGGAAAAGTGCGGCGCCCAGCGGCCATTCTGGTTGACGGCCAATTTCACGCTTTTTTTATCGGCTAAATCGGCCAATTTTTCGCCCGTATCAAGGTCAAGCACAAACGGTTTCTGACTGAGAACGTGCTTGCGCGCCTTGAGCGCTTCTTGCACAAGCGGCACGCGTTCAGGCGGATGTGTAGCGATGTCCAATACTTCGATGTCATCGCGTTTGAGAACGTCTTTGTAGTCGGTAAAAATTTGCGCATCGGGGAAAAATTCGCGGCGTGCTTCGGCTTTTTCGCGGTTTACATCGCACAACGCGACAACGTTAAAACCCGCCTCGCGGTAAGCCGTTAAATGCGTTGCCGTAATGCCGCCGCAACCGATTAAACCGATATTCGGGTTGTAATTTTTCGGTTTCGGCGGCCTATAATCCAACTTCGGCGCCTTGATTTTTTGCAGCGCCGCTTGCCCGCTCAGAGAATAATCCGTGTCTTTTGTTGCCATGACTTTTGAATAGAACGCAAATCCACGCAAAATTTCGCAAATCCACGCGAATTTTTCCAAAAATATTTACGGAAATTCGCGCGGATTTGCGAATTTTGCGCTCTATTTAACCAATTCAACAGTGCGTTTTTCTTTAGCGCTCAACACGGCGCTGTCCACGATTTGTTGGCCGATGCGACAGATTTCAGGCGTTAGCGGGCCGTGAATTTCGCTGCCGTTTTCTAAAACGTCAATCAAATGGGCAATAGGATTCGATTTTTCATAAGGCAGTTCATCCACGGGCAGAACCTCACCTTCGGGATGCGATTGCGTTTGCACGCGAATCGTGGATTGGTAATCGTAACTGGCAATGGTGCCCTGCGTGCCGACGATAAGAAAACCGCATTTGGGCTGCGGCTGATTTGTCCACGGATCGGTAAATGTGCCCCAACGCGTCTCGAATTTGGACAGGCCTTTTTGGTAGCGCGCAATCGTAATCGAGTGTTCGTCCACTTCCAAACCTGCGGGGCTATCCACCATGCACGTTACTTCAAGAGGCGCCACGCCGCCATGAAACCAAGTGCCAAGCGTGGTGCCGTAACCGAGATAATCGAGCAGCGAGCCACCGCCTTTGTCTTTTTGATAAAACCAACTGGCATTTTTGCGCGCCGTCGCTTCGGCTTCGCTGATTTCGATTTTGTCGGCAACGTGGCGCATCGGGCCGCGATTGCCATCGTAATAATGCACTTCGATGACCTCGCCGATAACACCTTCGTCAATCAAACGCTTGCTGGAGTTGTGCGGCGGATACCACGCCAGAGGCCAGTTGATAATCATGGTTTTGCCACTGTTTTTCATGGCGGCAATCATGGCGTCGGCTTCTTGCAGCGTCGCGGCAAACGGCTTTTCGACCAGCAAATGAACACCAAACGGCGCAACTTTTCCGACGTATTCACCATGTCGCGCTGTGGCTGGACAAAGCACAACAATGTCGGGCTTAGTGTCTTCAAGACACTTTCGGTAATCAGTAAAAACGCGCTCCGGCGCAATTGAAAAATTGCTGATGACGCGCTGCACGCTTTCGGCATTATCAGGGTTATCGTCGCAAATTCCGGCGATTTGCGCATTCGGATGTTCATGGACTTGCCGCAGCAAATCACCCATGTGCATATGATCGAAACTGATGCCAACCACTTTCCATTTCTGGCTCATGTCTTTCTCTTTCAATTGAGGGATTCTGTCAGGCATTATAAGAAACAGGTTTAAACTTTGCCATGTGACGGGCGGAATTTCTCGACGGGATTTTAGCAGAAGAATCGCGGGCGCTTTTACAAGAATGGCTCGCTGCCAACCGCAAAACCGATCAAGCCGCTTATGTGAAACAATTGTTGGAAGACGCCGAAGAAAAGTAGGGATATCTGCCCAGAGGGCGCCCGCGTGTGTCTACAAACTAAAGTGTTCCTGCCTCAAATTTGGAGTGCTTGACCTCGTGTTTCCAGCACCTGACCTCGTGTTTTTGGTGCCTGACCTCGTGTTTTCGGCGCATGACTTCGTGTTTTAAACAGGTGAATAAAAAAGAACCCTGCCTTCAACACGCCACCACTCTTTCCATTGATCAATAATCTTTTTTTCGGCATCAGGATTAAAATCCTTATCTTGATACCGATAGTTCGGGAACCAATGATTTTTTGAGGTAATTTCGGAAAGCGCCCAGATTGCCTGCAAGCGGACTTCAGGACTTGAATCGTCCAACGCCCTGACCAGAAAGGGGATTGTTTTGCCTTCTCGCAAGTCTTTTAGCGGGCGCCCCGGTTCTTTAATTATCTGCCCAATTTGTCGCAGAGCACAAATGGCTGATTCCCGCACACGGGATTCTGGATAATTTAACAATTCACTTAATGGTTCAATGGCTTCCACGCTCTTGATACTCCTAATTGCGCGCGTAACCCAATCTTTCGGATGACCAATCGTGTAAGGCTGAAAAAGTTCTTTTGGCGACTCAGATTTCAAATAATTAACAGCCATTGGCAAGACACTCGCTTGGTTTAAATTCAGCAGGGACGCAATAGCTATAGCTTGTTCGTCACTATTCGGACTGGAGGCTAACGACTCCAATAAAGTCAAAGTTTGTGGTGCGGCTGGGAGGTAACCCAGTTGCCGCACCGCTTCTATTTTCATCGAATAAATGCCGAAGGGCGCCCAGACAGAACGCTGTTTTGCTCTTTCTTTTTTTGCTTCATCTTCTTTTGAGTAAAGAGTTGATGGCCCAAAAGCCGTAAAAAGTAGTTCGTCACGAATTAACGATTCTGTCTCGTTGGGTTCATCGGGCATCGGCACGCGTCCCGGACGAATCGGCAGCTTGATGTGCTGTTCATCAACAGGGCGAACAATGCCGCCATCCGTTTTCAGGAAAAAGAGAGCGTATTCGTCCTTAGCTAAAGTATCAACTATCCTGCCTATCAAATTCGCCTTACTCTGAGCCGGAAACTGCAAAAACAGGTTGCCAGTTTCCCATTTCCCCTTCAAAACGCTGTCAATTTTGATTTCAGCGTGTAGGATGTCGTCGCCATCCAAATTTTCAGTGACCCAGAGAACAGAGCCTTTCACTATTAGATTCGAGTTCGGCATCACGTAAGGCAAACTAAATCGTCCAATAGCACCGGCCTTTGCTTCTTGGCTCATAAAGGCCATCGCCACAAAGATCAGCCATACAACCAGAGCTTCGCTCCAAAAGTTTCGCACATCATTCCGGCGGACTTGAAAATTCATAAAATGCTTTTCCTACAGCGCCCACGGCGCGCGTTTGGGGCGGTCAAGCCAGCGCGTGGCTTCCGCGTCGCCAATGATTTCTTCGGTTTGCGGATTCCATTTGATGCTGCGATTCAGCCACGTTGCGATATTGCCTAAATGACACATCATAATGGAACTGGCGCCGATGGCGACATCAGCAATCGGGCGCTGGCGCGTTTTGATGCAATTGAGCCAGTCATCGCGGTGGTTGCCGCTTTCATAAAGGCGAATGTCGCTGCTGCCAATCGGCTGTTTAATTATGGTATCGGGCCACGATTGCAAATAGCCGCGATTGACTTCAATGATGCCTTCGGTGCCGGTGAATTTCACGCCATTGGCATCGCCATGATAAACCGTGACGCCGCTGGCATATTTGTAAGTCAGCGGCGTTTTTTCTGCGGCATTGGCCGGAATAATTTCCTTTGGCCCGCTGCCATCCATGCCCATGCCCCATTGGGCAATATCAAAATGGTGCGCGCCCCAATCGGTCATTTGCCCGCCGGAATAATCGCGATAGGCGCGCCAATTGTTGATGCGATCAGCGTTATATGGCTTCCACGGCGCCGGGCCGAGCCACATTTCCCAGTCCACATTTTCCGGCAACGGTTCGGATGCCACCCAACGCTCATCTGATGGGCCACCAACGCCGACATTGATTTTCAATAACTGGCCGATGCGCCCGTTGCGCACCAATTCGCAGGCGTAGCGAAATTTATAATCGCTGCGCTGCTGGCTGCCAGTTTGAAAAACCGTGTTATGACGACGCACCGTAGCACGCAAAATCTGCGCTTCGCGGATAGTGAGCGTGAGCGGTTTTTCGCAGTAAATATCTTTGCCCGCTTTGGCAGCCTCGCAAGCGATAATGGTGTGCCAGTGGTCGGGCGTAGCAATGAAAACCGCATCAATATCGGGACGCGCCAACAGTTCACGGTAGTCGTGATAGGCTTTGGTGTCGTCGTTGCCATTGACTTCGCGCGCTTTGGCCATCGCTGCTTCAAGCCTGTCGCCGCGCGCATCGCAGGCGCCTAAAACCTGCAACTTTTTGTCGCCAAGCGCGCCGCCATAATGCCCGCCGCCCATGCCGCCGATGCCGATGTGACCCGTTGTCAAGCGTTCGCTGGCCGCAGGCACGCCGTTTTGGCCCAAAGCATTCGAGGTAATGATATAAGGCGTCGCGAGCAATGTGGCCGCGCCACTCAAAAAGCGCCGACGCGTGACATTTTTGGCAGCAGAAATTTGCGATTCGGACATGACCGCTCCTGAAAAAGGGGATGTTTGCAGTTTAAACGGTTTGCTGTTTCTGGCGCGGCCATGCGAAAAGTTTTCCTCACGCAAGAACAGCAAACCAAGCAAAATTTCTCTATAAAACGCGGCTTGGGCTGCTTATATGATGTTCTTGCTTCTACTTGCAGCGCTTATTGTGGCTCTGCTTTATCGTTACTTGCGCGCCTGTGTGTCAGTTTGCAGAACCTATGTTTCGGCGAGGTAAATTTGCTATGGTTTGCAGGCCCACTGAGTCATATTCAGCGGTCTTTTTGTTCCAAATACTAATCTACCCCTTTCCGTTGCGGATTCTTGCAAAAATTGTCGGCATTTGTCCTCCCACCCATTTACCGAGGGCTTCACTACTACCGAAAGCGAGGAGCAAAAGCAGGCAAAACAGAATTGGGGCAAGGGCTTTTTTGCCGCGCGTCTTGATGAAGTAGTAAGGAATCGCCAAAAAGCTCAAAGCAAAAAGCATAAGAAACAGCGCTTTGGAAATCGTGTAGTTGCGCTCCTGGGCGTCCACAATGAACCAGTAAATAATGAACACTTGGGCAATCAGGCTAAAGATCAATTGAACCATCATCTCCATGCCCTGCCCCACAGAAGTCGCCAGAGGAATACAGAAGCCCATACCGTAATAGAGGAACACCAGCGCCACCAACGCCATCCGCTTCTTGCGCAGTGGATTTGGACTCGTGCCTTCAGCCTGCGGGTTTTCGGGCGAAATGATTTTGGGGATTTCTGATTCTTGCAAAGATGCCTCAGTGCGCTGATAAACGCAAGTTTGCCACGTTCAAACTACAATAGCAAAACGGCTCCAGTGCAAGCACCGAAGCCGTTTTATTTGGGGGATTTCACACTGCTTTTTCTAAGACTTCACGCAGTTGAGAAGCGTTTAACTTCACGGGATTGCCTTGCATCGAACTGGAGCGCGCGGCTTTGGTGGCGATGTCGTCGAAACTGCTGGTATGAAGGCCGTATTCGGAAAGCGGCGGAATGTTGAATTCGCGGCACAAGCCACCAAGCCACACCACGCTGTCGGGCGCCGAGGCGTTGGCATAGCCAGTCAGCATTTGCGCGATTTCATCGTAGCGGCGCAATGGCTCACTGCTGCCACCTTTTTCTTTTAAAGCGCGCACGTTGGCTTGCACCACGCACGGCAAAAGTCGCGCGCAAACCGCGCCGTGCGGCGCTGTAAACATTCCGCCAATTGGCGCGGCGAGGCCATGCACCGCGCCTAATTTCGCATTCGCCAAAGCCAAGCCGCCATACAAACTGGCGAGCGCCATGTCTTCGCGCGCATCACGGTCGTGGCCGTGATCTACTACGCGCCGCAAACTGCGCGAGGCGCGCATTAAACCTTCGCGACAAAACATATCCGTCAGCAAATTGGCCTGCGGCGAGATATAGGATTCGATTAACTGCGTCAACGCGTCCAAACCCGTGCTGGCCGTCAACGCACGCGGCAAATTATAGGTCAATTCAGGATCAACAAGCGCCACGCGCGGCAGCATCAACAAGCTGCGTAAACTGACTTTGATGCCATGTTCCGGCGAACTAAGAACCGCGTTACGGGTAACTTCGGCGCCGGTGCCCGCCGTCGTCGGAATGGCAATAAATGGCAGCGGCACCTGAGAGATTTTTTTACCTTGCCCAATGACTTCAAGGTAATCGAGAACTTCCCCTTCGTTCGTCATGAGCGCCGCGATAGCTTTGCCTGCGTCAATCGCGCTGCCGCCGCCAAAACCCACCACCACATCACTGTTGAATTTGCGCGCTTGCTTTAAGCCACTTTGCACTTGAGCAATCGTCGGCTCACCTTCCACTGAAAACGTAGAGGTTTTGCATCCAGCCTTTTGCAGCAAGCAAAGCAACGGCTCGACGCGCTCCATATTGGCGCCGATTACAACAAAAACGCGGCGCCCGAACTCAGCGGCGATTTTCCCGCTTTGTTGCAAAGTGCCCGCGCCAAATACCAGGCGTTGCGCCGTGGCGAAATCGAATTGAATCATAAATTATCTACTTCGTGCAACTCGCCGAGAGTCGTCTTTCTACCAGTTGTTGTCTGGCGGAAAAGCATTGTCATATTTCACGCTATAACGCGGCTCGGCCATCATTTCAGCGACGGTGTCGCGCCATTTTGCATAATGCGCAGTTTCCTTGTGCCGCGCAGCATCTTCGGGTGTCCGGTAAACCTCTACGAGCACAAAACGCGCCGGATTATCTTGCTGTTGTAGCACATCAAAACTCGCAACGCCCGCTTCCTGCACGCTGTGGCGCGCATTGTCGAGAGAGGCTTCACGAAAACCATCAACGCAATCGGGCTTGACAAAAACGTGGACGTGAACAATAAACATAAGTCTTTTGTCCTCAAAATTGAATGCTCTATTGTTTGAGGTTATCAAACGACGCGTCTTCATGGTGCAAAATCGGCCAAACTAAATTGAAAAAGAGGACACATGGCCCGCATTCCCCATCCAACTCCGCACGTTGAAGAACATTTCCAATCCAGCGAAATGGTGCGCGATATTGTTATCGGCATGGCCGATGGATTAACCGTGCCTTTCGCGTTGGCCGCCGGACTTTCGGGCGCAATTTCCGCCACGAAAATCATCGTGACAGCGGGCCTCGCCGAAATCGCCGCCGGTTCCATAGCCATGGGCCTCGGTGGTTACTTGGCGGCGCGCAGCGAAGCCGAACACTACGCCAGCGAACGCCGCCGCGAAGAACGCGAAGTCGTGGAACTGCCAGAGCGCGAAAAAGCCGAAGTGCGCGAAGTGTTTACCGATTATGGTTTGACCATCGAACAAGCCGAACCTATTGTCGAAGCGTTGTCGCAAAACCCGCAAAAATGGGTGGATTTTATGATGCGCTTTGAACTGGGCCTCGAAGAACCCCAACCAAGTCGCGCCTGGCAAAGCGCCGTCACCATCGCATTGTCTTATGTCGTCGGCGGCTTCATTCCTTTGGCGCCCTATATGCTGATCAAAGAGGCGCCTAACGCCTTAAAAATCTCCGTTGGCGTGACGATTTTAGCCTTAGCCGTTTTCGGCGCCGTCAAAGGCAGATTTACCGGAGTGGCTATGAGCAAAGCCGCTCTTCAAACCGCGCTCGTCGGCGGCGCCGCTGCTGCTGCTGCGTTCGGCATTGCGCGGGCGATTGGATAGCGTGTTCCCACGAGGTGAGCGGAGCGTCCCCGCAGATATTTTTGATGAAAAATACACTTGGGAAGCGTCCCGTGAGGCATTTTTCATCAAAAATGACTCTGGGAAGCGTCGGAAAACTCATTTTTG
Organism: Abditibacteriaceae bacterium; assembly: GCA_031372065.1. Lineage (GTDB taxonomy): Bacteria > Armatimonadota > Abditibacteriia > Abditibacteriales > Abditibacteriaceae > DASWNL01. The sequence goes on along the minus strand of JANMKN010000313.1, from coordinate 2,790 downwards.
ATGAAAAATACACTTGGGGAGCGTTCCGCGAGGCATTTTTGACGAAAAATTACACTGGGGAGCGTCCCCCAAGCCATTTCTCGTCAAAAATGAGTTGGCGGAGCATCGCCAGCGGCATTCTTGACGAAAAATACTCCAGGAATTCGTTTTCAAGAGTGGCGCGTGCCTGCGAATTAAATCAACACGGGATAAAAAATCGCCTTGCGGGACGCAAACTCATGGGCTTTTACACTTATACTCCGCTCCAATTCGCCGAAACTTGGTATGGCATCGAGCATTGGCAAAGCGCAGAAGACCGAAAACCGAAGGATTTACCGCGAAAGGAAACTGACATTTCTCATGCAACAACTACCGGAATCGTGGCAGGGCGCGCTCGGCGACGAACTGCAAAAGCCGTATTTTGAAAAGCTGCGCGACTTTGTAGACGCCGAACGCGCTTCACAAACGATTTTTCCGCCCGAAGACAAAGTGTTCGGCGCGCTCGAAGCCACACCTTACGAAAGCGTCAAAGTTTTTCTGCTCGGCCAAGACCCTTATCACGGCCCCGGCCAAGCGCACGGCCTGAGTTTTTCGGTTTTGCCGGGCAATACCAAACCGCCCTCGCTCATCAACATTTTCAAAGAATTGCACGACGATTTGGGCTGCAAAGTGCCGAATAACGGCTATCTCATGCCGTGGGCGCAGCAAGGCGTTTTGCTCCTCAATGCGGTTTTAACGGTGCGGGCGCATCAGGCCAATTCGCACAAAGGCAAAGGTTGGGAAAAGTTCACTGATGCCGTTTTAAAAGCGGTCAACGAAAAGCAAGAGCGCGTCGTTTTCGTGTTGTGGGGCGGCTACGCGCGCAAAAAAGTGCCGCTGATTGATACAAGCCGCCATGTCATCGTCGAATCGGCGCATCCCTCGCCGCTTTCGGCGCACACCGGCTTTTTCGGCTCGAAACCGTTTTCGCAAATCAATGCCGCGTTGCGCGAAGCGGGCCAAGGCGAAATTGATTGGCAGATTCCCAATCTTTAAGCAACGATTGTTGACACTTTCTTTCTAAATTTGTCATCTCTGGGAGAACACAATCATGAAATTTGGAACAACGAAATTCGCCCTGGCGCTCACTGCATTAACTGCGGTGCCGTCTATTTATTCGGCGCACGCCGCACCGGTCAAAAAGGCGCCGGTCAAAAAGGCACCGGCCACCGGCAAAACCGCAGTCTCGTTTAAGTTGCCGGGAAAAAGTTATCAGGGCACGCAGAAACAGGTAAGAGACACAACGGCACCGCCGCCGACAGAAAAATTACGTCCGCCTGTTTATCTGCCTAAAGGCGCCAAAATCGTTTCCAAAGGCAAAACCGTGACGGCCAGCGATGATTTTCCCATTATCGGCACGCTTTCCATGATTACCGACGGCGTCAAAGAAGGCACCGAAGGCAACTGGGTCGAACTTGGCCCCGGCACGCAATGGGTGCAGATTGATCTCGGCAAAGCCACAACAACGTATGGCGTTTTGCTTTGGCATTTTCACGGCGACACGCGCGTTTATCGCGATGTGGTTGTGCAGGCTTCCAACGATGCCGATTTTGTGACCGGAGTCACCACGCTTTACAACAACGATCAGGACAATTCGTCCGGTTTGGGCGCGGGGAAACAACGCGAGTTTTACGATACTTATCAGGGCCAGTGGATTTCATTTGACAAGCCACAAAAAGCGCGTTACATTCGCCTTTACAGCCGTGGCAACACCAGCGACCCGCAAAACCAATACATCGAAGCCGAAATCTGGGGCGACTCTGCTCGCTAAATTCAGTGGCCTTTTCAGCTCTCGGTATTTAAACTGTGCTTTGCCCTGTTATGAGTAATCCCGGCCAACCTTAAACGAAACTAACCGGAATTACTCACGTCAAAGGCGAGCGTTTTCCTGAAGCCTTCCCGATAAAATCGTGCGAATGTATTCCACGAAAGCGACATTTTAAATGAGGACAAAATCCATGAACCCCAAGCAAGGCGCTCTTTTAGTGGCCGCCGCACTGGCCTTACCGGCCCTGAACTCGATGACAGCGCAGGCCGCGCCCATGAAAAAACCTGCCGCAAAACCTGCCGGTAAGTCAGCCGCGAAGTCAGCGGCGAAACCAGCCCCGAAAACAGCCTCCAGCGCGGTCGCTGTGAAGTTTCTCTTGCCCCCAGCGACTTATACCGGCACGCCGCGTCAGATTCGCGATACTACGGCAAAACCTTGGAAAGCGCGCCCCACTGTGATGTTGCCCAAAGGCGCTCAAATCGTTTCCAAGGGAAAAACCGTGACGGCCAGCGATGATTTTCCTATTATCGGCACGCTTTCCATGATTACCGACGGCGTCAAAGAAGGCACCGAAGGCAACTGGGTCGAACTTGGCCCCGGCACGCAATGGGTGCAGATTGACCTCGGCAAAGCCACAACGGTGTATGGCGCTTTGCTGTGGCATTATTTCGGTGAAGCACGCGTTTATCGTGATGTGGTTGTGCAGGCTTCCAACGATGCCGATTTCGTGACCGGAGTCACCACGCTTTACAACAACGATCAAGACAATTCCTCTGGTCTGGGCGCCGGTAAAGAGATCGAATACTACGAGCACAATACGGGTCAGTGGGTTCAATTCTCCAAGCCCGCCAAAGCGCGTTACATTCGCCTTTACAGCCGTGGCAACACCAGCGACCCGCAGAATCAATACATCGAAGCCGAAATCTGGGGCGACGCCACCAAATAAAAACGAACCGGAAAGTGACCGGCTTGTAAAAACTAAAACGGCAGCGAAATTATAATTT
>JANMKN010000315.1:0-3580 GCA_031372065.1 Abditibacteriaceae bacterium | reverse complement strand
AATCGCACACTTAAAAGACCCGGCCAGCAAAGTTCCCGGCTCCAGAATGCCTCCCTATAACGAAAATACACCCGACCAACTGCGCGCTTTAGCGACGTTTTTGGTCAGTAAGAAGTAAGTTTTTGCGGTTGGATGCTGAATTTCGCCTTGCGGGAAGCCACTTTTTGAGTGCGGGCCTCCGCGCTTGAAAATCGGGTGCCCGACTTTAGACTTTTCGGCCCCGATTTTTGGTTTTCTCGCCCCGATTTTCAAAATCGGGCACCCGATTTTCGACTTTCCAGTCCCGATTTCCAAAGTCGGGCGCCCGACTTTTCGTTGCGAAAGCCCGATTTCCGCTTGCAGGAGCCTGTTTTCCGGCTGCGAAAACGCATTTTTAGGCACTCACTTCGCTCTTTAGGCGGGCATGATTTATATTGGGACATCGGGCTGGAGTTACGATCATTGGCGCGGCGTGTTGTATCCGCACGAGGCCGATAGCCGCGAACGCTTGAATTATTACGTCGAAAAATTCCGCACCGTTGAAGTCAATAGCACTTACTATCGCTGGCCGGTGGATAATACGTTTCGTTCTTGGAAACGTCGCGTGCCACACGATTTTCGCATGACGTTTAAGGCGGCGCGCGGCTTGACACACAGCAAACGCCTTTTCGAGCCGGAAAAATGGATTGAACGCAGCGCGCATAGTTTGCGCTGTTTGGGCGAAAAACTCGGCGTCTGGCTGGTGCAACTGCCGCCCACGCTCGAATACGATTATGCGCGACTAAAGTATTTTCTTGAGCGTATTCCCGACGATTTGCAAGTCGCTTTGGAATTTCGCCATCATAGCTGGCATCGCGACGAGGTATTTTCGCTTTTGGAGCAACATAGCGCGGCTTATTGCATTATGAGCGGCGCGCATTTGCCGTGTATTTTGCGCGCCACGGCGCCTTTTGTGTATTTGCGTTTGCACGGGCCGGACACGCAATTTATGTATGGCGGTTCGTATTGCGACGACGATTTGCGCTGGTGGACAGATCGCATCCACGAATGGCATGGCGCGGGCCGCGAGGTTTGGGTTTATTTCAACAACGATGGCGGCGGCAACGCCGTGCGCAATGCGAATACGCTGCGCCATTTTGTCGGCGCCTGAGAAGGAGTCCCAGACAAGACCACGCCGCCGTCTGGTTGGGAACCAAGAGCGGCGGCATGTTCGGAATCACTCCGAGGGGCGTTAGAGGAAAAGGGGAATTAGAAGAGATGCCTCGGTTCGTTTTTGCATCACTGAACCGTTACTAATAATCTATCCCCGCCCTATTAACACCATGTTAATTGGGCGTAACTTCCTGATGAATCCTGCATCAAGCTGTGATTAAGGCCGATTAACTGAAACTCAAAACAGGCCAAACAATAAAGAGGAAACGCTCATAGCTTTTCGCCTTTATTGTTTGACTTTTGTTGGCTACACCGCCATAACGGGAATTTGCTTTAGTGTGTGCGGTAGCGGGAAAAACACATCTTCGGGCACGATGGGCAGCGTTTCGATTTGGTTTGCGCCGCGCCGCTTTAAATCGTTCACCACCCGCTCAACTAACACTTCTGGCGCGCTGGCTCCGGCGCTGATGCCGACGGTTTTCACGCCGTCGAACCATTGGTCTTCAATCGAGCGTTCGTCGTCAATCAAAAACGCGCGCGTGCCACAATCTTCGGCCACTTCGCGCAAACGCTGCGAATTGGACGAATTTTGCGCGCCGATTACCAAAATCAAATCACACAATGGCGCCAACTGTTTCACCGCCCACTGGCGATTGGTTGTCGCATAACAAATGCTTTCGACAGGCGGCTGTTCGAGTTGTGGGAATTTCGCTTTGAGCGCTTCGGCGATGTCGCGCGTGTCGTCCACGCTGAGTGTGGTTTGCGTCAGGAACACCAGTTTTTCCTCGGCGGGAAAATTTAATTCTTCCACTTCACCCAAATCGGCCACCAAATGAACGGCTTGCGGCACTTCGCCCATCGTGCCTTCCACTTCTTCGTGGCCGTGATGGCCAATCAAAATGATTTGATAGCCCAACTTGGCGTATTTGATGGCCTGCAAATGCACTTTGGTGACAAGTGGACACGTCGCGTCAATGACAAAAAGATGCTTTTCTTTGGCGCGCGTGCGCACCGCCGGGCTGACGCCGTGCGCTGAAAACACGCAGATAATCGGGTTTTCGGCTGTTCCTTCGGGCACTTCTTCGAGTTCATTGACAAAAATCGCGCCTTTGTCGCGCAGGTTCTCGACGACGAACTTGTTATGCACAATTTCCTTGCGCACATAAATTGGACGTGTCACTTGAAGCGCTTCTTCGACGATATCCACAGCGCGCACCACACCGGCGCAAAAACCGCGCGGCGCCACTAACAAAACTTTTTCTAAGGACATAATTCACTCAATTCAACGCCGTAAAGTATAACAATCACCATGAAATTCCAGAAATCGGCGACACGCTCAGACGCTTAATTACCCGCACTGGTGCCGCCGACAAATTTAAGGGCACAAACCGTTACTATCGGGAACCAACGGCGCTGTCGCGCCGATTTGATAGCCGTCGGTAGCGATTTTTTCGTGTTTGAACCATTTGACGTGATTATCGAGAAACAGCAAATTCGAGCCATCGGAATGGCGCCGCGCGAAGTAGTTGCCATAAGGCAAGCTCAAAAAGCCATCGTCTGTAGAATTCACGAAATTTTGCACATTCATGGTTTCTTCGCCGAGCAGCATCCACTTCGAGGTGTCGCTAAAAACCGAAAGTTTCTTGCCGAGATACAAATTGCTATCTTTGGGCTTGCCGACGCACGAGTTGATAGAGTAAGTAAGGCCGGTATAAATTCCGGCTTCGTCTGTCGGGCATATATAAATCTGCTCGTTTTTCACATACGGAAACAGACTGCCGCGCTTGACATCGAAAACGGCGTTGTCGCCGGTTGTGCCAAAGGCGCTGAAGAAAACCCAGCCGCCTTCGATGTTGGTGCCCGCCGAACCATGCACAGCAACCGGCAAGCGCTCATCGAAATCCTGCGTGTATTGCGTGAAAGCAAGGCCCAGTTGCGAAAGATTGCTCTGGCACGATGTTCGCCGCGCATTTTCGCGCACACGGCCAAAAACGGGAAATAAAAAGCCCGCCAGCACCATCAAAACGCCAATGACAACCAACAATTCAACCAACGTAAATGCCAAACGGCGCTTAGAACAGCGAGCGCACAAGGAAAACACAAGCATGGTTCCTCCTCCGATTATCGAACGGGAGTCCTTGTAATCATATCCCAGTTGAACCATTTTCACGACGAAAAGTTCGCTGGCGTTTCCGAGGAAGTTTTCGATGTCGCCGTTATCGGCGCGGGCATCGCCGGATTAACCGCAGCGGCGCTTTTGCAGCGCGACGGCGCACGCGTGCTTTTGCTGGAAACGCACGACAAACAGGGGTCATGTTACAGAAATGATGCTGAGGGAGCATAAAGCCTCGGACAGGCTCTTTTTGGGATGTGAAAACCGAAAAGAACACCTGTCCGAGGTGTGGCAGTGGCCACATCAAAAAGAATGGCACAACTCCTCAAGGCAAGC
>JANMKN010000312.1:0-8306 GCA_031372065.1 Abditibacteriaceae bacterium | reverse complement strand
GCTTGCCTTGAGGAGTTGTGCCATTCTTTTTGATGTGGCCACTGCCACACCTCGGACAGGTGTTCTTTTCGGTTTTCACATCCCAAAAAGAGCCTGTCCGAGGCTTTATGCTCCCTCAGCATCATTTCTGTAACATGACCCGATTATAGATTCTGTGCTAACAGCGCTGGTTTCTTCCGGTGAGACATCTTGTGGTTCAACAACAGCGGCAATGCCGCCGGGCATAGATTGATCATTCATGGCCTCAATGGTTTAGTACATGATGGTTGGACACGCCGTAGGACACAGAGGACACGCCATAGCGTGTCCCTACGGGTTTGTTATTGTAGGGACACGCTATGGCGTGTCCTCCTCCCTGTCCGCAATGGCTATACTGCGATTCACAATTAAACAGCACAGGAGACAGATCATGTCAGGCATTGAAGCGAAGTTGGCCGTGCAGATGTATACCATCCGCGATTTCACCAAAACGGCGAAAGAATTGGCGGAATCGTTGGAAAAAATCAGCGCGATGGGCTATTCCGCTGTGCAGCTTTCCGCTGTCGGCGCGATGGGCGGCGAGAATCCCGAAGTTTCGCCTGAACAAGCGAAAAAATGGCTGGACGACAACGGTTTGAAATGCATCGCCACGCATCGTGGCTGGGGCGATTTAGCCAACAATATGCAAGCCGAACTGGATTTTCATCAAACGCTGGACTGCGATTACACCGCTATCGGCGGCATTCCCGGCGATTATGCCAAAGACGGCGCTGCTGGTTATCAGCGCTTCGTGGACGAAGCCATGCCGGTTATCGAAAAACTCAAAGCGGGCGGCTTGCGCTGGGGCTATCACAATCATGCTTACGAATTCGCGCGCACCAGTGAAATCGGCGCCAATTATGCCAAAGGCCAATCGCCCGCCACGTTGTATGACATTTTCGTGGCTGCCGGGCCGGATTTTTTGCTCGAAATGGATGTTTATTGGGTCGAACATTCCGGCACCAATCCCGTGAGCCTTATCGAACGTTGCCACGGGCGCTTGCCGGTGATTCACATCAAAGACAAAGAAATGGATGGCAACAATCCCGTCATGGCGCCGATTGGCGAAGGCAATCTTGATTGGGCCAATTTGATTCCTGCTCTTGAAAACGCGGGCGTCGAATGGTATTGCATCGAACAAGACACCTGCCGCCGCGATCCGTTTGACTGCTTGAAATCAAGTTTCGAGTATTTGAAGGTGCAGTAAATGCCGCAAGGAGAAGTTGTATGAAAAAAGTCGTATTGCTGGGCACGTTGTTGGGCGTGTTTTGTGGGGCCGCAAAAGCACAGCCGCCCGTTGTCAACGCCACCGAAGGCATTTTCGATTTTGAAGATGGCCGCACAATTTTTTCGACGTTAGGCGACGACGCAAAATTGTCGCTGGACACCAATAACATCAATGTCAAAGCGGGCCGCGCGTCGCTGCGCTTTGATTACGTGATCGCGCCCAACAAGATGGATTTGCTGCTCAAAACCGGGCAGCCCGGCGAAGCATCGCGCCTAAAAACATTTCGCTTTTGGGCAAAAAGCGATTACGCCACGAATCTCGTGATGGTCTTGCAGGAACAGGACTCTGGACGTTGGATGTCTACCTTTCATTTGCCGAAAAATGTGTGGCAGCGCGTGGAATTGTCGGTGGACGATTTCGAGCTAACCTCCAATGTCGACGATCCCAAAGACAACAACGGCAAATTGGATATGGATTTGGTATCCGCTGCCGCCCTCGCCGATTATAAGCAAATTTTCGCTGCCACAGACAACGAAGAAATGAAAAAAATCTTGGGCATCAAAGCGGGGCCGCATACCTTCTGGTTAGATGACTTTGAAGCAAGCAAAGAACCCTTGCCCAAAGCCCCCGAAGACCCGTTAGGTGCCACGATGCTTGATGATTTTGTGCATCCGCAACTAAATTGGACAATGCTCGGCGATATGCTCCTTAAGCGCGTTACGGAAGAGCAGATGAAACAAGTAGGGCGCCCCGTTTCGGTAATCGGACAGGGCCTGCAAGCGGAATATCGCCAGCAAGTGGGTGGAATTGTCGGCTTAACGAAAATGCTTCAACCCGGTTTGCTGAAAGACATGGTAGCGCTGCGTTTTGCCGTCGCCACCGAACAGGCCATGACTTTGCTGATCCAACTCGAAGAAACCAGCGGCGGCAAATACAACACAACCATCGAACTTCCGGCGGATAACAAACCCGGCGAAGTGCGCCTTGTGCCCATGCTCTTTGAAGTGGCGCAGGATTCCAAAGACAACAACAAACGCCTTGATCTGGAGCAGGTAAAGCAAATTTTGTTTGTTGACGCCACCGGTTTGCTCGGTGGCGCCGTCAACGATAATGCGCTGTGGATTAGCAAATTGCGCATCGAGAAAAAGCCGCAGTAAAAGTTAGTTTTTCTTGCATTACTTGCATTAAAAGGCGCGTTCTCCAATGAGGACGCGCCTTTTTGCTTGACAAAAGTCGCGTTTAATTATAAATTTAGTCATGGCTAAAAATTGAGTTAGGTGAATAATGAAAATAAATTTACACAAAGCCATCGCCAGTGCGATCATAACTTGCGGCCTTGTTATGGCTATGGGCAAGGCGCACGCAGAGGATGAAGCGCTGATTACAGACCGGCCCGATTTCACCGAAAGCCCGCAAGTCGTGCCGCCGGGGCGGGTGCAGGTGGAAGGTGGCTATACCTATTCGCGCGAGGGCGCCGCGCGAGAACACGCGCTTGGCGAGGTTTTAGTGCGCGTGTCGGTGAATCGCAAGATGGAAATGCGCATTGGCGTGCCGTCTTATTTGTGGCAGCGAGACGGTGGGCGCAGTTCGGGGATTGACGATGCATTTTTGGGCGGAAAAATCGCGTTATCATCTGGCGGCGGCAAGAAACCGGCGACGGCGCTTTTGTTTGGCACTTCGCTGCCCACGGGTGCCAAAGCAGTTGGCTCAGATGCATGGCAACCGGAGGCAGTTTTGGCCGCGAGTTGGGATTTGTGCCCGACGACAGCATTGAGCATCAATCTGGGCGCGGCCCGTCCGGTAGAAGCGGGCACGCGTTTTAGCCAGCTTTTTGGCAGCCTTTCTGTCGGTCATTCGCTCAATGCGAAGTGGGGCACTTTTGCCGAGGCCTTTGGCTTTAATAAAGCCGACGCGACCGGCAAAAGCGCCAAATATGCCAATGGCGGCGTGACGTATTTAATCAACAACGATTTGCAGTTGGATGCGCGCTTTGGCATCGGTTTGAACAATCACGCAGGCGGATTGGATTTCTTCACCGGTTTTGGTGTGGCACGGCGTTTTTGAGGCCGAATTATCATGGAAGAAAGCGCTTTAACTCTCAGCACATCTGCGCAGGATTATTTGAAGACGATTTATTTATTGCGCAGTGATACGCCCGTCACGACGCAGTCGCTGGCAGATAAATTGGCGGTGGCGCCGCCTTCGGCAACGGCGATGGTGAAAAAACTCGCCGCGTTGAACTTGGTGAGCCACACACCGTATCGCGGCGTGGAACTAACACCTTCGGGTGAAAAAATTGCCCTCGAAATGATTCGCCATCATCGCTTGATCGAAACCTATTTGGCCGAAGTTTTGGGCCTTAGTTGGGACAAAGTGCATGATGAAGCCGAGCGTTGGGAACACATTCTCAGTGAAGAAGTGGAAGCCAAAATCGCCGAGGCTTTGAATCATCCGTCGCATGATCCGCACGGCGCGCCCATTCCGACCTTAAACGGTGAAATTGCGCACGATAATTGGGCACCTTTGGCAGGAATGGATGCCAAAACAACAGTTATCGTGCGCCGTGTTGATGACGACAGCGCTGAACTTTTGCGGCACTTGCGCGAAGTCGGTTTGGTGCCCGGCGCCTTGGTTGAAGTGCTGCGCGCTGTGCCCGCCGAGGGCGTTTTGCAATTGCGCGTGGCGGGCAAAAAACGCACGCTGGGTGTAGCCCCAGCACAATCTGTTTTTGTAGAGGAGGCATTGAATGAAGTTAGACGCAACGTCAAATGATGAATCTTTGAAGGCTCACGATGCGCCGCCGTTGGCCTCATTATCGGAGGTGCATCGCAGCGTCCCGGTCACTGGCACAAGCTGGCTGCGGCGCTTGCTTTCGTTTGCCGGGCCGGGCTATTTGGTTAGCGTTGGTTACATGGACCCCGGCAACTGGGGCACTGACTTGGCAGGTGGCGCGAAATATGGCTACGCCTTGCTTTGGGTGATTTTAGCGTCCAATTTGATGGCGATGTTTCTGCAAACATTGTGCGTGCGTTTGGGCTTGGCGACGGGGCGAGACTTAGCGCAAGCGTGCCGCGATTATTACAAAAAACCAGTGTCCATTGTGCTGTGGTTTTTGTGCGAAATTGCCATTATCGCGTGCGATTTGGCCGAAGTTATTGGTTCGGCGGTAGCGCTAAATTTGTTGTTTCACATTCCGCTGATGTGGGGCGTGTTGATCACTGGCTTCGACGTGTTGATTTTGCTGGGCGCCATGAATTTTGGCTTTCGCAAACTCGAAGCGATAGTTATCACTTTGGTAGCGACCATTGCCGTCTGTTTCGCGCTGCAAACTTTTATTGCGGCCCCGAATTGGGGCGACGTGACGCGCGGTATCTTGTTGCCTTCGATTCCCGACAAAGAAGCGTTCGTTATTGCGCTCGGCATCTTAGGCGCAACAGTGATGCCGCACAATTTGTATTTGCATACCTCGCTTGTGCAAACCCGCGCCAGCGCACAAACGCCGCTGGGCAAAAGCGAAGCGATTAAATTCAATACGATTGACACTATTGTGGCCTTGGGGGCCGCTTTTTTCGTCAATGCGGCGATTCTGGTGGTAGCAGGCGCAGTTTTTCATGCGCAGGGCCACAATGATGTCAAAGAATTGCAAGAGGCTTATCAATTGTTGTCACCGCTGCTCGGTGCGCCCATCGCTTCGACAGCCTTTGCCGTGGCACTTTTGGCGTCGGGGCAATCCTCTACCATTACAGGCACATTGGCCGGACAAATCGTGATGGAAGGCTTTCTCAACATTCGCATCAAGCCGTGGCTGCGTCGCCTCATTACGCGCTCATTGGCGATCATTCCGGCACTGTTTTTAATCTCGGCTTCGGGTGGAAAGAACACCGTTGAATTGTTGATTTGGTCGCAGGTTGTGCTTTCGCTGCAACTTTCGTTTGCGATTTTTCCTTTGATGATGTTCACCAGCGATCCGCAGCGCATGGGACAATTCGCCAACTCGCTACCAGTAAAAATCATCGGCTATGCCGTTTGCACGCTGATCGCCTCGCTCAATGTTTATTTGTTGTATGACAACATAGGCGGGGGCTGGCTCAGTTTAATTGCTGCGGCGATGATAGGATTTACGGTATGGGTTACCTTTTTTTATAAGGAAAAACCTGCCGTTGCACCCAAAACATCACTCTAAGGGAGGCGCATTATGTATCAGAAAATTTTGGTGGCTCTTGACCACAGCAAAGCTGATGAAAGCCTGTTGCCGCACGTTTGCGAATTGGCGAGATTGGCAGGCGCCGAGTTGCTTTTGATTCACGTTGCTGATGGCTGGGCCGCGCAGTGGCAAGAGCGTCTCGACTTGGCCGATTCGGAAGAAATGCGCGTTGATCAGGCTTATCTTGACCAAGTCGCCGAAAAACTGCGCGCTGAAGGCTTGAAAATCGCAGCGGTTTTAGCCAAAGGCGATCCGCCCAAAGAAATCATGCGTCTTGCCCGCGCCGAAGGCTGCGACCTCATCGCGATGACTACGCATGGTCATCGTTTTGTGGCGGACATTTTTCTTGGTTCCACCATCGAAAAAGTGCGCCACGAAATTGAAATCCCCTTGCTGTTAGTGCGCGCCGCGAAGTAGAGGATATTCAACAGCGCGGGCGCAAATTGTGAATTTCATCGTTGCGCGGGCGTTTTTGGGGGAAACAGCACTATGGTTTTGTCTTTTCGCACGATTTTGAGTGTGTGCGGCGCGGCGCTGATCGCGGCGCGTCCCGCTTTGGCTTACGATCCGTATCTCGATCCTTACGCGCAGAATTCAGCGCGGCAAAATCGGGAGTGGCAGGCGCGAAACGAGCATTACGATGCCATCGCCGCCATGAATTCGGCGCGCGGGCCGCTCAATGCGGTGGCGCCTGTTGAGTGGAAATCCAACGCGCAGCGACAGCGCGAATGGAACGAAACTTTGGCGCGAATTCAAGCCGAAGCCGATGCCAAAGCCGCCGGCGACCGCGCTTGGGAAGCGCATTTGGCGGCGTATTCGGCCAAAATAAACGCGCAAAACGCCGAAATTGACCGCATCAACGAAGACATTCGCCGCCGCAACGCGCTCAACGAGCAGAAATCTTACGAAGATTTCGTCGCCAAAAACGACGGCATGGGCACAAAACGGATGCCGCCGCCTTTTGCCTCGCAAGATCAAGCCTTTCGCTGGCATTTGCAGCAGGCGCAAAACGGCGATGTTTACGGCGCCTTTTTCGTGGGACGCGCGCTGATGGCAGGCAACGGCGCCACGAAAAATCATAATCACGCGCTGCTGTGGCTGGAGAAATCCAATCCGGCGTGGCCTTTGACCAACACGCTTTTGGGCGCTCTTTTGGTGAACGGCGAAGGCATTCAACCCGACCCGCAGCGCGGACGCGAATTGCTGAAAAAAGGCGCCGCCAACGACCAGGACGGCGTTGGCGCGTGGATTTACGGCAATATTTTGCGCTCCGGCGCCGGCTTGCCCGCCGATGTTGACCTCGCGGCGCAGCAACTCCGAATGGCCGTCGTTTGGACGGAAAAAGACGATCCGTATGATGGTGTGTCGCCGCGCCTCGAATGGTGGCCGTCGGTCGGCGAGTGGGACGCGCGGGCGTTTCGCATTCGCCAAGATTTTGCGGCTTTGGTAGCCGAGCATCCCGAACGCGTCGCGGCTTGGGCGCAGGAGTGGACAAGCGAAAAAGTCGGCAGCGTAAGCTACAATTCCGATTTGCCGCTTTTGCAAAAGAGTTTCAGCGCGGCCTTGCCAAAGATGAGCCGCGAAGCGCGTTTGCGCTGCCTTGATGAAATCGAACAGCGCGATGCTCCGGCGCTGGGATTTTTTCGGCAAGAAGTGTTGGCGGCGCTTTTAGGAGCCAAGCAGGACGAAGCGCGTGCGCTCCTGCCCTGGCAGCCGCGCCGGGGCGCCGACAGCTATTTTTCGCGGTTAGAGAATCCCGACCAGGCCAAGCGTTTGTGGACGGAGAGCGGCGCGCAAGTCGAAACATGGGCGCAGGGCGAAAACGCTTTGGCGGCAGCGGCGCGGCGCGCACTTTTGGCGCGCGACATGGGTTTTTGGCCGAGCGTCGCGCCCGTGCAGCCGCCGGCGGTGGCTTTGGCGCATCTCAAAGCGCAAAAAGATGCTCCCGACCTGTTGGAACGAGAAATCCGACGCGCCGCCGCGCAAGGTCGCGTGCCGTGGAACGATGCTTCCGCCACGCAAAAGTGGCTGGACGGCGCCATCGCCAACGATGTGCGCTTCCAAACCACCAAGCAAAGCATTGCAACTTGGCAGCAAGTGGCGGGAACGGAAAAGCGGGCGCGCGAGTTCGACGAACGCCTCAACACGGCGCGCGTGGCTCTGGAAAAGCGCTAAAACACTTGGACAAGCGCCGAATTAGACGCGGCAACTCTGGAATTCAATAACGCCGAGCGTCTGCGCGAAAGCGACCCTGACGCGGCTTTAGCAGGTTTCTTCAAGGCGTTTGAAGGCGGCGACGCTTTGGCCGCGTATCAACTTCTCGGCATCGCCAACGGGCCGAATACGGTGCTTTTCAACACGCCGCAATCGAAGGCCAATTTGCAATATTTGGTGGACAGCTACGATTCGCGCCTGCAACGCGACGCTGACGGCCCCAGCAATCGCGCGGCGACAGCGGCTTTGGCGCTCCATCTTTTGCACCGCGAGGCGACAAACGAACGCTATTTGGACGTGGATTACATCTGGGCAAACCGCTGGCGCCGTGAATATCGCCCTTCGCAGGCCTCAACACGCGATTGGCTCGCTTTGGCGCGCGAAAAAGGCCATCCCATGCTGCTGATTCAAAGCCCGGAGGCCGAGCCGATTTCGAATGACAATCACTTTGAATTGACCCGCAATACGGCTTTTTGGCAATGGCTTTCGCGCAACGGCTCGTCTTTGGCGCAAAGCATGGAGGTTTGGCGGCGCGATCATCGTGTGTTGGGAATTTTTTCGCCGGAACCGACCATCGCCCATTTGCAAGAATTGTTGGACATTCTCGAAGCGAGCAATTTAGACGCGCGCAAATTCATGGAT
>JANMKN010000294.1:0-5543 GCA_031372065.1 Abditibacteriaceae bacterium | reverse complement strand
GGTGCCGCCATCTATCCCTGTGGAAACGGCTGCTCCACAGAATCAGTTGCTGGAAAACCCAACCGTGTCGGAGGAAGTTCCTGAATGGTTGCAGGAGATTCCACCACCTGCCATTGCGCGGGCTGTGCCAGATCGGGTTGTAGACGCCGCCGCCTATCGCGATGAATTTCGGAAAGGCGTAAGCCAGCATCCAATGCATCCGCCGATTCAATCCAATACGCCAAGCGGAAACTTGGGTGTAGAAAATCCGCGCTTGGTGGCACCGGCGCCGCTCCGCACTTCGGTTGTGAATCTTCCTCACAATTACTCTCCCTTTCGCGATGACGAGGAGGCCTATCATGACATCGTAGAGCATCGCGGCGTGAAATATTACATTCGGGAGTTGAATGACAGCGCCAAAAGCTATATCGGCGAGTTCCCTCGGCGTTTCATCTCCGACCCGCGCCACCGCATTGTCGAAGCGGTTGATGTTATTCCACCGCGCCAGATTGCCTTGGAGGAAGTCATAGGCGGCGAGGTCACATGGTATGGTCAGAAGCGCATCCTCGAACCGCGTGAAATTTACAAAGAGTTTCCTGAACTCGAAGGGCATCTGGAGGTGCGGTTTCTGCGCTTGGATGAACTGCCGCTTCTGTCGGCCATTATGGAAGACCATTCCGAACTGGCCGAAAAATTCCGCGATGCACAAGAAGCGATGTGGGATCAAGTGATTACTTATTCGCTGGTCGGTTGGAGTCTGGCCGCCGAAAAGAACTTGGCAAATGTTCAGCGCTTACACCGCGAAGTGAAGCGCACATTGTTCAAGCGCATTGGGGCATCGAGTGAATTTGGCTTAAGCGAAGACGACTTTTTTCGTCCGGGCCGTTGAAGCGATATTGAACGGGGACTCCAACGCGCTTGAAGTTTGCGAGACGGAATCTCCGGCTCTGTATGCTTATGTGCGAGATTTTCTCCTGTTACTCACGCTGCCAACGGCTTTTGATTTTAGGTCGCAGCCTGCCAAATGGCGCCGCGCTATGCGCGTAATGAGCGAACAGTGGCAAATAGGCTCATTTCTGCATCTGCGCTACGCCACGCATAATGCTTTGGCGGAAATGTTTGCCAACATGAAGCGCTCATAAAACGCTCAAAGCAATTTCACCATTCTTCAGAGGCAGGCCCAGAGCCGCGTTTCCAAACAGGAAGCGCGGCTCTGCTTTTAACCTGTCCCATTCTCCAACCTTACGGGTTTTCGACGCTTAGTTTTTTTAGTTTTTTCCCTGTCAGGTTCTTCGAGGCGTGCCGTGGCCTTTTCCAAAACCGCAATAGCTAAAGCGGAAGCTGAAGCGCTCTCTCAATTTGGTGTTGAATGTCGTTATCATCCCAGCGTTTCGACTTGGTATAAGGTGATTGGCGGCACGGTCACGCCCTTTGATTTGCGTGATCAAGCGGATCGCGCTATGCGCGACTGGTGTCGCAAAGCGCTTTTGCAGGTCGATTACGACGAGCAAGTTGCGAAAAAAAGCGGCGCAAGTTCTGGGGCAGGATCTGGTGGGTTTTGGGATACGCTGCTGGGTGATGACGATGTGCGAAGTGCGGTTCACAGCGTCATGCCCAAACCGCTCAAACCGTTTGTAAATCCGTTCATGGACGCCATGAACGGGGTTCTCGGCAGCGGCAGTGGTATGAGCGCAACCACGGCGGCGGTCGCCAAAAGCGGCATTGCCGGCGCCGGTGGTTTTATGCTCGGACAAGCCTCTGGCAACTCTGGCATGGGCGGCGCGTTGGGCGGCGCCATTGGTATGGCGTTGGGTGGGCCGGTAGGAGCCGCCATCGGTGCGGCTTTGATGTCGGGTTTGGAAACCGTTCTGGTCGGCGCGATTAAGCGCGCTGTTTCCAACGTGGCCCGTTCGCGCGAGTTGGGCGCTGAATCGGCTGATAATTTCTCGCGTGGCGCGCTTTCCCTCTCGCAAAACGCCCTTGATGCTGGTCAGCAAATCGGGCACGCCTTGTTATCAGGTATCCTGCGGCCCTTTGGAGTTTCAGGCAATGCCCTCGGTGAATTTAGCGCGCAATTAGGGCCATCGCTCTCGCGTTTACTGATGGGCGGTCTTGGCATCGGCGCGCAAGGGTTACGCATAGCAGGCGGCGCCGCTGGTGTGGGGCTTGGTCTGGGTGGTGCGGCTTTGGGCGGCGCGGCTGGTTTTGCCCTCGGCGGTGGCGGCTTGGGAATGCTGATGCATAATCCCGGTATGCTGCTGACCGGGGCGATGAACGCCATTCTACCAGCTCTGGTTGGTTCTTTGATTGGTTTGATCGCCGTCAAAGTCTTGAGTGTAATTACGGGCGTTCTTGGCGGTGTGCTGGATAAATTAGGGCAAGCCTTCGGCGAAATGGGGCGTATCGCTGGGGGCGCACTCAAAGGCATCATAGATGTTTTGGGCGATGTGAAGAATGCGGCTCTTGACCTGAGCCGTTCGATTCTTGACCTCTCGCAGCAAAGTGGCCTCAGCGTTTCCACATCGTCCACAGCGGTGAACAACCTGATGGGCCTTGGCATTGCGCCGCAGAAAACTTCCCAAATTTTCGGGCAAAATGTAATGTTCCAAAGCGCGATGGACGCCTCAATGGGCTTCAAAGGCGCGCCCGGTTCTGCGCAGTATTTGCTGTCCGTTCAAAACCAGTATCAGCAGTGGTTAAAGCAGGGCAATGGCAACCCGCTGTTGGCAAACCACATGATGCAAGCATCGGGCAAGCAAGACCTTATCCCGATGGCGAACTTGCCGCGTCGGGAGCTTTTGCAATCGCTGGAATATTCACGCGGCTTGGAAATGCCGTCCGGCTCAGTTGAGATGTGGCAGCAGCGTCTGGGCCTGATGGAAAACCGCCTTAATCAGTTCGCCTCGTTCGTAAAAATCACTTTAGCGAATGCGTTCGCGCCTGTTTTCGAGCGCGGGCTGGGCATGGCAACGGAATATTTTAAGAGTCATCAGCGCGAGATCGTGCAGGGCATTCAGGCGATTGGGCGATGGTTTTACGCCGATTTGCCCAATTATGTCCTAACTGGCGCCATTGCCGTTGTGGGAGGCTTTGGCAGCATCACAAAAGCCTTAGCAAACCTAATTCGCGGTTTTTCGGATGGTAAAGGTGCGCTGTTTGAATTCATTACCGGCGTTTTGGGCGGTATTGATCGCCTCGTTGCGGGTTTTCTGCGCATGGGTCAAGTCGCGGCGGCGGCTTTTGCCTATCAGAACACACCAGGCGGGCCGTTATTGAAAGCGGCGGCGGCCACCGTTGCCTATCGTGTGGCTGGGAATCATTTGCAGGAGTATCAAACGCATTTTGCGGATGATTTCAAGCGAGCCACAGCGCGCCAATATGACCCGCAGGGCCGTCCAGTTCCCACAATTATGGACAAAGCGACGCAAACATTAGATACAGCGTCGAAATGGTCTGATGAGACAGGTATCAATCTCAAGAATCTCCAACAAACAACTTTCAACCGTGAACGATTAGGGCGTAAATACGATGAGTTCACGTCAACTATGCAAATGCCTGAGAATCAGAGGCAAAGCATAGTGAGCCGCATGGTTGAACCCTCGCCATATGAGGTTTCTCCGGCTTATATGATTCAAGGCAGTCCATCTTCTCTCTCCCGTTCGTTCGTCGAAAAACAAGAGGTAAATTCAAGCCAGTGGTCAACGCATGAGCGAACGTGCGAAGAACAAAGCGAGGAGCGGACGAGCAGTAAAAATAGCCTTGCCCGCGCTGTCGAACGCTATTCCAATTATCAGCGCGACATCATCAACGGGCAATCTCCCTCGCTCGGCGAAAAAGAAGGGCCAAACGGAGTCTTTGGCATCTTGGATTTGTTGCGTGCCATCGTAGAGAATACGGGGCGCGAAAATCAGGTTAAAGTTGATGTCAACGTGGGCGTATCACCGCAAGAAGATTTTCTCGCTAAGGTTCTTTCTTACGAAGCGTATCAAACGTGGACAGCCCTCGGTAATAATGTATAATCAGAATCATGAAACGCCTATTGCATCTTGCAGTGGGCGTGTTTCTGTTTGTGTTGGGAGGATGCCAGAAAACTGAAAATCAGGTCGTCAATTCGGGCAACTCTCCAGAAACGGAAGCGCGCCCCGAACTGAATAACCAAGGCCTGCCCAAAGCCCGCACAGACACAGTGGTGAAATTGAACGGCACCCGCACTCTTAGCCGCTTGGATCCCGAAAGCGCTGATCTCGACAAACCCAAAGAACCCGCAACCGGCAAAGAATTTCTGGTTGTCAACGTGACAGTGACTTACAAAGGCGACAAGACATTGCAAATCGCTGGTGGCCCTTTTCGAATCTTTACTTCCAACAAGCAAATTTTCGACAGCGGCGCGGAAATTCCGCTGAACAAACCCAAAGGGGTCAATCTGATTTCCGCTAATCTATTACCCAACGGCTCAGAAACCGGCGATGTGGTTTTCGAGGTGCCAATCGGTGTGAAAGTGGAGAAAATCGAAATTGTGGAGATTCCGCCGTTGGGCTAATTCTCTGGCCGGTTTGAATATCCCAAACCCATGAACTGATCGGTGGTAAAACCTGAGCCGTTGCCAACCGCACAGAGAATTCTTTCTCACTGCACGCTGGTTTGATTAAGGGGTTTGGGGAACATTGGAACGGTAGATGTCATTAAGCGAGGCGAAAGCACCAACTGTATTGATGGCTGGATTCTCTCCTGAGCGTGAAATCAAGGCTACTTGTTGCAAAAGGCTGTTGCCAAACTCAATCTTTATGCAACAGCCTTTTGCAACAAATTCGACGCTGAAAAATGCAACCCGAAAGCTGTTGCGAAAGGGTTCCCTTTTGCAACACGGTCAAGCGATTCTGCACTTGTTTCACCGTCCGCTTGCCACTCAACGATGGGAAGCGGACATCCTTAATGACACTTTTCGTTCCAATGTTCCCCAAACCCCATTAAAAGCGCCGCCAAAAGGCAGGTTAAAGCGTAGCCTATAATCAGACTACGCTTTAATTCATTTTTTGCTGGGAGTTGGCTTAACGGCTGATCCGCCTTTAGGCGGTTTGCCACGGTCTTGCGCAACACTGGTTGCGGCTGCCTTTGGTTTAATGGGTTGATGTCCAAAACCTTCTTCACGTTTTGGCTGATACCCTTTAATTTCTTTGCTTTTCGATGAAAATGCCATCGTCCTACTCCTTTTCGTAAGTCCTAAACTCAATATACCTGATTTGAGCCGACGTTAGCAAAATCCCTTCGCTCCTATCCTGCTTCTCCCACGAGCCGTCTTCTTTAATAGTCCAAAGTTCTTCAATATAGAGATCGCGCTCCTCATGTTCAGATGAAGCAAAGGATTTTTCTCCCCAAAAACCTGATACCAGAGTCCCGTCCGCTAATGTAACAATGACCCAAGCTGGGGTCGCTTCACGAAACGGAAAAAATCGTCCGTTAAGGCGGATTTTTACGTTTGTGGGCGGTTTTTGGGTGTCAAGATAGAGTGGACTCCAACTTTACGTCAGGCCAATGCTTGAAAAACGTCAGATTAGAGTGGAAAG
>JANMKN010000266.1:0-10214 GCA_031372065.1 Abditibacteriaceae bacterium | reverse complement strand
TTGCTGGCAAACACATGATAGAGGCCATTGCTGTAGCGGCGAATCGAGCGCACGGCACCGACAGCCATCCCGGTGAGATAAGTAGTTAAAACCTCAACCGGATTCCATTGCTGCACCAAATAGAGTTCGGGGCCGGGCACCAGCAGTGGCACATAAGCGCCGACTTGCGTGCGCTCCGGCGTGGTGCCGTGCTGATACGCTTCGGCGGTGAGGGCTTGGAGATTATCGAAGGCTGCGACTTTGGCAAGTGGGTCAAGAACTAACGATTCCCAATCCACCAGATCGGTGGCCAGGGCGGTCAATCCCATACGAACCCAGTAACGCCGCGCTGGATGGTCATACAGCGCTTCGTTTTGCATCAGGATTTCGGCTTTGCCATATTCTTGACCAGCGGGCGGCGCGCTTTGATATTGTTCCTCAAAATACAGTGTGCCGCGTCGCAATGTATTATTGAAAACAAAATCACGCAGCGCGTGGGCACGGCAACAATCTACGCCGATGGCTTCGAGAGTCAGTGTTCGCGTCCCATTGGCATAATCGCGTGTATCGAAGCGCTTGATTTTGTAAATCCCGTTGCGGGCCGTGCCCGATTCTCGAACAAGGTCAATGGTGGCCGCCATGCCATCAATCAACAGCGTAATTTCAGGGTCATCTTCCGAGCAACCAAGGGGATCGTCACACTCGTCCGGCTCGCTGTCATCGGTGAGCTGAAGCGTCAAATCCTGACGGACGGAAAGCGTGGACAAAGCCGCTGGCGAGAGCCACGCGATAGTCATACCACTTTGCAGCGTCAGAGACGCTGTGGCGCTCCACGCGCTACACCCGGTATCGTTGCAGCCTCGCACGCGATATTCATAAGCCGAAAACCAGACCACGTCGGTATCGTTGTAAGTGCCAGCGGGACTATCCCAAATATGAACCGTTTCCCATGCGCCAAACCCACTGCCCGCGTTGACACGGCGCTGCAACTCCATCGTTTGCGTAGGATGCTCGTCGGAATCATCCCACGACGGCGCCGTGACGACGATTTTTGGCACAGTGCAAACTTTGGCGAGCGCGGGCACGTTGGGCACGTCCGGCGCATCCTCGACAGTGGAGCCGCAACGCACGCAGCGCGCCAATTCCACGCTATAGGTCCAGCCGGGCGGGCAACAATAGCCCTCGCCGCCGCCACCACCACCACCGCCCCCTCCGCCACCCTCTTCGTCTACGATAAACGTTAGGGTGGCGGGCGCGCTGGTTTCGCCGCCCACTTTCTTGACCGTAACCGAGGCGATGTAATCTCCGGGGTCAAGGTCAACCACGCAGGTGGCGATGGGTTCGCCCGAAGTAATAAACCCGCTGTCGTAAAGTGTGGCGCCGCCCACGGCATTGACGCGAATCATCAGGCGCCGCTCGGTTTGTGGGCCAAAAACGGTGCGCCACTCGAAAGCGGGCGTGGCATCTTCTGTGTGCCACCGCGCGCCCAGAAAAGTGGCACCGATCAACGCCAAATCGCGAACGCCCAATACAGGAACAAACTCAATGCTGCTTTGCGGCCCCCAAGTCAGGCCATGTGAATTGCCCAGCATCCACACCAGCGGCGCCGGAGAGATAAGCCCGATCCCGATGGTTGTCTCAATGGTTTCAACATCAATGTCGGCGATGCCACTATTGACCGTATCGTCGGGAGCTTCTTTAACGTGCAAACGCGCGAAGTCTGAGCCAGGGTTACCTAAAAAGGCCGCACTGGCATCATAGCCAATATCCGCGATGGATGCGCCCAGACACATAATGCTGGCGATGTGCAAGATGTTATCGCCGTCTTGTGGCGAATCCAACGCGGGCGCCTCGTCGCTGAAGACCAGAGGCCCCGTTTCGCCAAACAGTTCGGGGAAATCCGTGGGATTCAGGTCAAAGCCAAACTTTGGCCCCGCCGTTTCGCCGGTTCCATTCTTCGAAAACCATTGCAAATAGCCCCGATAGCCTATGCTGGTGATCGCCGGGGCATTAACCCAACCGCTCGCAAAGATTAAATCCGCCGATTGCCAAAACAGAGCGCCGCTCACATCATAGACGCGAAAGACCATCGAGGTGGCGCCAGCGGGCAACGGATTGCTGGCAAGGCACCGCACGGTGTGGCCCGTGCCCGAATTGTAGCTTTCAACGAAATCTCTGTAATCAGCGATAGTTGGCGCAGTGGCTAAAGGCATTATTTCATTCCTTGAAGGGCATTTTGACGGGTTTCTTGCAGGCGAAACTGTTGTTGCAGGTCAGGAAACGCGTTTTTGGTGTAACCCGTAAAATGCAAAATCGCGGGGTAAATCGTGCCGTTTGAATGGTGCCAAGCCATTGAATTATCGCGCCTTTCCAAGTTGCCCTGCACCGCGTGAACCTGCACATTGTAAAGATCATTGAGGCGCGCAAAGGCATCATTTTTGGCAAGGGCAAGATTAAACAAAAGTTGATTGCGAATCGGGTGCGCATCTAAAAAGGCGCGCTCGCGCGGCATCCACTCGCGTAGCGTGTTACTGAGTTGCAGCATCGCAGCGCGGCTGCCACCAAAGACGCCATCATTTACCACGTATTCGATTTGCGATAGCGGAGCGCCTAAACGCGTGGCGTGCTTTTCAAACGTCGGCATCCAGAGATCGTAAACCGCTGCCAGATATTCCCCGATAGTCGCGACACCAAAGTCCATGTTGGCCCAATGATAATCCCCATTGGCATCGCGCGCGCATAAAATTTTGTGGGCGGCCACGTTTTGCATTTGCTCAAAAAGGGGACGCAGTGATTGCAAAATCAGCGTGTCCACATCAAGGCACAGGTAGTAGTCGGCTTCGATTATTTCAGCGGCGGCATAGAGCGCGGCTTTGCTGGCCGGCAATGGGCGCGACAGGCCAAAGCAGGGAATCGACGTGACGTTTAAATTCTGCTTGGTGTGCGCTCTCATAGCACGGTTGCACGCTGCGTTATCGTCTATATTCAGCACGAAAACACGCGCGCCCGGCAACAAACCGCCATTGCGATTCAAGCTGCCTAAAAACGAATCCAGCAACCTTTCGAAGCCCGCGCTACACATCGTGACAATGGCGTGCCCTGCCACCGGCGCCGGACGAAAGAGGGGAATTTCAATGCGCTGCAACGGATCAACGAGGTTTTTTTGAACCAGTGTATTTTTATGTTTCTCCGCGATGCGCGCCATTGCTGTCCTTAGCTCTGGGCGCCGCGCCGTGGTGACACCAGCGGCGTGCTTGCGATAATGCACCGCCACGAATGGCTCACAAATAAAAGGGCCAAAGGTTGACAGGCGCCGCCACAGATCCCAGTCCTCGCCGATTTCAAATGCTTCGTCGAAAACCTTGCCTTTTTCCATCACCATTTCCAGTGCGCTGCGTCGGATGAGAACTTGTGCCGGATTCCACAGCGGATTGTCGCGCTGAAGAATCTGCCCGGTCAGAAGGCCGCTTTGATTTATTTTTAGTTGGGTTTCCGTTGGTGACCAATCCAGTGCGGCGCCGCGTTCATCGATCAGCGTAAAGGCGCCACAAACAGCGGGCGCGCCGGGGTAGCGCTTTGCCAGTGCCACCAATTTTTCCAGTGCGTTCGGCGTGAGTTCATCATCGGCGTCCAAAAACAAAATATATTCGCTCGTGCTTTCCGATGTGGGATTTCCGTCAGGATGATCCACTTGGAAAAACGCCGCATTGCGCGCCGCCGAGACGCCCTTTTGCCCCTGATTGACCACGCGCACACGTTCATCACTGGCCGCGATCTGGCGCGCAATGGCGAGCGTGCCATCTGTGGAACCATCGTTCACGATAACCCAGCGCCACTGCGTCGAACTTTGCACAAAAACACTGCGCGCGCAGGCGCCTAAAAACAACGCGGCATTGCGCGCTGCCGTGACTATCGTCACTGTGCTGGTAATTAAGCCGTTGTTCGCTTCAATTGTCATTTTTGATTGTGGAGTGGCTTCTTGCTTTGCTTCCTGCGGCTTCGCTTCCTGCTCACGGCAGGGCTTGCTCCCTCAGCCTTTCCGCTGGCGAATCGTGGGCATGATTACACCTCGCTTTCAACACCAAAGCGCTGACACATTGTGTGGTAAAAGGGGCCGAACAGAGCGGAAAGGGCACCGCTTTTATCCGGCCATGTATGGCGCACAATAGTGTCATTACGCCGCTCGTTGTCAGGCCAATTGAAAACGCTGGGCAAGTCCGCGATGCGCGTGTCCGTTTTATCTTGGGCACGCCAGAAAGCGGCCTCGTCGCGGCCATAACCATCGGCGTGCCATTGCCGGTTCCATTCGCCGAAGAAATCTTTTATGCGTTCGTCGTGGCGCCACAACAACACGCCGGTATTCCACCCATATCCAGCGTCACCGGCGATTCGATAATACGGCAATGCGGCTAAATCGGCGCCTTGATTTTCAAACCAGTCGAACAAGGGTTGAATGGGCTGCGCCAGCAACGTGTCGCTATCCAGAAACAGCGCAGTCGTGTAGGTGGCGAAATTGAGATGATTGCATAAGCTCGTTTTAAGGGAGCGACTTTTGAGAGCTTCGGGCGGGAAGTCATTGTCCCACCAAGGCGGCACTATGTGGGATTGGGCGTTGCACAAACACGCTGCCCTGTTCGCCATCATTTGATTATCGGTAATCACGGTGATTGATCCCTTGTAGGCGCCATGTTGGGGCGAACGCAGCGACAACAGGCTGCACAAACATTCCACATAAACGTGTGGCGACTCCACAGCCAGATAAAGCACTCCCTGCATTGATTCTCCCTGCATCATGACTCCTTGAAAATCATTAATTGATTCTCACTGTTTCAAAAACCGGCTCGGCGCCGATGCTTCCCACATACAGCGCCACGACTTCAATTTTGCTGCGGGCCTCGCGCGGCAAGAAAAATGGCTCATTCCACGGCACGCGGATGGTGTAGGTGGATAAATCGTCTGGCGCTTCGTCGCTATCAATGCGCATCCACAAATTAGGAATGAATTGCCCGATCATGCGCAACTGGCGAAGGCCATGGTAGGCATCCACCGGCGTGGTGTCGCTGACCTGAATTGTCGCCCACGGCCCGCCGGTTTGGACTTCGATTTCTTTTTGTTCGACCAGATAGTAAATCGTGCTTGGCTGTGGTGGCAGAACGCTACCGCCGATTTCAAAACAAACCTTGTCGAACATCAGCGGCTCGTAGGGCAAAACGACACCTTCGCCGCCGGCGTAGATAATCAAATCGTCTTCGAGGCCAAGTTCCAAATAAGGCGTCTCATCCAGTGGCGCACTGAGCGCGTTTTCCCAGTAGCCGCCGGTTTGGTAGGAGGCATCTTCAACCCAAATCAAAAAGGGCGAAAAATCCTCTTCGTCGAAACCGGCTGTCATCGCTTCGGAAAGCGGCACGGCGAAGCGGCGCAAATCATTGTCCCAGAACACGCAAATGTCGGAAGGGGGCGGTGGTGGCGGCGGCTCAACCACGCAGCCGGCATCCTCGCAGCACGGCAAGGGCGGCCAATAATCATTGCCAATGCCGCCATCTTGATAGACCGTGAAACAAAACCCGCACCACACCAGAGGGTCATAGGGCAACTTCATGCCAGAGGGCGGCGCGTAAGAGATCAAACTTTCATCAACCGACAAAACCAAATACACGCGCTCGCCTGTGGGCACTGCCTCACCGCGAACCCAGTAGCCACCTGCCGGTTGCGTGGCATCCACAATCCACCACAAATACGCGGGCAGTTTTTCAACGTCTGTTCCAGCATTTTCGGCAGCGGCAAGGTCTAAGGTAAACGCGCCCTCCTCGCCGAACCCTGCGTCCCATTCGGCGCACGATTTCACCCAATCTCCGCTGATCCGAATGACGCTCCAGCGGTTAGCCACATCATACAAACCGTCTTCGGCCTGCGTTACAAAACGTCCGACGGCGTAAAGCCACTCCTCGCCGTTTTCATCTGTGACGCGCGTCAAACGCCGCGCTCGAAACGGCAGCCACGCGTCGCGAAAATGCGTGCCATCACTCACTCCCCACAAAGGTTTTTCGCTATTGGCAGCCTTGCCTGCTGCCAGTAGGCGAATGCCTTCCTCTGTTTCCAGTGCGCGCAAGCGTTGCCACAAATAGCTGTCGGCATCAAAAGGCGCCATGCCGCTGTCGTCCCAAGCGCCGCTTTTCATCACCGCCAGATATTGTTTGGCCGCAGGATAGCCGAACGGTTTATCCTGCGCCCATCCATACAGTGAGTTCCAGCACAGCTCCGCGCAATTGTCGCCATGAAAGGCTGTGCCGGTGCCGCCGCGCACTTGCTGATAGGCATCAATTTCGCGCATCGCATTGTAAAACGAGGCGAACTTATTGCCGCCTCTTGCGCCGATGTTGCCGAAATACTCTGTGAAAAAGCGAATTTTATTGCCGTCTTTGCGAATGCAGCGCCCGCCCGGATGCCCTTTCGTCGCGCGCGGCAAACCGGGCAAAGCTTCGGTTACTTCACTGGCATCGGGCAGGTATTCATGCAAAAAAGCGTGCGTTAAAACCAATTCGGTGGATCGTGTTTCTGGTAATTCGGGCGCAAGTTCCAAAATGTCGCTGACAATGGGATATAAACTCGCTTCGCAGGCGTTCACGAAATTATAGTCGCTGACTCCTAAAAGCGCGGCACACAGGTTATTTACTGGCGTGTCGGGGTGAAAATCCCAATAAGCGGTGAGTGGCCCACTGCGCGCCGCAATCGTGCCACCCAAACGGCACTTTCCAGCGTTGTCACCAAACCGCAGTGGCGTGCGCTCCGGCACAGCCGAAACCGAGAGGGCCAGGGGGTCAACCAAAACCGGGATGCGCGTATTCTCACCCGTCAATTCATACAAAACCGCGCCGGGCGCCGGTTGAAAGTTGGGGCCAACCACAAAACCGCCCGCACCGATTTTGAGGCGCAAGGCCGACCACGAGCCGCCTTGCGTCGTGCCGTCCACGATGTATTGTGTCCACGCGCCGCGATGCACCAATTGACCTGCTAAAAACGCCTCATGTTCGAGCGCGTAGAAGGGATGAGCGGTGTTGCTTGGACGCCTGCCGACATCAGCCTCGTAATCCCAAACATAATTCACGCCGTCTTCGCTGTATTTGAACTTGTCGGGCACGCTGGAAAAACCACGCACGCTCAGATAGTCGGGCGGCAAAGCCCAACCGCGCGTAAGGTTGTCGTAGCGCAGCCACAAAACAGCGTCTTGGCTGAGGGCAGGCAAATCATAAAAAAGCGCGCGATAATCCAATTCGGTTTCTTCGAGCAAAAGTGCGCCGCTGAGTGCGTCCTGCAAAATCAAATGCAGATTGCCAGCCAAAGACGCAGACGAACCGGGATTAAAGCGCGTCCATGATGCGCGCAAAAGCGCGCCTTCGACAGGAGATTCAGTGACTCGTGCCAGTTCATCGTGACCTGCTTTTTCTAATGCGACAACTGATTCGTCCAAGGCAATGACGTTCATTTCGCCGGGCCGCAAATGATTGGTGCCCGGCCCAATCCAGCGGCCATAGCCACGCGTGGGAATGGCGCGCGCTGCGACGCTGTAAGGGGGCGCATAGGCCGGATCGCCGTTGTCCCATGACAGCTCCGTTGCTGTGAAATCGCTGGTTTGCACACCCGCGTAGTTTTTGCCCGCAAAGCGAAAACTTTCCATCCACATTTGCGCGGCGTTGGACGGCGCGTGGTGGAGGAGTTCGTAGTGAAGAAGAGGAAGTGGGATTTACACCGCCTCCTCAATGGTCAAAGTGCCGCTCACTTCTTTTAGCACGCCGCCATTGGCAGGCACGGTCACGGTGCCGAGTTTCTTTGGCCCTGCCCACACATGATACGAACGCAGCGGATAAACGGCAATTAAGCACTCGCCATCGCTGGTGGTGCCGGTTTTGCGTTGCAAGACTTGATATTCATCGCCGACGAATTCCGTAGGGATGGCGAACTCAAGGCCAAAAGTGGTGCCGTCTTTGGGCAGACCAAACGAACCCGCACGGCACAGCACATTTACCAGTCCGGGCGTGTCGGGTTCGGGAATGATGAAAACGGGCGTTTCTGGTGCGCCGGGAACTGCAACTAATCGCTCTGCGGCGAGGTTCAAAGTTTCGACTTGCTCTGTGGTGAGAAGCGGTAGATTGATAGCTACTTCACCATAGCTGCGCCCGGTGTCCACATTTGCAACTTTCACACAACCCTGAAAGCTGTCATCCAAAGTCAGATTCAGTTGATAATCGCCGTCTTCCTTGCGAATGAAATAGCTACTGCCGTCTGGCTCATCGCTAACTTCAATCATTTCGGTTATTGCTGCGCCAATACTCGCGCCAACGCTGTTTTTGAGTTGCGCAGACAAATTCAAATCATCATAACGCAAGGCCAGTGTAAGAATTTTCAAATAGCTCATGGTGACAATGGCACCTCTCCATTTTCATAAACACCGTCGCTGCGGCGCACGCGAAAGACAATTTTATGATTCGATTCATCATGCCAATGCGCCATTTGGCCCAAAGCCAAATTTCCATCAAGCGGCGCAGCAGCAGGCGCGGTAAGGTAGGAGTAGTTTCCTGTTGTGATTCCGCCGCTAAACGCGCCAGCAGTTCCATAAAAATTATTTGAATGAACCTCACTGAGCCGAAAATCAGAGCGGCCTAACGATATGTTATTGTCATAACCACTTGCGCCCGTCGCGGTAGTTCCGAACAAGACTCGTCCACCAGTTGCAAAATGGATGTAAGTTCCAAACGTCGCATTACCGACAAAACTACCGCCTTCTGCATTGCCGCCAACCTCAAGAGGGTAAGCTGTGCCGAACGCGCCAGCAGCAGCAGATAGGTTGCCTGCAAGCGCCGCGCCTACTCCATAAAAAATGCCGCTTCTGGCAATAACGGCAGTAGGCGAACCAAGAAGGTCATAAGTTTCAAACTGGGCTGCGCGAATAGCATTGTAACCGGAACCACCATCAGTAACTCTTAGTCCATCACTTGAATCGTAACCAATCCCCACGCTGTTGCCAAAATTCAGAAACGTGTTTATTCCAGAATATGAAGCATTGGTGAGCCGTATCTGTCCCCCACCTACAGAAGCGAGAATCGTTTCCAAAGTGCCCGCGCCAAAACAGTAAGCTGAGGCATAAGCAGCGCCGGTATTATCAACTCTGAAATTCACAACATCAGCAAACGTGCGCTGCTCTATGCCGCTCGCGGTCTGCCCGGAAGCGAGTTCGATTCGCAAATTTGCCGACGTTGTGACATAGTTTTTGATAGCTACAACTTCCGCGCTTGGCAGCCTGCCAAAACCACCTTTGGCAGCAAAAAATGGCATGATGCTTGTTCCAGCTTGGATATACGAACCATCAGAAGGAATATAGAGTGCTTGTCCACCATTCAAGGCCAGCACGTTTTCTGTGACAAGTGCTGTTGTTGTAACGCTACCTACATTGCTAACTGCAAAATTCACAGCACCAGAAGAATCCTTTTGCTCTATGCCGCTCGCGGTTTGAGATGCTGCGAGGTTGATTTTTAGACCGACGGCACCGGACGAAGGGTTTGATTCTATGCCGTTAATACCCGCTTGGACGTAACCAACATAAGCACCACCTGACGTAAGTAGCGACGCCGAAACGTCGGAACGTAGATGGTTGTATTGATTTATATACCAACCGCCGCCAAGAACAATGCTCTGCCCGCTGGCCGGTGTCAACGTAATGCCGCCACTGCCATTTACCAAAACACGCCCGCCCGCGTTGGCAATTTCTGTTGTGTTGATCGTGGCCCAACCGGGTTCTTCGCCTTGCCCTTGCGCTGTCCAAACCTGACCGGAATCGCCGGTTTCGACATTCCGCCATTTATTTTCCGCGCTGTAGATCAACATATCGCCCACGGCAGGCGCGAAAATGTCTGCATCGTCAAGTTCAGAGATGTTGTAAGGAATGTCGTAGAAATCGGGCATGGTTTAACCTCGCAAAGGCAAGACGAAGGGCGGTTTTCACGGCGACTTAATACGGCGCCTGTTGCTGATTTTGCACAAGAACTTTTAAGTCCTCATCGGGAAATGCCTCTTTGAAGGCCTCGGCTGTGGCGGCGAGTGTGGTTTCCGAAACCTTGATTTGAAGATTCTTTTCTCCAATCATTTTCGTGAATTTGGCAATCATTTTCTCGTCGCGTAATTCAGTTGCCACTTTCAACTTTGCGTCCAGTTGCCGCTTGCCATGAGTCAAGCGCAAGAGC
>JANMKN010000213.1:0-7288 GCA_031372065.1 Abditibacteriaceae bacterium | reverse complement strand
TTAAGTAAAAAGCGGGGCTGACGCCCTCTCCCAATCGGGGTAACAAACATTAGTTTGCATTGCTCGATTGGATGTGGGCTTCAGCCCCGCTTTAGTTGGAAATTTAGAATTACTTTCTCGTCAACAACGAACGTCGAAAGTCGCGGTTCATTTGGGCGATGTTATCTATCGAAATGTTTTTCGGGCAGACGGCTTCGCATTCGCCTTCATTCGAGCAGTTGCCGAAACCTTCTTCGTCCATTTGGATAACCATCCGTTTCACGCGCTGAAAGCGTTCGGGTTGGCCTTGCGGCAAGTGACCCAGTTGCGAAATTTTGGCGCTGGTGAAAAGCGCGGCGCTGGCGTTTTTGCACTGCGCCACGCACGCGCCGCAACCAATGCAGGCGGCGGCGTCCATGGCGCTGTCGGCGTCGGGTTTGGGCACCGGAACGGCGTGCGCATCCGGCGCAGCGCCGGTATTGACCGAAATGTAGCCACCCGCCGTGATAATGCGGTCAAACGCACTTCTATCAACGATCAAATCGCGCACAACCGGAAACGCTTTGGCGCGCCACGGCTCGATAACGATAGTGTCGCCATCTTTGAAGCGCCTCATGTGCAACTGGCACGCTGTTGTGCCTGCATCGGGGCCATGCGCGAGTCCGTTAATCATCATGCCGCACGAGCCGCAGATTCCTTCACGGCAATCGTGATCGAAGGCAATCGGCTCTTCGCCTTTTTTGACGAGGCCTTCGTTGACAACATCCAGCATTTCTAAAAACGACATTTCTGTCGAGACATTCGGCGCGTCGTAATCCACAAAACGCCCGGCGCTTTGCGAATTGATCTGGCGCCAGACGCGTAATTTAAGATTCATAAGGCTCCTCAAATTGACGATTGATGATTGACGATTTAGGTTGCGCAAAATCGTCAATCATCAATCGTCAATCATTTGTAACTGCGTTGCGACGGATGCACTTCTTCAAAAACCAGCGGCTCTTTGTGCAAGGTTTGCGCTTGGTTGTCGCCGTTCCATTCCCACGCGGCGACGTAAGAAAAGTTTTCGTCGTCGCGTGCGGCTTCGCCTTCGGGCGTTTGATACTCCTCGCGGAAATGGCCGCCGCAGCTTTCTTCGCGGTTCAGCGCATCGCGCGCCAAAAGTTCCCCAAATTCCAAAAAGTCGGCCACGCGCAAGGCGCGTTCGAGGTTTTGGTTCAAATTGTTAGCATCGCCCGGCACGCGCACGTCCTGCCAGAATTCAGAGCGCAGCGTTTGAATTTCGCTGATGGCTTTGTTGAGGCTTTCCTTGCTGCGCGCCATGCCGACGTTGTCCCACATGATGTGACCGAGTTGGCGATGAAAATCGAGCATGGTGCGGCCACCATTGATGGTCAGCACTTTAGTGATCTGTGCTTGCATGGCGGCTTTCGAGGCTTTGAAGGCATCGTGTTCGACACTGATCGGTGTGCGCGGCGTGCCCGCGATATAATCGCCGACAGTAGAAGGAATCACGAAATAGCCATCGGCCAAGCCTTGCATCAGCGCGCTGGCGCCTAAGCGATTGGCGCCGTGATCGGAAAAGTTGGCTTCGCCCAAACAAAACAGGCCGGGCAGGGTGGTCATCAGATTGTAATCTACCCACAGGCCGCCCATTGTGTAATGCACCGCCGGATAAATGCGCATCGGGGTTTGATACGGATTTTCGTCGGTGATTTTTTCATACATCTGAAACAGGTTGCCGTAGCGAGCGCGAATGGTGTTTTCGCCCAAGCGTTTAATGGCGTCGCCGAAATCAAGATAAACCGCTAAACCTGTGGTGCCGACACCTTTTCCGACATCGCATTCGGCTTTGGCGGCGCGCGAAGCCACATCGCGCGGCACAAGATTGCCAAACGCCGGATAACGCCGCTCTAAAAAGTAATCGCGCTCGGCTTCGGGAATGTCCGAGGGCTTGCGAGTGTCGCCTTCTTTTTTCGGCACCCAAACGCGGCCATCATTGCGCAAACTTTCGCTCATCAAAGTCAGTTTCGATTGATGATCGCCCGAAACGGGAATACAGGTCGGATGAATCTGTGTGAAGCACGGATTCGCCATCGCCGCGCCTTTTTTGTGAGCGCGCCACGCGGCAGTCACGTTGCTGTTGGCCGCATTAGTTGAAAGATAATACACGTTGCCGTAGCCGCCGGTGCAAAGCAAAACCGCATCGGCTGCGTAGCTTTCGATTTCGCCGGTCACCAGATTGCGCATCGTCACGCCGCGCGCTTGGCCGTCAATGACGACAACGTCCAACATTTCGCGGCGCGTGTGCAATTTCACGCCGCCGGTATCCACTTGGCGCATCAAAGCCGAATAAGCGCCGAGCAAAAGCTGCTGTCCGGTTTGGCCGCGCGCGTAAAACGTGCGAGACACTTGGGCGCCGCCAAACGAGCGATTGTCTAATAAACCGCCGTATTCGCGGCCAAAAGGCACGCCCTGAGCGACACATTGGTCAATAATCGAGTTGGAAACCTGCGCCAGACGATAAACATTGGCTTCCCTTGCGCGATAATCGCCGCCTTTGACGGTATCGTAAAACAAGCGATAAACGCTGTCGCCATCGTTGCGATAATTTTTGGCGGCGTTGATGCCGCCTTGCGCGGCAATCGAGTGGGCGCGGCGCGGCGAATCGTGAATGCAAAACGTTTCGACTTCGTAGCCCAGTTCGGCAAGGCTGGCCGAGGCCGAAGCGCCCGCTAAACCGGTGCCGACGCAGATAATTTTTATCTTGCGCTTGTTGGCCGGGTTGACCAGTTTTAAATCGAATTTATGCTTTTCCCACTTCGCCGAAATGGGGCCGGACGGAATTTTAGAATCCAGTTTCATGGGAACACTTCCCGGTCAGGGACGCAGAAATATCAAAATTGGCAGCAGCAAAAAGCCGCCCGCGACGACAAAAGTAAAAGCGCGGCCCACAAACCAAATCGCTTTTTCCCAGCGCTTGTTATTGGCGCCCAAAGTTTGCGTGGCGCTGAAAATGGCGTGGTTGAGATGCAAGCCAAGAGCAATCATCGCCAGCAAATACAAAACAACGACGACGGGTTTATGAAATTCTTCGCTGACCAAGCGATACAAGTCGCGCATTTGGTTATGCGCCTCCTGCGAGGAATTGGTGGCCGCTGCCGCGCCGCCGGTCACGCCCAACGCGATGCCGGAAACATCGGTTTTATATTCGTCAACTGTCCAAAATTTGTTGAATTTGAAATGGCCGACATGAAGAAATAAAAAGACTAAAATGATGATTCCGGTCACGATCATCGTAGTGCTGGAAGTGCTTTTGCGTGAGGCGTTACTTTTTTCTTTCGTCCACTTTTGTGTTTCATAGCCAACGGGCCGCGCCGCTTTATTATTCAAGAAAACCATGAGGCCTTGATAAGCGTGCAATAAAAACAGCGCCGCGAGACCAGTTTCCATCGCCCAAACGAGAGGCGGCCACGTCATCAAAAGGTGCGCGTAGTTGTTGAAAGCCACATTGCCAAAGAGCAAAAGCGTGTTGCCAAGCAGATGCAGCACAAGAAAAATGCACAAAAGCAGACCTGTAACGGCCATTAAAATTTTCTTGGTGATCGAAAGAAGACCGGGCTTGCTGCCAGAAAGAGTCGCCATAAGAATTTTGCGTGTGAATAGTTGCCGGACTCTTTAAATTTACTCCGTCCCTGCCACCGGCGTTAGTGCAAGACGGCGGCTAATTCCTAATGGCATCAATTACACGGTTAGTCTGCGTCTAACTTTTTCTGGAAAATACCTCTGTGGCTCGGACAATCTCGCAGGTCATATTGAATTTCGCGCGTGAATTCGCCATGCTTAAGGGAGGCTTTGTCTTTGCAGCATAGCAGTGAGGTCGTTTTGAAATTGCGAGGGAATTCATGTCTTCTGAAGTGGAACAGTCTAAATCGTTTTTTGCCGCCAGCGAAACCAATGGCCGCGAAAATAACGAAGACAGCTTTATCGTTCTTCATTTAATCCCGGCGGGCAGTCAGCAAACTCTGACCTGCTTGGCGATTGCTGACGGCATGGGCGGGCACGAACATGGCGAATTTGCCAGTAGCGAGGCGCTGCGTCGCTTTGCGCGTTCGCTCTTCGAGCAGCTTTGCCTTGAACCGGCGCTCAATCAGATGAACGAGGGCAGCGCGGCCAGCATGGAATTGTTGGAAAGCGCCATGCGGCAGGCCGTGATTGATACCAATGCTCATGTGCGGCGCATCATTGAGGCGAACGATTGGGGGCAGGCCGGTTGCACTTTGGTCGCGGCGCTGATGAGTGGCGACGAAGCTGTGGTCTTTAATTTAGGAGACAGCCCGCTTTTTTGCTATAACGCTATCGAAGCGGAGTTACACCGCGTCACTACCGACCATAACGAAGCGGGCGTTTTGCTGCGCGCGGGTTTAATATCCAAAGAAATGGCGCGCGTTCACGAAGGGCGCTCTCGGCTGGTTTATTTCATCGGCATCGAAGAATTGCCCGACGAACTGCCTGTGCAAAAAATCTCTTTAGAACCCGGTGATCGCCTTTTGCTTTGTAGCGATGGCATCAGCGGCGAGTTGCTGGAAGAGCATCTGCAAGAGCGTATCGGTCAGGCCGGTGTGCCACTTATTAATATCGCTACCCAACTGATGAATGATGCCCGCGCCCTCGGCGAAACCGATAATCAAACGCTGATTATCTGGCAGCATCCCGAACCTGTGGGAAGCGTGGCGGTTGTCGCTGAAACTCTTGTTGCGTTGGCTTAATTTCGCCGTTTTCTGGTGAGCCATATGACTGACATTAATCAGTATTTATTTACCGGCGCCCGTCTTCCGCTTGATATTTGTTCTGTGGGCGAAGTGCGGGTTGAGGAATTGGTGGGCAGTGGCGGTTTTGGCGTGGTTTGTCGCGTGACGGATGTCGAGGACAACGCGACTTACGCGCTAAAAATCATTCGCAACATCAATTACAGCGACGAAGAAGTGCGCTCTATGCAGTTGGTCGAGCGAATTCGCCGCGAAGCTGCCGTGGCGATTCCCTCGCCTCATGTGATTCGCGCGCTTGGTATTCGCGAGTGGGACGATTCGACCTTTCTGATTCTTTTTGAATTCTTTCAAGGTCGCTCGCTCGGCGAACTGATTTTAGAAGGAGCCAGCAGCGACAAGCAAAAGCCCAGTGTGATTCGCCAGATTCTTCAAGGCGTCGCCGATGCGCATCAATGCAACATTATTCATCGCGATTTGAAGCCGGATAACGTTTTGGTCGGTCAAGACGGCACGGTAAAAGTGATTGATTTTGGTTTGGCGAAGTTTGGCAATCGCCGCATCACCACCAATGGCTCTTATTTCGGCACTCTGCGCTACATGGCGCCGGAACTATTGCTGGGCGGGTCGCATTTGGCAGAAACGCAGTCGGATATTTACTCGCTGGGGCACATTCTCTACGAACTGGTGCAAGGCGAGCATTTTTGGCAGCACGCCAAGTGGCGCAGCGTAGAAGATTTCGCGGCTTATTTAGGGCGCGTGCCAACCCCGGCAGCGGCGATTGACCTCAGCGATTTCGAATGCGATTATTTGCCGTCGCTCAAAGACACCATTCACGAAATGGTGCGCATTCAGCCCGAAGAGCGCATTGCTTCGGTAGATCAAGTGCTGGAACGCCTCGGCTGGAAATCGCAAATTCTGCCGGCGATGGTGCCATTGCCATCGGGCCGCTTTCATAATCCAGTGCTGATTGTCGAATCGGGGCTGAATCCTCATGCGCGCATTGTGGTGGGTATCGCGGATGGCGGGCAGCGCGTGGTGGGGCGCAACGAAATTTCCGCGCTTGATTACACTATCAGCCGCCGTCATGCGGAATTTAGTCGCAAGGGCGAATCGTATTTTCTGGAAGATGTCGGCAGTAAAAACGGCACGCTGCTGCGGGGCCAATTGCTCGAACCGGGACGCGCCAAAGAAGTGCGGCACGGCGACCGCATCAAAATGGGCGAGGTGTATCTACAATTCGTCTTTCTGGATTTTGATTGATGGCCCTGAACTGCCCCTGACGAAGGTTATTTGAAATGAAAATCTGTGGTAAATGTGGCGCTGCCAACAGCGCCAGCGCGAAATTTTGCAACGAATGCGGGTTCTCCCTAAACGCGCCCGCCGAAGCCGTCGCACCGGCTGTTTTACCACTGGCGCCACCAGTTGCGCCGCCCGTTTCCGCGCCGCCAGAGGCCCAATCAGAAATTGTTGCTCCGTTCAACGTGAAAGTTGATTCTGTTGCCACGAAAATTGCGCCGCTTGCCTCTGCGGCCCCTCTAACGTTGCCCGAAGTTGCACCGATGCCAGTCGCCGAACCTGAAAAGGCGCCGCTAATTCCCGAAGTGGTGCCCGAAATTCCGGCTGTAGTGCCGCCCGCAGCGCCTGCTCCTCCTGTCAACTTTGCAACAGTAGGCGGCGGTGCAAATCCATCAAGCCATCTCAATATTGGCGAATTGACGGCGGCGCTTTCCAAAAGCGGGCGACGTTTAGAAGGCCGGCGCAAGGCGGACATTTTGTTCGTTCTCGATTGCACGGCCAGCATGAAACCGGAATTAACGGTGATGAAAGAAGCGATTTTGTCTTTCACCGACACCGTTGTTAATGCCGGCGTAGAAACGCGCGTCGGCCTGATTGCTTTTCGTGATCGCCATCCGCAAGGCGCGCATCCGGGCGAAGAAGCGCTCGTTATGGACTTCGGCGGCACGCCCTTTACCAAAGACCCGGAGCAGTTTCGTCAAGTGGTGCAACCACTCACCGCAGGCGGCGGCGGCGACCTCGAAGAAAGCAGCCTTGACGCGATTTTGTTAGCTTTGCGCCAGCCTTTTGCGCCTGATGCCGATAAGGTCATCGTGCTGGTGACCGATGCGCCACCGAAGATTCCCGATGTCGAAGCGCAGTCTGTCGCGCAAGTTTCCGCCGCGATTCAGCAGGCGGGCGTGCGTCAAATGTATTTAGTGATCCGCGTGCAGGAAAAAGCCAACAACGCCTATTTGCAATTGCTCGAACGAACCGATGGCCTCGCCTTCGATTTAGGCTATGGCGACGATTTTTCGGCCCGCGCCGAGAATTTCAAGCGCACACTTTTGCAATTGGGCAAGACGATTTCAAAAGGCACGCGTTAAACCGTCTATTAGGGCCTGACTGGTCGAAGTCACAAAAAACTGTTGCTTACTACCTTATCTGCTACCAAGTGATTGTGCCGCAGAAACCCCCATCCAATCCTGCCCAGAGGGCGCCCGCCCAGAGGGGGAAGAGTTAGGCTTCTCCATCGCAAAATGCGCTTC
>JANMKN010000197.1:0-2491 GCA_031372065.1 Abditibacteriaceae bacterium | reverse complement strand
CGCAAAAGGCAAGCGCCGCGCATTGGCAAAATTTCTGGCAAAACGGCGGCGCGGTGGATTTGAGCGAAGCCGCCGACCCGCGCGCCCAAGAACTCGAACGCCGCATTGTCTTGTCGCAATTCCTCACCGCGATTCATTGCGCCGGCTCGCTGCCACCGCAAGAAACAGGGCTGCTTTTCAACAGTTGGAACGGAAAATTTCACATGGAAATGCACTTCTGGCACGCGGCGCATTTCGCGTATTGGAATCGCTTGCCGCTGCTCGAAAAAAGCCTGCCTTATTATGGAGATATTCTGCCGCAAGCGAAAAAATGGGCGGCGCAACAAGGTTATGCGGGCGCGCGCTGGCCCAAAATGACCGGCCCCGATGGACACGATGCGCCCTCGCCGATTGGCCCGCTTTTAGTCTGGCAACAGCCGCATCCGATTTACTACGCCGAATTGCTTTATCAAGCCCATCCGAGCCGTGAAACACTGAAAAAATGGCAAGAAATCGTCTTTCAAAGCGCGGAATTCATGGCGAGTTACGCGGTTTTCAAAGACGGACGCTATGTTCTCGGCCCGCCGCTGAAAACCGTCTCGGAAAACACCGACGCCAAAGAAGCGATCAACCCGCCGTTTGAATTATCGTATTGGCGTTTTGGCCTGCGCACCGCGCAAACATGGCGCGAGCGATTAGGTTTGCCGCGCGAGCCGAAATGGGACGAAGTTCTGCAAAAACTCGCGCCCTTGCCGCAAAAAGACGGCCTTTATTTGCAACAGGAAAACTTGCCCGACACCTACGAAAAATGGAATTTCGAGCATCCCGCCTTGCTCGGCGCCTTTGGTGTTTTGCCGGGCGACGGCGTGGACAAAGAAACCATGCGCCGCACCGTCAAAAAGGTGCGCGAAACGTGGCAATGGGGCCGCAAAAGTTGGGGTTGGGATTATCCGATGGCCGCTTTGTGCGCCACGCGTTGCGGCGAACCGGATTTGGCCGTTGATTTTCTGATGCTCGACACGCCGCGCAATCGTTTTTTGCCCAACGGCCACAATTATCAACTGCCCACGTTGCCCGCTTATTTGCCCGGCAACGGCGCCCTACTGTTAGCCATCGCCGGAATGTGCGCCGGTTTTTCCGATGCGCCCAAAACCCACGCCCCCGGCTTTCCCACCACTTGGAAAGTGCGCTACGAAGGCTTATCGCCGGTGCGTTAAAATGAAAACCATGAACATCTCTTCCTCCACGGGTGCTGGATTTACTGAGCGATTTTTAAGCGAAGCCGAAGTTAGGCAAATTGCGGCTGATTTTCTCTGTCCGCTGCAATTATCCGGCAAAAAAGTGCTGCTGATTGTGCCCGATGGCACGCGCACGGCGCCGGTTGGATTGTTATTCAAAACGGTTTTCGATCTCATCGGCAGCGAGGTGGCGCAACTTGATGTGATGATTGCGCTCGGCACGCATCAGCCGATGAACGACGAAGCGATCAACAAGCGTTTGGAAATTTCAGCCGACGAACGCCGCGCAAAATTCGGCAAAGTGCGCGTTTTCAATCACGAATGGGACAATCCCGACGCGCTGGCGACTATCGGAACCATTCCAGCCGCGCGCATCGGCGAATTATCGGGCGGACTTTTTGAAATGGATGTGCCCGTCGAAATCAATCGCAAGATTTTCGACTACGATTTGCTGATGGTTTTGGGGCCGGTTTTCCCGCACGAAGTTGTGGGTTTTTCGGGCGGCAATAAATACTTGTTTCCCGGCATCGGCGGGCCGGAAATTCTCAATTTTTTTCACTGGCTGGGCGCGGTCATTTCCAATCCGAAAATCATCGGCGCCGGTTACACGCCGGTGCGCGCTGTGGTGGATGAAGCCGCCGCTTTAGTTCCCGTTTCGCGCGCTGCCTTTTGCATGGTAGTGCATAAAAATGAACTGGCCGGACTTTATGCGGGTTCGCCCGAAGCGGCGTGGCAAGAAGCCTCGCAGTTATCCGACAAGTTGCACATTACTTACAAAGAGGAGCCTTTCCAAACCGTTTTTGCGGTTTGCCCGCCGATGTATGAAGACCTGTGGACGGGCGGCAAATGTATGTATAAATTGGAGCCTGTGATTGCCGATGGCGGCGAACTGATAATTTATGCGCCGCATATTTCCGAGGTCTCGGTCACGCATGGACACGGCATCGAAAGCATCGGCTATCATGTGCGCGATTATTTCTTGAAACAATGGGACAAATTCAAAGATCATCCGTGGGGATTGCTCGCGCATTCGACACACGTTCGCGGCATCGGCACTTTTGAAAACGGCATCGAAAAACCGCGCGTGAAAGTAACTTTGGCCTCGCAAATTTCGCCCGAACGCTGCGCCGCAATAAATCTCGGCTACTGCGACCCGGCCACGCTCAACCCGTCCGATTTTCAAAACCGCGAAGACGAAGGCATTCTTTTCGTCGCCAAAGCGGGCGAGATGCTTTATCGCTTAAAAGACGCGCCACATTGGGCGCGCAATGGTG
>JANMKN010000185.1:0-7629 GCA_031372065.1 Abditibacteriaceae bacterium | reverse complement strand
T
This sequence comes from Abditibacteriaceae bacterium, assembly GCA_031372065.1. Classification (GTDB taxonomy): domain Bacteria; phylum Armatimonadota; class Abditibacteriia; order Abditibacteriales; family Abditibacteriaceae; genus DASWNL01. The sequence continues at coordinate 7,628 of JANMKN010000185.1, read as the reverse complement.
CAATCGAAAGAGCGAAGCGAAAGTTTTCTATCAAAACGCTTTTTTACTTTCCCAGAGCACCAACACTCAACCTATGATCAAAAAAGCGGGTGAAGCACTAAATAGGATGTCACTAACCTGACAAGAGGACAAATATGGACACACTCGAAAATTTTCAACAGAAAGCCTTTGCTGACCCAGAATTAAACGTGCTTTTGTTGGAAGCAGCACAGAATTCTGATTTGGAAGAATCCGACGGACAAACTTTTACACTCGGATTGGAATCCGTTGTGGTGAGTTGGGCCTGTTACGCGCTGTTTCGCTGGTCGAAGATGATTTTGGATGCACGACAGCGCAATTTGGAGATGGACGCGGCGCGGCAGCAAGTGAAACTTATTGAGGAACTCGTCGCCGAAGATTGGCCGCGCGAACAGGCGGAAAAGTTGGTTCCGGCGCTGCTTGATGGCATCAAAGAGCGCGGCGAAGACCCGACTTTTAAGGTCGCGTTGGAGAAAGCGTTGGCGTTGGCAGGCGCGGCGGATTGACAAATCTGCCAATCGGTTATAATTGTTATCGGTTTTCCAAAGTTGTTTGAGGTTTCCCGTGTCGGGGCAGGTGCAAACCGATTTCGGCTGAGAGTTCCCCCTATAAGGGGAATGGCAAACAGAAATCGGTTAAGACTTCCCCTTAACAGGGGGAAGCGCAAAATAGTTTGTGTTTGGAGTTCCCCTTACAGGGGGAAGTCCAAAACAGTTTGCGTTGAGCGTTCCCCTTACAGGGGGAGGCACGAAACAGTTTGTGTTTGGAGTTCCCCTTATAGGGGAGAGCGCGGCGAAAGTGTCTTTTTCGCTTTTTTGATAAGTTTTCGCGCCCGCGTCGGGCCATTTATCATTGGAGGAGGCAAATTATGCCCAACAGAGGGATTTCTGAGGTTACGCAGCTGTTGGAACAGTGTTTAGAGGCCGATTTTCAGGTCGAAACCGGCAAAAGATGGAAATTTACCACCGAATTTCGCGCCGAGGTGCAGGATACTTTCGACGATTTAGTCGCCGCCAATGAAGATATTCCCCTCAGCGAAGGCAATCGCCGCACCGCCAGCGACCAATTGAAGCTGGATTATCCCATCGCCGAGCAGACCATACGCGCCGTTTACAATCGCATCAAAGGTTTGTCGCTGACCGGCAGCAGTTTGCCGCTATTGGTGGCCTACGGCTTTGAAAGCGGCAATTTGGGCCGATTCGATCAAAGTCGCGTGCGCCAGTTTTTGGGGCAATTTCTCACCACCAGCGCCGATTTTGCCGATGTCAACAGCCCCAATCACAACGCCGCCGCTGTTTTACCGCCCGCTTGGATTACCGAGATAACCAATCTCAAACAGCGCCTGAGCGACAACGAACTGTTATCTTCGGTGGGTTCACGCTCCGATTTGGTGACTTTGCGCAAGCAAAAACTGCTTGAGGCCGAAGATATTATCAGTCGCATCCGGCATTATTTGGCCTACGCGCTCCCCAGCGCGATCAAGACCCGTTGCTGCATAATTATGGCTTCGACCCGCGCCAGCAACCCCAACCCGACACGCCCGAAGCCCCAACAGCCGCGAATCCGTAGTAAAAACCAAAATGGCCCTTCTTCGCACACGAGGAAGGGCCATTTTACAAGCTCATGCGAACAAAAAAATCACGCCTTACCCTGTTCATTTTAGCTTTGGTGCCTTTGATTCTCTTTGGCGTGGTTAGCGAAAGAAATTCGTGGCGCCCAAAGGTGATTTTTCAGGCAAAAGGGGCAAGGCCATTAGGTTTTTCGCCCAATGGACACTTTTTGCTGACGTGCAGCAACAACCAAGTGCAACTCTGGAATTGGCGGCGCGGGGCTGTGCTGCGACATTTGAATCGCACTCCGGCAGAATGGGGCGCGGTGGACAACGATGGCAGGATTTATATCCTTTCGGCGATGTCACTAATGGGTTATCACGCACCGGGGGCTGATGGTAAATTTCGAGTTTGGAACGGCCTCAATGGGCAGCTTTTGAAGACATACGATTCGCCCGGTTATTCCTTAATCATTGCGCCTGACTGCAAGAAAATCAATATTTCGTCTGGTTCTGAGGATGAGGCTTCGATTGAAACGTATGAAGCGCGCACCGGCAGAAAGCTGCGGGATTACAAAGTCGTTGTGCCGCCCAACTTAAAGTTTGAGCCTGTAGACACTTCTGCAAGCGGGGGATGTGGCCCCGTTTCCTGCCCCGGCCCTCCCATTTCTCCTGATGGTCGTTGGCTAATTACTACACTGTGGAATGTGACATATCCACAGAATGTGGGTGTGAAAAATGAATTTAAAGGTTGGTGCCTTTTCGATACAGTCCATAAAACCAAACGCCTCATCAAAAATTTTTATGTAGATGCCAATCATCCGCAATATGCAGTAAGTGGTTTTTCCAGTAACAGCAAAATGCTATTGTTTGCCTCCCAATACTACATTGAAATCTGGGATGCCGAAACTCTGACTATGATTTCACGTTCACATATCACCGACAAAAACGCGGTTTATAGCTTGCAGAATAATTCATCCTTGTTAGCCGGCATGAACGAGAGTGGTAAGATTTTGCACATCTGGGATATGTTGACCGGTAAATTAGAACGCGAGTTAAAACATCCCCATGCTGTATTCAACTTTTGTCTTTCACCCGATGGAAAGACGCTGGTTACTGGGGACGAAGTGGGCGTTATTCGCACATGGCGCTTGAAATGAAAGAAAATAAAATCATGACAAACACAGAACCAATCAAAGTGGGCATTGCTGGACTGGGGCGTAGCGGTTGGAGCATTCATGCCAAAACGCTGTCGGAGATGACAGAGCGCTTTCGTATTGTCGCCGTGGCTGATATTGATACCGCGCGGGGCGCCGAAGCCAAAGCCGCGCATGACTGCCGCGCTTATGATGACATCAGCGGCCTGACGACTGATAACGATGTTGATTTAATCGTGGTGGCGACGCCGAATCGCTTTCATGCGGGGCACGCGCTGCAAGCATTGGAAGCGGGCAAGCACGTCGTTTGCGAAAAACCGTTTGGCTTTACCGTCGCGGATGTGGACGCCATGATCGCGGCGGCGCAAAAATCGGGTGTGGTTTTGCAGCCGTTTCAGCAGCGCCGCTATGAGGCGGATTTTCACAAAGTCAAAGAAATTTGTGACAGCGGCATTTTGGGAGAATTAACCTTTATTCGCATCGCATGGCACGGTTTCAAGCGCCGCTGGGATTGGCAAACGGCGCGCTCGTTTGGTGGCGGCGAACTTTACAACAACGGCCCGCACTTGATAGATCACGCGATGGAATTATTTGGCCCGTCCGAGCCGCAGGTGTGGTGCGAGTTGCGTCATTCGCTCAACAGCGGCGATGTAGAAGACGACGTGCGCGTCATTTTGCGCGGCGAAAACGCGCCGACAGTGCAAATGGAGCTAACGGCGACAACCGCCTTTTCGCAAGAGCGCTGGCATATCTGCGGCACTAAGGGCGGCTTGCGCGGCGACGGCGATAAATTATCATGGCGCTGGGTAGATTGGACGACGATGCCGGAGCGCCCGCAGGACTTGCAGCCAACGCCTGACCGCAGTTACAACAGCGAAAAACTGGAATGGAACGAAGATTCGTGGCAGCGCGGCGGCGTTTCCGATGGCGGCGCCGGTGCCGCGCCCGCCGGACAACCGATTATTGAGTTATACAGCGATTTATGGCGCACCATCCGCGAAGGCGCGCCGCAAGTTATCACGCCGCAAAGCGTGCGCCGCCGCGTTCAAGTGCTGCAAAAATGCTACGAACAAAGCGACATTCCTTTTCCCGAAGGCGCGCGGGTTTAACTCGTTCATGGGACGCAAATTTCGCAAATCCACATAAATTTCCGATATTTTCTTTGAAATTTGCGTGAATTGTCGTTAAATTTGCGTAATTTGCGTTCTATGAACGAGTTTCACAACTCAATCTGCGCATCGGGCAAGGGCGAATCATTGTAGGCGGCTGGTTCTTCGACGGGTTCGATGTGCGCTGTCACTTCGATGCCCGGCACGGCGTTTTCGATGGCAATTCCGATTTGCATTTCGCAGTCGTGTGCCGCGCGCACGGTGACGTGGCCGGGCACCAGCAAATGATAATCGGCGAAGCGTTGTTCTCCGGCGCGGCGCGTGCGCAGAGCGTGATAGGCCATGCCCGCTTCCAGTTCGCTTTCGATGGCCTTTTGAATTTTGCGCACTTCTTCGTTGTCCAGCGCCTTATCCATCAAGCCATCAAACGAGCGACGCAGCAAATTCCAGCCGATGCGCGTGATGTTTAAGCCCACCAGCAACGCTAAAAGCGGGTCGAGCCACGCGTGTCCGGTGATTTTCGCCAGCACGAGGCCAATCACAACCGCCACCGATGTCCACACGTCACTTAACAAATGATGGCCGTCGGCTTCCAAAACTATCGAATCGAATTTTTTCGCCGCGCGCATCAGCGCGATGCCAACGGCGTAGTTGATGGCTGTGGCGATTAGCGCTAACCCCAAACCCCAGCCGAGCGATTCCGGCAGTTGCGGATGCTGAAAGTGATGCAGCGCCGTCCAGACAATCGAAGCCGAGGCCACACAAATCAAGCCGCCTTCGATGCCGCTGGAAAAAAATTCGATTTTGCGATGGCCGTAAGGATGATTGCGGTCTGCCGGATGTGCAGCATACCAAAGGGCAAAGAGCGCCGTCAGCGCGGCGATGACATTGACCGAAGATTCGACAGCATCGGAAAACAAACCCACCGAACCCGTCACTTGCGCCGCGCCGAATTTGAGCAGCAGCGTGACCACCGAGGCCACAATCGAAAGCCCGATAAACCGCAAATGCGGCGTGTCGCGGGCAGCAGTGCTATTACCTTTCATCATTTGATGTAGTTGGCGTGCGCGTGGCCCCTGTTGAAAGCGCCGCCGAATCCAATCACGCCACAGCGAATGGTGTCGGTCATAAATTTCTTTCAGTGAGGAGACAGCAAGCGGCAGGCAGTTTATCTATCTTCAATCAATTTTTGTGTTCGATTCCATAAGAGACATAAACTTGCGAAAATATAGAGCATTGCCATGTTGAACAAATTTTCGCCTCGCACCAAACGCCGCGCTGTGATAGTGCTATTGTGCGTTGTGCCATTGCTGCTTTTTGCTGTCATCCGCGAAAAGCACAGTTGGCAGCCGCGCACTTTGCTGTTGCCGCCAACAAGCAAGGCAATGGATGTCAAATGGCTGGCCGATAATAGAACACTCGCGGTTAACGTATCTGATAAAGTTGCCTCGCAGAGCACGTTGCAGTTCTGGGATGCTAAAACCTCTTCCCTTGTAGGTTCGCCTGATTTCAAAGGCAGGGAATTCGGTAGATATTTCCCTCACAGTGGCGCGGTTGCACTGTATAAGACGCTTAAATCAGACCAAACACAATTGATAATGGAAGATCTCAAATCAAGGAAGCAGCTTTGTTCTTTTGATTTCGGAATTCAGGAAACGTTATTGCACACCGATGATGGGCGGGCGTTCTGCGTTATCAAAAAGAACACCAACGGCACATGGTTAAGCCGTGTTTATCAGGTAGCGCCGCGGCGACTATTGCGCGAAGCGAAGATTCAACCGCCACAACAAATGCGCATCTTTAGTTTTCAAGCTATCTCACCCAATTTGAAAATCGTTGCTTTAAACTGTATAAGTGCTTTCTCTAACCAAAAAGACGGATTGTTACTCTTTGATACCCAAACGGGAAAACACTTAACCTTTCTTTCTTCCCCGCATATACCGTCACCTATGGTCACCAGTTTTTCCGATGACAGCCAAGATGTGATGATTGCAGGTTATGGCATGGCTCAATTGCGCAATGCCCACACCGGACAGTTGAAACACTCTTTCCGCTCGCCACCAATGACCATCATACGTCAGTTGCAACTGCCAACTGGCGATAGACACTGGTTGTTAGGCGTAGAGGAGCGAAGCGTATTCGTTTGGGATGCCCGAAGCGGTAAATTGCTGCGCGAAATCAAGTTGAGGAATTGGGCCATGACTTTCTCACTTTCGCCCGACCAAAGCACTTTGGCGATTGTGACGGACAAAAATGAAGTTCTCCTCTGCCGAATGCACTAATCCATTAAATTAAGCAACTTTTTCTACACCCTCGCACGTTCTAAAGTCATACTTTGTTTTTCTCATGACCGATTTTCAAACGCTATTACAAACTTATTTTGGCTTCGCGGAATTTCGTCCCGGACAGCGCGAAGTTTTGGAAGCTTTGGTTGAGCACAAAGCCGCGCTGGCGGTTTTCCCGACGGGCGGCGGCAAGTCGCTGTGTTACCAACTGCCGGCGCTGGCTTTTGAGGGCTTGACTTTAGTCGTTTCGCCCTTGATTGCGCTGATGAAAGACCAAATTGATTTTCTGCAAAGCAAAGGCATCGCGGCGGCGCGTTTGGATTCGACTTTATCGTCTGAAGAATCGTTTTTGGTGCAGCAACAAGCGCGCAACGGCGAATTGAAACTGCTTTACGTCGCGCCGGAGCGCTTCAACAACGAGCGATTTTTAGATTTACTGCGCCACACGCCAATTGCACTCTTTGCGGTGGACGAAGCGCACTGCATTTCGGAATGGGGCCACAATTTCCGGCCCGATTACATGAAACTCGCCGAGACAGCGCGCCAGTGCAACGCACAGCGCGTTTTGGCCTTAACCGCCACGGCCACGCCTCATGTTGTTGCCGAAATTTGCAAAGGTTTTGGCATTCCCGAAGGCGGCTCGATTGTCACGGGTTTTTATCGTCACAACCTCAACCTTTGCACGACGCCCGTGCCCGTGTCGGCGCGCGATGGACTGCTCTTGAAGCGCCTCAAAACGCGCGCGGCGGGGCCGACGATTGTTTATGTGACTTTGCAGCGCACCGCCGAAATTGTCGCGCAGTTTCTCGAAGGTGAAGGACTGCCGGCGCGCCCCTATCATGCGGGCATGGACAGCGAAACGCGGGCGCAAACGCAAGAATGGTGGATGGCCGGCGATGACCGCATCGTCGTCGCCACGATTGCCTTCGGCATGGGCATAGACAAGGCCAATGTGCGCTACGTTTATCACTACAATCTGCCGAAAAGTTTGGAAAGTTACAGTCAGGAAATTGGCCGCGCCGGGCGCGATAATCAAAAATCTATCGTCGAACTTTTCGCCTGCCGCGATGATGTGCCGACTCTGGAAAACTTCGCTTACGGCGACACGCCCGAAAGCGCTGCGTTGCAAAATTTAGTGGACGAAATTTTAACTTTAGGCCCAGAATTCACGCTTGACCAAAACGAACTTTCCACGCGCCTCGACTTGCGCCCGCTGGTTTTAAGAACGGCGCTCACTTATTTAGAATTGTTCGGCGTTTTGCAACAGGGCACGCCCTTTTATGCGGGCTACGCCTTCAAATATCTCTTTTCGCCGACGGAAATCATCGCCCAATTTCCAGCCGAACACGGCCATTTTGTGCAGGGCATTTTCGATGTCGCAAAGTCGGCCAGAGTTTGGAATCGCCTCAATCCCGACGAAGCCGCCGAAGCCTTAAATGTGCCGCGAAAACGATTGGTGCGCGCCCTTGAAGTGTTGCACGAGCGCGGCTTAATTCACCTGACGGCCAGC
>JANMKN010000171.1:0-4682 GCA_031372065.1 Abditibacteriaceae bacterium | reverse complement strand
GGGTGAGGGGGTCGAGCGGCGCAGCCGCTCTTTGCTTTAACAAAACCACGCCGCGTAACAAGAAATTAAACTTCGTCCGCTGTCTATCTTTCGCCTATTTTGCCGCTTTGCCGTCACCCGCTTTGGCGCCTTGGGCTTTGAGGAATTCCAGCAGATCGTTGTTGCCGCGCCGCACTAAATCAAGCGCGGTTTGGCCGGACTGGTTTTGGGCATTCACCTTGGCGCCCGCTTTAAGCAGGGTTTCGACCAGTTCAATTTTGCCATCGCCATACGCCACGGCGCGCATCAAGGGCGTGCTGCCCGAACTGTCTTTCACGTTGACATCAATTTTCTTGGCAACAGCCAGTGAAAGTAAATCGTTGTCGCCCGTGTTAATAATGCGAAAAATCGGTGCATCGCCGCCGGGACGCGTTGATGTTAAATCGGCGCCGCTTTCAATCAATAAGGTAGAGAGTTCTTTGCTGCCGTTGCCCAAAGCGCGTATCAGAATCGTTTCGCCATATTGGGTGGTGATGTTGACATCGGCGCCTTTGTCAATCAGCACTTTGGCGGATTCAACCGATTGCTTGGCATTAGAGGAATTGCCATAAGTTGCCAGCCGCGCTAAGGCAGTTTCGCCTTGACTGTTTTGCGCGTTGACTTCGGCGCCTTTGGCAAGCAGCAACTTTAAGACATCGGCATCGCGCAACACAGCGGCGCGCATTAGCGGCGTGTTGCCTTGCGCGTCGCCTTGTTTTTGGTCGGCGCCTTTGTCGAGCAGCAAAGCCACAAGGTCGCGTAGTGCTTCTTTTTCCACTTTCAAAGGCGCGTTATTGTCGGCAAAACGGCGAGATTGGCCGTTGTAAATGCCGGGCAAAAGCAAATCGAGCGGGCTTTGACTATTCTGATTGCGCGCATTGGGATTGGCGCCTTTGTTTACTAAAAGCGCCACCAAATCTTTGCTGCCCCGACGAACGGCCATGTGCAGAACGCCTTCGTCATCATCATTCAGCGCCGCGAGATCGGCGCCTTTTTCCATCAGATAATTCACGAGGCCCGGCACTTGGGCCTCGTCGGGGCCGCTACTGGGCGAGAGAACGCGCAGCAAAGGCGTGGCAGCGGTAGCATCACGCGAATTGATGTCAGCGCCTTTTTTCAGCAAGTAATCAACAGCGTCTTTGGCGCCCCACTGCACCGCAACGTGCAACGGCGTCACACCACTCGACAAGCGCATGAAATTCAAATAAGGCTTTGTCTCTAACAGTTTCTTTAGTTCCGTTGCATCATTGCGCGCCGCCGCATCAAAGAACGCCGTGATGTTATCCATTTTCGGCGAGCGCGCAAGAATCGCGTCGCGCACTTCGGGTTGATGAGTTAAGAGTGCCATTTGCAACGGCGAAAATCCAAATTGATCTTTGGCGTTGACATCGCTTTTTTCGACCAGCGCGACACGCAGTTTCAAATTCTCTTCGCGCGCATTGTTGCCTTTGCCTTCGAGAGGCAAGCGCAAGGCGACGTGCAAGGGCAAATCGCCGCGCGCGTTGACGACATTGGGCGCGGCGCCCGCTTCCAGCAAAGCATTGGCAACCGAGGGCCGTGCGACGGCGAGATGCAAAGGCGTGTCTCCAATGGGCGTTTTGGCTGTTAAGTCCGCTTTGGCGGCCAATAAAACTTTAATCGGCGCCATGCTGCCGCTTTGCGCCGCTAAATGCAGAGGCGTCAATCCAGCGGCATTACGCTCATCAATTGTGGCGCCTTTATCAAGCAGCAACTTGGTGATTGAGCTATCGGCATTTAAGGAAAGATGCAATAGCGTTTGTCCTTTTCTATCTTTTTGATTGATATTTACATCTTTGGTCAGCATCGCCTCAACAAGTTCGCGGCGCCCATAATTAAAAGCATAAGCAAAGGCGGTTTGCCCCTCACCGCGTATCACTTTCATCGGATCGGCACCATTTTTCATCAATAGTTCCACCATGTCTTTGCTGCCTTGTTGAATCGCCGCATACAACGGCCACGCATAGCCGGCATAGCCATAGGCAGTGGTTTCGTTCGGATTAACTTTGGCGCCCTTTTGAATCAGGTATTTCACCATTTCCGGCAGATTCTTTTGCACCGCCGAAACCAACGGCGTGTAGCCGCCGTTCGGATTGCCTTCGATGCTCACGCCTTTTTCCAGCAAGAAATCAATCATTTCTTTGTTGTTTTCCTGAACGGCAGAATTTAATAGCGAGGTGTTTTGCGGAGCCGCCAAATTGCCGCCTTTGTCCAGCAAAAGGCGCATCACTTCCACACTGCCCGATGCCGCCGCCATCGTCAGCGGATTCGCATTAGGGCTATAACCCGCTTGCGGCGAACCTGCCGCTTCAATTTTCGCGCCTTTATCCAGCAAAATCTGCACTAAGGCTTTGTTGCCGGTGCGCGCGGCAGCACTGAGCGGCGTGTAGCCCGATTTATGGAGAACATCAATCTGCGAGGCATCATTTTCCAGAGCCGCTTTAAGTGCCCCGGCATCCTCGCGCGCGATGGAATTGAGAACCGCATGATCGGCAAAAATCAAATCGGCAAATGGCGGCTTCTTTGTTGATTCCGCAGTCGCCAAAAGCGGCTGCGCGTGCGCCTGCGACAGTAATGTCACAGGGCCAAAGGCGACGACGGGAACAAGAAGCAACGGCGCAATTACTTGAAGGGAATGGCGTTTTTGACGGGAAAGCAAAACGAGATTTTTCATGGAGATATTCAAAAAATCAACCTCAACACCAGAGGGAATTTTAAAATTGGATAGTCAAAAGCCATAAAGGTTCTGCCTATTACTGTTGCACAAAGAAGCATGAACGGATGCATCACCCTTAGCGCAGACGGTATAATCAAGAAAGCCATATCGTTTCCGGCGCACATGGCGAACCGCAATTTCCTCGCAGTTTTCCGAGAAAATCGCACGATTCAGCCGGGGAGAATTTACGATGCCCAAAAAATCAACTTTACAGAATGATCGTCCGCATTATCAGCCGACACGCGCTCATTGCGGCCAATGTGGCCGCGAATTGCGTTATGTGCCGTTCAATTTGAACAACATCATGTGCCGCGATTGCTACGGTCTTGACCGTTATCGCAAACACGCGCCCGCAACCACATGGACGCTGCCTGAAAAGCCAGTCGAAACCAACGTCACCGATGAGGAAGCGGTGGCAAAATAATGAAGGAACAGTTAGAAATTATGCGCTCTGCTCTTACCCGTTCATGGCTCATCGCCGTGCCGCTCGTTTGCCTGTCCGTTGGCTGCAATTCCGCCACCGATGCCAATTCCGTCGCCCAAGCGCCGTCCACAGCGCCCTCGCAAGCCCCCACCGAAGCCACTCGCCTTGCTGCGGCTGACGACAAACCTACCGAACCCGCCAAGGACGACGCCAAAGCGGATGCGCCCACCTATAAAGTGTCCGATCCGTATGCGAAATTCGGTGTCACGCCCGATGACCTGAAAAACGCTGGCCCCGATGAAAAAGCCTTGTTTGCTGCGATGGATCACGTTAAGGTTCCGCCGCCTGCCAAAGACATGAAAGTGCCCGACAAAGCTAAAGTGATTTTTGAGACATCCAAAGGCAAAATCACCGTGGAATTGAACGGCAAAGAAGCGCCGCTGCACACCAAAAGTTTTCTGCATTTGACGAAACTGGGTTTCTTCGACAAAACCACCATTCATCGCTTCGCCGACCTTTTGGGCGGCGGTCAAGGCCGCATTGCACAAGGTGGCGACCCGTTTACCAAAGTCGAATCCACACGCAAATTTGCAGGCCAAGGTGGGCCGGGCTACGAAATCCCGCGCGAACACAACGCTTTGAAGCACACCGCGATGGTTTTAGCCGCCGCGCGCAGCCAAAACCCCGATTCAGCGGGCAGCCAGTTTTATTTCACGCTTGATGCCGTTTCGTTTTTGGATGACGGCGATGGCTACACTGTCTTTGGCAAAGTGACCGAAGGCAAAGATGTCGTCCTCAAATTAAAACAAGGCGACCTCGTGAAAAAAGTAACTGCCATCCAGTAAAGTTTCCGGTGAAATTATGTTGACTCTGCACGTTCGACTTTACAGCCGCCCCGATTGCCATTTGTGCGAAGACGCGCTGGCAAACATTGAAACTTTGCGCAGCGATTACGATTTCTTGCTCGAAGAAATCAACATTGACGAAGACCCAGCCCTGATAGAACGGTTAGGTCACCAAATTCCCGTTGTCACGGTGGATGGCGGCAAAAAAATCGCGACTCCTGTGTCGGAAGAGCGTTTGCGCCGCGCCTTCGACCTTGCCCTCAAAGCGCGACAGGACGCGCAGCCGCAGCCTTGAATTAGCCTTTTCGTCTTATGTCGTTTTTCTCGTTATCGCCTAAACGCCTGCGCGCCGTCCGCGCAGGCGTTTGCGTTGTTTTGCTCGGCATCACAGTGGCGGCCACTGCGCAAGAAGAAATGCCCGACGGCGTCACAACCGAGCGCGAGGCGATTGTAAAATGCATCGCAAGCCTGCCGCCCGCGCCTTCGGGTCAAAAGGTTTTCGAAGCAGCTTCCCCACCGCTGCTTCCAGCCGAACCTGTTCAAGAAACGCCGATTCAAGTCCCAACTTTGGTCGCCGTATCCGAGGAATCGCTGCACGCCGCGCTGAATCGCTTAAAATTGCCACTACCGTTGCCCAAAGCGCGCATTATCATCAACAAAA
>JANMKN010000155.1:0-16802 GCA_031372065.1 Abditibacteriaceae bacterium | reverse complement strand
CCTGGTTCGACTGGGGCAAGGAAAACAAAGACACCGCCGTCATCGATACCTGTTTTTATTACAAATGCCTCGGCACCCTGAAAAAAATCGCGCTCGTTACCGGCCACGAAGCCGACGTTGCAGCCATTGACGCCAAGCGGGACGCCATCAAAACCAGCTTCGACGCCAAGTTTTGGAAGGGCAATTTTTATATGTCGGCGCAGGTGAAAGAGCCGGACGACCGCGCCAACGCGATGGCGGTCAACGTCGGGCTGGCCGAGCGCGCCAAGTGGCCCGCGATTTACGAAAACGTGCTGACCAAGAAAACCTATTCGAGCTGCTTTTTCGACCGTTGGGTCTTCGAGGCGCTGTGCCTGATGGGCAAACCCGACACCGCACTTTTGCGGATGCACACGCGCTACAAAACGATGATCCCGTGCAAATTCACCACGCTCTGGGAACATTACGACCGCTGGTGGGCCTCGCGCATTGACGCCTTCGATTCCGGCTCGTCGCTCAATCACGGCTGGAACCCGCCGGCGCTGATTCTTTCGCAAACCATCGCCGGCATCTCGCCCGAATCGCCCGGCTGGGGCACCTATCACGTCCTGCCGCAGGAGGCGTTTTTGAACGCGCTCAAAGTCGTGGTGCCGTCTGTGAAAGGCGACGTGAAGGTGCAGATTCAAAAAACCGCGACGACCTACGCGCTCGGCCTCACCTCGCCCGCCGACACCACCGCCATCGTCGGCATTCCCAAAAGCGCGTTCAGCGAACTGAAAAGCATCAAGGTCAACGGCACCGTGGTGTGGAACGGCGCTTTTCGCGGCGGCGTGGCGGGCGTTTCGTGGCACGGCGAGGACGCCGACTTCATCAAATTCAACGTCGCGCCCGGCGTGTGGCAGTTCCAGGGCACCGGCAAACTGCCGCTGACTTCGCCCAAAGCTCCGGCGGCGGCGCCGGTGGAAATGCGGCCTCTCGACAACAAAACGTGGAGGGCTTCGGCCAGTGTGCCCGACGGCACGACTCCATTGGCCGGCACCGATTTGCCGATTGACCTTTCGGCGGCCAACGCGCTCGACGGCGACCATTGGACGGGCTGGCGCGACATGACGCAAACCCAGCATCCCGGCCAGTGGTTTCAGGTGGATATGCAGCGCGCCGAGCGATTTTCGCAAATCGTGCTCGACAACACCTGGGCGCTGTGGGATTCGCCAAACGAATATGCGGTGACGGTTTCGCAGGACGGCGCCAAGTGGAGCGCGCCGATTGCCACCGGACGCGGCCAACTCGGCATCACCTCCATCAAATTCGCGCCGCAAACCGCGCGCTTCATCCGCGTCACGCAGACCGGCACCGACCCGATTTATCACTGGTCAATTTACGAATTCGACGTTTACCGGGGAGCGAAATGAGCCTTCGTTCCGCAGCGAACATCGCCGCTTGCATGGCGACTTTGTGTGTCGCCATGCCAACTTCCACCACGCTCGCCAAAGAAGCCACGCCGACCGTCACGGCGGCGCAAGTCGTGCGCGACCGCTCGCCGATTGCGCAGCCGTATGACTACGCCAAAGGCAGTTTCAGCGGGCCGGCGGTCACCGAATCGCCCGACCCGCTGGTGGCTTATCGCTGGGCGAATCCCAAAATCTCCGACCCTCTGGAAATCTACGTTCTGCGCCCCAAAGCGGTTTGGACGGATGCGCCGCAGAGCTTCGCCAACCTCGCCTCGCTGACCGGCGAAAAGCCGGACGTGGCGGTGTCGGGCGGCGGCGCGATTCGTTTGGATTTCGGCGTTGAAAGCGGCGCGTGGGTCGAGTTCGACAGCCCCGACTGCCCCGGCGACGTGGAAATGAGCATCAGCGAATACAACGAGCCGGGCGTTGATAAAACGGGGACGCCGGTCAAAATCGGCAACACCTTTCGGCTGAAACTCAACGACGAGCTTTACGATGGCGTGCGCTTCGCGTGGATTCACGTCAAGGCGCACGGCAAACCGTGGCACATCACCGGCGTGCGCGCGGTTTGTCAGGTCAAGCCGACCAACTACGAAGGCAGTTTCGCGTGCAGCGACCCGATGCTCACGCGCATTTGGTATATGGCGGCCTATGGCGTGAAGGCGTCGCGCTGCAAGGACTACTTCGGCTCGATTCTGATGGATCGCGGCGACCGCATTTCGTGGACGGGCGACGCTCATGCCATTCAGGCCGCCGCGCTGGTGGCGTTTGGCAACGCGGACGCCGTGCGGCAAAATCTCGACAGCACCGCGAAAATGGACAACGGCATTCGCAGCTACTCGCTTTATTGGGTGCTGAGTCTGCTCGACTATTACAATTACACCGGCGACGAGGCGACTTTGCGCGAATATCTCGACAACGCACGCGCCAAACTCGACGGCGCTTACGCCGTGTTTGGAACCAATCCTCCGCTGCGATTCTACGGTTGGGACGAGCGCGTCGGCGCCGGTTTCGAGATTTGGTTTCGCCCCAACGAAGAATCGCAGCGCGCTTATAAAATGCTTTCGATTCGCGCGTGGCACGATTTCGCGCAGGCCATGAACCACTGCGGGCGGACTGATTTGCGCGACCAATACGACGGCTACGCCAACGCGAAAATCGCCGAGCTTCAGCGCGATAAAGATTGGTATGGCAGCTTCGGCATCCACGCCGCCGCCGACGCCGTGAACACCGGTTTGCTGGACGGCCCAACCCGCGCCGCGCTTTACGACAAGGAGTTTGGCGACCGCGTCAATCGCCTGTCGCTTTCGCCATTCAACGAATATTTCATCCTTCAGGCGTTGGCGCGACTGGGCAAACATGACGACGCGCTGACCAGCGTGCGCGACATGTGGGGCGGGATGATTCGTTATGGAGGCACGACGCCGTTCGAGGTTTACCGCCCGGCGTGGAACGCGCTCATCGGCCCCAACGACGCCGTGCCGAACGCGCAATGCGGCATCGTCAGCCTGTGCCATCCGTGGGGGGCGGGCGTGGTGAAGTGGCTCAGTGAGGAAACCCTCGGCATCGCGCCGACTTCGCCCGGCTTCGCCACCTACGATGTCACGCCGCATTTGGGCAGCACGCTGACAAGCGTTTCCGGCACCACGCCAACGCCGCACGGCGTCATCTGCGTCAGCTTCGATACCGCCACCGGCGCCAGTCACGTCGCCGCGCCGCCGGGCACCGTTGGCCGCATCGGTGTGCCCAAAGCCGGACGCAGCATCACGCGCATTACCATCAACGAAAAGCTGGCCTGGGACGGACGCTTTCACGCGGTTGCCGGCATCGAAAGCGCCGGCGAAGACGCCGATTTCGTCTATTTCAACAACGTGCAGCCCGGCGACTATGCCTTCGCCACCAGCTATCGCGGCAAGACAAAAATCGTGCCTCCCGCGCCGGAGGTTTACGCCGCGAAATTCGTCGGATGCGACACCGTCACCGGCGGCGACTGGGGCGGCAAATATGGCCGCGACGGCCACGTTTTGTGCGCCTATCGCGCGGACGGCAGCGACCAGCAATCATTGCCGGACTACGTGAAGTCGCTCGATTTCTTTCGCGCCTTCCCCAAAACCGGTCGCCCCGATAGCACGCGCTGGGCCGACGCCACCGCCGACCGTCGCGCGTTAGCACCCGACGCCGCCAACGGCACGCCGCGCGCCGCCGCCTGCCTGTCCAACAACGACCAGACGATGACGGTGACAATCAACACAAGCGGCGTGCGCAAATACCGCGTCTCCTTGTATTTCGTGGACTGGGACAAGCGCGGACGCCGCAATGTTGTGGAAATGTTCGACGCGCAGTCGCTGCGTCTGATTGCGCCCGTCGAACTGGTCAAAAACCACGAAGGCGGCTGCTACTTGGTCTACGAATACGACCGCTCGGTGAAGTTTCGCTTCTGCAAAATTCGCGGCGACCTCCTCACGCTAAGTGGCCTTTTCTTCGACTCGCCCGAAAAACCATGAGCGAACAAATTCCACCCAAACCCGCCTCGCGCAGCATTCGCCACATCGAAGGCTGGAACGTGCGCGTTGACGACCGCTTGTTGCAAGGGGAAAACGCTGTGATGGGCACGCGCATTCTCAAATCGCTCGAAGCCAAACTCGCCGATATCACGGCAGTGGTGCGCGCCGACCGATTGAGTAAGTTGCAGAGCTTCGGCATCGTGCTGGACATGACGCACGGCGCGCTGACGCCGATGCAATATCACCCCGATGCCGACTGGCTGGCCGAGAACGGTTACGCCGCCGATTTGTTGCGCTGCGTGCATATTCCCGTCGCGGCGGCGCTGCTGGCTCCGCGCCAGATCAACGTGCAGCCGTGGGTGGTGCTGCACGAATTGGCGCACGCCTATCACGACCAAATTTTGGGCTTCGACGAGGCGCGCATCCGCGACGCCCACGCGCGCTTCAAAGCCGGCGGACGCGGCGACGCGGCGCTGCTCATCACCGGCGAACGCGTGCGCCACTATGGCCTCACCGACCAGAAGGAATTCTTCGCCGAAATGACCGAGACTTATTTCGGCTCCAACGATTTTTTTCCGTTCAATCGCGGCGAACTGATGACGGCAGAACCAGAGATTTATCAACTTATGCAAACGCTTTGGGGGCCGGTGCAAACCGGCAACGAAAAACCAGTCGCCGACGCGCCTCTGACGCACCGCCTCGCTCCCGGCGCGGCGGCGACCACGCTTTGGTATGCCCAGCCCGCCGCGCAGTGGGTCGAAGCGTTGCCGGTGGGCAACGGGCGGCTCGGCGCGATGGTTTTCGGCGGCACGGCCCGCGAACGCATTCAGCTTAACGAGCAAACGATTTGGACGGGCGGGCCGTATGACGCCAGCCGCGACGGTGGCATCGAAGCGCTGCCGGAAATCCGCCGCCTGGTTTTCGCCGGACAGGAACGCGAAGCCGAGGCGCTGTTCGACCGCACCATGCTCGGCAACCCCGTCGAGCAGATGAAATATCAGCCGCTCGGCGATTTGAATCTCGAATTTTCCGGCCACGAAAGCGCCAGCGATTATTATCGCGATTTGGATTTGGAAACCGGCGTGGCGACTGTCTGTTACCGCGTCGGCGACTGCGAGTTTCGGCGCGAAGTTTTCGCCAGCACAGTGGATGGCGTCGTCGTGGTGCGCCTGAGTGCTGACCAACCCGGCGCGCTTTCGCTGACGGCGCAGCTTTGCGGCATCGCCAACGAAAAAACGCCGGGCGACGAAGAATTTGCCGAAGAAGTGAGCGAAAACGACCTCGTTTTGCGCGGAAAAACCGCCAGTATGCTCGGCATTAAAGGCCGCGTGCGCTTTGAGGGACGCGTGCGGATTATGGCTGAAGGCGGCCAAACCAAGCATCGCGCGGACGACGTTTCGGTTGCAAACGCCGACGCGGTGACGCTGATTATCGCGGCGACCACCAACTTCAAACGCTACGATGACATCAGCGCCGACCCGGCCCAGCGCGTGCGCGATTGCTTAGCGCGGCTTGGGGAAAAATCATTCGAGCAACTGCGCGCCGACCACATCGCCGAACACGAAAGTTTGTTTGGCCGCGTGCGGCTGTGTCTACCCGAAACCGAGGTTTCCGCGCTGCCGACCGACCAGCGTTTAACTGACCACGTTCCCGCTAACGACCCGCAGTTGGCGGCGCTGATGTTTCAATATGGCCGCTATTTGTTGCTGGGCAGCAGCCGTCCCGGTGGCCAGCCGGCCAACTTGCAGGGCCTGTGGAACGAGGACATGAACCCGGCGTGGGAATGCAAATTCACCACGAACATCAACACCCAAATGAACTATTGGCCCGCCGAAGTCGCGGCGCTGCCGGAGTGCATCGAGCCGTTACTACGCATGATTCAGGAGCTATCCGAAACCGGACGGCGCGTGGCAGGGCGGCACTATGGCGCACGCGGCTGGGTGTTTCATCAGAACACCGATCAGTGGCGCGCGGCGGCACCGATGGACGGCGCGACGTGGGGCACGTTTTCCGTCGGCGGCGCGTGGCTTTGCACGCATTTGTGGGAGCATTTTTTGTTCACGCGCGATGAGAATTACCTGCGCGAAATTTTCCCGCTGCTGACGGGCGCAGCGCAGTTTTTTCTGGACACGTTGGTTGAGCATCCCGAATCGAAGTGGCTGGTGACGTGCCCGTCGAACTCGCCGGAAAACTTCCCGGCGCGGCCCGGCAACGGCCCGTTTCACGACGATTTCATCAACGCCAATCTGCCCGGCACGACTATCTGTGCCGGTTCCACCATTGATATGCAAATCGTGCGCGATTTGTTCGCGGCCTGCGTCGAAGGCGGGCGGATTTTGGGCGCGGACGCCGCGTTGTGCGGCGAAGTCGCGGCGGCGCTGCCGCGCTTGGCGCCGTCGCAAATCGGCAGGCGCGGCGAGTTACAGGAATGGCTCCAAGATTGGGGCGATTTGGAAGCGAAGCACCGCCACATTTCGCATCTTTACGGCGTGTTTCCCAGCCGGCAAATCACGCCTGAAGCCACGCCCGAACTGGCGCAGGCCGCGAAAGTCGCGCTTGATTTGCGCGGCGACTGCGGCACCGGTTTCGGCATGGCGTGGAAGGCGGCGTGCTGGGCGCGGCTGCGCGATGGCGAGCGGGCGCTGCTTTGCCTCTCGAACCTCGTGGCGCTGCAAACCACGCCGAATATGTTCTCCAAATGCTTCCGCGCCGCGCAGGTGGACGGCGCGATGGGCGCGACAGCAGCCATCGCCGAAATGCTGCTGCAATCGCACAACGACGAGTTTCATTTGCTGCCCGCGCTGCCGCCGGAATGGTCGAGCGGCGCGGTCAGCGGCCTGCGCGCACGCGGCGGATTCGCGGTGGATATTGAATGGCAAAACGGCAGGTTAAGCGGTGCCACGCTGCACAGCCTCGTCGGAACCAACGCAACACTGCGCTACGGCGAAACGCTTGTTGAAATTGCTTTAGAAAAGGGCGAAAAACGCCATTTGAATGCGGATTTGTGCGTTCTACCACACGCCAATGTGGCGATTTGCAACTTTGTAGACGGGCGCCCGCTCTCTATATAGCAATGCGATTTTCTTACTCCCCACGGCGCGGTTTTACCCTGATCGAACTCTTGGTCGTCATCGCTGTGATCGCATTGCTCGCCGCGATTCTGTTTCCGGTTTTTGCCCGCGCCCGCGAAAAAGCGCGCCAGAGTTCGTGCGCCAGCAACATCAAAAGTCTCGGCACGGCAGTGCTGATGTATTCGCAGGATTTCGACGATACGCTGCCGTTGGCGGCCTACTCATTGACGGCCACTACTTCGGTGACGTGGCACGAACTGACCGATCCGTATGTGAAAAGCAAGCAGATTTGGCATTGCTCCAGCAGTTCGGTGCAAAAGATGGATGCCAGCGGCAAAATCACCACGCATTTTGGCTATAACACCGCCTATCTCACGACGATGGCGGCGAATTTCAGCAACGCGGCCACACACAGCGCGGCCTCGCTGTCGGCGGTGTCATTCGCGTCTCAGACGGTGCTTCTCACCGACGCCAAAGCCAGTGTGAATGGCAGTTGGTGCGGCGATGACGGCAAGTTTTTGTTGGCGCCTTCGGGCACCGATTCGCATTGCTGGGGCCGTCCCAATTTTTTGCACAGCGCCGGTTGCAACGTGGTCTGGCTCGATGGTCACGTCAAATGGCAGAACGCCAACCAGTTTTATTTTGGCCAAACGCCGCCCGACCGCTACTTCGATTTACAGTAGCGTAAAACCAAAACTCGATGGGGAGATTTACAAAATGCAACGTTTTTTCAGCCGCCGTGCTGCCTTCAAAATCGCGCCTTTGCTCGGCGCAACAATGATTTTCGGCGGTCATAGTGCCCATGCCACCGTCGCGCCTGACCGCGATGCGTCGCTCAAGCAGGAACTGGAGCTTTCCATCAATCGCGCGCTGGCGTTTTTGAAGGATAAGCAGGACAAAGGCACCGGCTCGTGGAGTCTGGCGAGCGAACCGGGCATCACGGGCTTGGTTCTCAGCTCGTTCGCCGGGCATCCCACACGCAAAAAGGGCGCGGATTTACCGGTTGAAGCCGATCACGGCTATCATTTTCTGCTCGAAAACGTCAAGCCCGACGGCGGCATTTACGGCACCGAGCGCGCCAATTACAACACGGCGATTGCGCTCACGGCGCTGGCGATGAATCCGAAGCCGGAATACACGCAAACCATCATCAACGCGCGCAAATTCGTGTATACGCAGCAAAACGATTTCGACGCCAAAGGCGTGGCCGATAACGCTTTCGACGGCGGCATCGGCTACGGCACACCGAAAGAAAACACGCCCGCTCACGCCGATATGTCGAACACGCATTTCGCGCTGGAAGCACTGGATTACTCGAAGAAAATCTTCGCCAAAAAAGCCGCCAAAGCCGACAAAAAAACCGACCTCGATTGGCCCGCCGTGCTGAAATTCGTGGATCGCTGCCAGAATCGGCCCGCTTCCAACGACCAGCCGTGGGCCAGCGACGACGCCAAGAATTTCGGCGGCTTCGTTTACGAGCCGGGCATCAGCAAAGCCGGCGAAGACAAGCTGCCCGGTGGCCGCGTCGCGCTGCGCTCTTACGGCAGCATCACCTGTGCCGGGATTCTGAATTATTTTTACGCGGGCGTGAAGCCCAGCGACCCACGCGTGCAAGACGCGCTGAAATGGCTGGGCGAAAATTATACGTTGGCCGAAAACCCCGGTATGGGACAGGAAGGCCGCTTTTACTACTATCTGACGATGGCGAAGGCACTGAGCGTGGGCAAAATCAACGTGCTGACCGCCAAAGACGGCACCGCGATTGATTGGCGCAGCGAACTAAGCCGCCGCCTGCTTAACGATCAGCGGCCCGACGGCTCGTGGCAGAACGACGCCGGACGCTGGATGGAAAGCGACCCGGTTTTGGTCACCGCCTATACCGTCATCGCGCTCGAACACATTTATCGCGCGCTGTAATTTTTCAATAGAACACGGATTTCACGGAAACGACACGGATTTTCACAGAAATGATGCAGATGCTTTTGGCGTTACTCATTCTCCAAAAAAATCCGTGTTTATCCGTGTCGTTTCCGTGAAATCCGTGTTCTATTCTCCCGACTTCGATTTCAAGGAAATTTATGCTATTTCTTCGTCGTATCGCGCTGTTTATCGGCCTTGCCGTCGCTGCTGCCGCCCACGCGGAAATGCCCAAAACTAATCCCGATTTGACGCAGGACAGCAAGGTTGATCGGGAACTGACTTACAATTTGGGTTCGACGGGCTTGCGCGGCTGGATTTACACGCGCGCGGCGAATTTCCGCGACAGTCAGGAAGGGCGCACCACGACGGTCAGCCGCCAGATTTTGGTGACGCACGTCGGCGCGAATTCGCCCGCCGACGGCGTGATGCAGGTGGACGACATCCTTCTCGGCGTGGGCGGCAAGCCGTTCAGCGACGACGCGCGCAAGACGTTTGGCGCCGCCATCACCGAAGCCGAAAAAACTGAAAATGGCGGCATTCTCAAGCTCACGCGCTGGCGCGCAGGCGCCGTCGAAGACGTGCAACTCAAACTGCGCGTGATGGGTTCGTATAGCGCCACGGCGCCGTATAACTGCCCGAAATCGAAGCGGATTTTCGAGGAAGCCTGCAAAGTTTTGGAAAAAGAGCCGATTAAGGGCGACATTTGGGGCGCGATCAACTGTTTGGCGCTGCTTTCGACGGGAAAGCCGGAATATCTGCCGAAAATCACCGATTACGCGCACCAAATCGCGCCTCTGGCGGCGAAATTGGAACTCAAAGACGCCGTCGGCATGGTGATTTGGGATTGGGGCTATAAAAACCTGTTTCTCTGCGAATATTACCAGACCACGCACGACGCCGAAGTGCTGCCCGCCATCACCGCCTACACCGTGACGATGGCCAAAGGTCAGAGCATGTATGGCACCTTCGGACACGGCATTTCGGCGCCAACCCCGGAAGGTAAACTGCACGGCTCGATTCCTCCTTATGGCGCGCTCAATTCGGCGGGCCTCGTCGCCAATATGTCCATTATCATGGGCAAACGCTGCGGCGTCAAAGACCCGGAAGTGGACGATGCCGTTGATCGTGCGGCGAAGTTTTTCGCGTATTTCGTGGGCAAAGGCGCGGTGCCCTACGGCGAACATATGCCGTGGGCCAGCCACGATAACAACGGCAAAAATGCGATGGCCGCCGTGATGTTCGCGGTTTTGCCCAAACATTCCCGCGAAGCCCGCTACTACGCCAAGATGGTCACGGCGTCGTTTCACAACCGCGAATACGGCCATACCGGACAAGGCTTCAGCTATCTGTGGGGCGCTCTCGGCGCGAACGCGGGCGGCCCGTTGGCGGCTTCGGCTTTCTTCCATCAAGCCGCGTGGCATCTTGATTTGGTGCGCCGCAATGACGGCTCATTCACCTACGACGGCGCCGAGCAATATGGCCCCGGCAAAACCGACGACAACACTTATTACGGCAAAAGCAGCTACAACGGCCTGAGTCCGACGGCCAGCTACGTTTTGACGTATTCGCTGGCGCTGAAAAAGCTGTGGATCACCGGCAAAGATGCCGACCCCGCCAACATTCTGAATCAAAAAAGCGTGGACGAAGCCATTTTTTCCGGCAATTTCTACGAAGTGCGCGAGAAAAAAACGGTGCCCGAACTGCTGACTTCACTCAGCGACTGGTCGCCGGTGGTGCGAAGCTTGGCCGCCGAGGAGCTTTCCAAGCGTCCCGAAGCAAAAACCATGATTCCCGCGCTGATTACGATGGCCGAAGGCCCGGATGCGTGGAAACGCCAAGGCGCCGCCGAAACGCTGGGCTACCTCAAAACAAACGAAGCGCTGCCGGTTTTGGTGCGATTGCTGGTTCACCCCGACCGCTGGCTGCGCGTCAAGGCCGCCGAAGCGCTCAAAGGCATGGGCGACCAAGCCAAGCCGGTTGTCACTGACATGCTCAAAGCCGTGGTCACCACCGCCGAACCGGCCTTTCCCGTGGTGTGGGAAGACCCTGTGCAGCTTACGCACGGCCAATTGGCGGCGGCGCTGTTTGGCGGTTTGCTGCGCGGCTCCATCGAAGGCATTGACACCAAGCTGCTTTATCCCGCGATTGAAGCCATCGCACAAAACGCCGACGGCATGGCGCGCGGCACGCTGTCCAACACGCTCGCCAACCAGTTGAAGCTCGAAGACTTGCAGGCATTAGCCCCCGAAATTCTTGAGGCCATCGAAAAGCCGGCTCCGGCAGACACGATGTTCAACAACGCGATTCGCATGGCGGCTTTTCAAGCCTTGGCGAAGTTTCACTTCAAAGAAGGCATCGCGGCGGGCGTTCGTTACGCGAAAACGCAGGGCGGTCACGGCAGCGAAAGTCGCACCGGCGAAATCATGAAATACCTCGTGAGCTACGGCACCGCCGCCCGCGAGGTCATTCCGCAACTCAAAGAGCTGATTGATGAACTCAACGACCAGGTCAAACGGCGGGAATTTCCCGGCGGCGAAATCAACGACCGCCGCGTCAACGCCGTCAAAGACGCCATCAAAAGCATCGAAGCCGCCACCGAACAGCCGGAACTGCGAAGCGTTGACAAATAGAAAGTTGTCCTCCAAATTTCCATGAAAACTCTGCATCTCCTCGCCGCCGTCTTGCTCGTTTCAACGTCCGCTTTCGCCCAACCGCAAGGATGGCAACATAGCGGAGAACTCACCGTTCTCACCACGCCCGAAGGCGCGGGCCTTCCGACAGGCGCGACGCTGGAAAACTTCCCTCTGCTGGTGCGCCTGCATAAAGACTGGTTCGATTTCGCTCAGGCCAAGCCGAACGGCGAAGATATTCGCTTTAGCGACAGCAACGGCGCGGCCTTGCCATTTCAGATCGAAGAATGGGACGCCGCGCGTGGAGAAGCCAGCATTTGGGTGCGTGTGCCGAAGATTGAAGGCAACGCGCGCCAGTTTTTGAAGATGCACTGGGGCAAGGCCGACGCGCAAAGCGAATCGAACGCCAAAGCCGTTTTTAACGAAGCCAACGGCTACGCCAGCGTGTGGCATATGGGCGAAACGGTGGCCGATGAAACCGGCACGCTCGAATCGAAAGACAACGGCACAACTGCAACGGCGGGCATGATCGGCAAGGCGCGGCATTTTGCAGACCAAAAAGGCGTGTTTTGCGGCGATAAAATCCCGAATCTGCCCGTCGGCGACGCGCCGCACAGCACAGAGGCGTGGTTTCGCGCCGAGAAGCCAAACGCCACGATTATCGGCTGGGGCAACGAAGGCGGCGGGCGCGGCAGCAAGGTGCGAATGCAGTTTCGCAGCCCGCCGCATTTGCACATTGACAGCGATTTTTCCGACGTGGACGCGGCCAGCACGCTCGCGTTGGGCCAGTGGATTCAAGTCGTTCACACCTACGCCAATGGCGAAGGCAAAATCTACATCAACGGCCAATTGGACGGCGCCGCCAAGCCCACATTAGACATCAAAACCCCGGCGCGGCTGTGGCTGGGCGGCTGGTATAACAACTACGATTTCGTGGGCGATCTCGACGAAGTGCGCCTTTCCAAAGTGGTGCGCTCTGCCGACTGGATTAAGCTGGAATACGAAAACCAAAAGCCGCAGCAAAGTTTAGTCGGGCCGATTGTCCAATCCGGCGCGACGTTCGCGGTTTCCTCGGCCAATATCACAGTTTCCGAAGGCCAAAGCGCCACCGTTACCGCACAGGCGGGCGGCGCGCAAAAACTGTTTTGGATTCTCAAACAGGGCGGCACCGAAAATATCGTCGCTACAGACCGCTTTCAATACACCTTCGGCGCAGGCCGCGTGCGGGGCGATCAAAGCGCCAGCCTGCAACTCAAAGCCGTTTTCGCCGATGGCGTGAAGACCAAAGACATAGCCATCACCATCAAGGAAGCGATTTCTGAACCGCAATTCACGCTCAAAGCACCTGCCAAATGGGACGGGCGCACGCCGCTTGAAGTCACGCCGCAAATAACCAATCTCGCCGCGATGCAGGCCAAAGGCGCGGGTGAAGTGAAGGTAACTTGGAGCATCGCGCCGTTTGCCGTTATCAAAGAAGCCTCTCCCGCTAAATTGCGGCTTTTGCGCGCCTTAAACAGCGGAAAAATGACGGTAACGGCCACTATCAGCAATGGCGGATTGCCGATTTCGCAGTCGGCGACGATTGTCGTAACTGAACCTCAACGTGACGCCTGGCAAGCGCGCAAGCCTGCCAAATACGAAAAGCCCGAAGACGGCCAATTTTACGCGCGCGACGACAAAAACGAAGGCACACTTTTCTACAACGGCACGCTGGAAACGCCCGCCGATTCGGTGTTTCTCAAACTTTACGCCGACGACAAACTTATCAAAACCGAGACGCGCAAAATCGGCGCAGACAAAAGCTACGCCTTCGCGGTCAAGCTCAAACCCGGCCTGATTAAATACAAAGTCGAATTCGGCAGCGGCGCCGAAACCGTGTTGCAAACGGTAAATGACATCGTGTGCGGCGATGCCTACATCATTGAGGGCCAATCGAACGCCCTTGCGACGGATACCGGCGAGAAATCGCCGCCGGAAACGAGCGAGTGGATTCGCAGTTATGGCCGTCCGAACGGCAACGCCAAAGACGGACAAGGCAACCTGTGGTGCAAGCCGGTGTGGAAAGCCGAAAAGGGCGAAAAAGCCGAACTCGGTTGGTGGGGCATGGAGCTGGCCAAGCGTTTGGTGGACAGCCAAAAGATGCCGATTTTCATCGTCAATGGCGCTGTGGGCGGCACGCGCATTGACCAGCATCAGCGCAGCGCCGCCGACCCGACCGACCTTTCCTCCATTTACGGGCGAATGCTGTGGCGCGTGCAGCAAGCCAAGCTGACGCACGGTATTCGCGGCATTTTGTGGCATCAGGGCGAAAGCGATCAAGGCGCGGACGGCCCGACAGGTGGCTTCGGTTGGGAAAATTATCAGCGCTGTTTTCTGGAAATGTCGGCGGCGTGGGAGCAGGATTTCCCCAACGTGCAGCACTTTTACATCTTCCAAATCTGGCCCAACTCCTGTAGCATGGCCGGTAACAAAGGCTCCGGCGACAGGCTGCGCGAGAAGCAACGCGCCTTGCCCTCGCTTTATTCCAACATGCGCATCATGTCCACATTGGGCGTGCGCCCGCCCGGTGGCTGCCACTTCCCGCTGGTCGGCTGGGCCGAATTCGCGCGCCTGATTCAGCCGCTCATCGAGCGCGACAACTACGGCAAAGTGCCCGCCGCGTCCATTACGCCGCCGAATCTGCGCGCCGCGACGTTCAGCGCCACCCGCGACAGCATCGCGTTGGAATTCGATCAGCCCGTGGTCTGGTTTGACGCGCTGGCCGGGCAGTTTTATCTGGACGGCGAAAAGGACAAAGTCGCCTCCGGCAGCGTCGCCGGCAACGTGCTGACGCTGAAATTGAAAGCGCCCAGCGCGGCCAAGGAGATTACCTATCTCAAAGAAGCCAACTGGAACCAAGACACGCTGCTGTTGGGCGAGAGCGGCATCGCCGCGTTGACGTTTTGCGAGGTGCCGGTTCTGGCCATGACAAAATAATGAGAGACAAAATCATGACCACAAAACCCTCAGCCGTAACCACCACTTTAGAGAACCTCACGCTCGCCGGAAAGCCGGTGTGCGACGCGGCGTTTTTCAAAACCAACGAGTTCGTTGACGGGCTGATTTTTGTGCCGGGCGCTGTTTCGCAGGTCAAGCATAGAGGAAACCGAAAAGAACAACCATGAAAACCACACTCCTGTTGCTGGCCGGCCTGACCTCATCCTTCATAACAACGCCTGCCTATGCTGCGGACAAATTGGAACGCGGAAAAGACCGCATTGACACTCCCGCCATCGGTGGTGGCTTGTGTGTTCACAATTTGTTCCAGTCGAACATGGTTATTCAGCGCGACAAGCCGATACGAGTGTGGGGTTGGGCTGCGCCGGGGGAGACGGTCACGGTCACCTTTGGCGAAAAAACGCAACCCAGCACCGCCGCCGCCGACAGGTCGTGGAAAGTGGAACTGCCGGCCCCGCCTGCCAGTTCAGAGCCGCGAACGATGGTGGTTCAGGGCGCGGACAAAAAAATCGAACTGGAAAACATTCTTGTTGGCGACCTCTGGTTGCTTGGCGGCCAGAGCAATATGGAGTTTGAGATTCACAAAGTCGAAGGCGGCCCTCTCGAAATCGCCTCCGCCAACTTCAAGAACATCCGGCTCTTTAGCGTGCCGCAGCAAAACGGCCCGGAGATCAAGAACTCGTTTCCTCGTCAATATCAATGGATTGCATTTTTCGACCAACACTTCCGGCAGGGTTACTGGGATGTCTGCTCGCCGGAAACGGTGGGCGAAATGTCGGGCATCGGCTATATCTTTGCGCGACGCCTTCACATGGCGACGCAAATTCCAATCGGGGTGGTGGACGTGTCGCGCGGCGGGACAAGCTTGGTAAGCTGGACACCCACGGAAGTTTTAAAGACCCTCGACACATCAGAGGTCAAAGGCACGCTCGCCGAATGGGACAAAAAAGTCGCCGAGTATAGTCCCCAGAGAGACCTCGAAAATCGGGTCAAGCAATTCAACGATTGGGCCGCCCGCATGAAGGCCGATGGCAAACCTATTCCGGCTGACCGCACAGCGCCGACCGATTTGCAACCCGGCCCGGCGCTGGACATGAACCGGCCCGGCAATATGTTCGCGTCCATGCTCGCCCCCGTGGCCGGACTTTCAATCAAGGGCGCCATCTGGCATCAGGGCTACAACGAGTCCGCCCAGCCCAATGGCCACAAATTGTATGCGCGGGTTTTTCCTGAAATGATCAAGGCGTGGCGCGGAGCCTTCAATGATCCGACCATGCCGTTCGGGATCCTTACTCAGGAGACCGAAGGCGAACCGCAGACCCTCGACGACTTTTTGCCGAAAATGGCGGATGAAGGAATCTACGTCCGCGAAGCGCACTTGCAGACGTTCCTTAACCTGCGCAAGGCGGGCGACAAAACCATCGGCTATGCGAGCAGTTTCGATCAGCACCGCGCTTGGTATCATCCGCAAATCAAGATTCCTGTGGGCGAACGCATCGCTGCCTGGGCCTTGGCAACGCAATATGCAAAGCCGGTTCGCTGGCTTCCTCCACAGCTTAAGGAAGTGAAAACAGGCGACGGAAAAATCATCTTGCAGCTCGACACATGGGCAGGCCCGTTCAACGATGGCCCAATTCAAGGGTTCGCCATTGCCGGAAAAGACGGGCGTTTCCAACCGGCCAAGGCGCAGTGGCTCGACAAAAATGCTGGCAACGGCGGCCCGAACTGGGAGCGCACCACAGTCGTGCTCAGCAGTCCATTGGTGACGGAACCGCTCTTTTTTCGTTACGCCTGGGCCAGAAACCCCCTGGAGAACCTAAAATCCACCGACAACACAGGCCTGCCCTTCGACACGCAGCGCAATGACACATGGACGCTCGCCGAGATGTATGAAATCTACACCGGCAAGAAAACCAAGACGCCCGATCTCCTTGATGCCGCAGAACACAGAGAGCTGATCTTGGCTTTGCAGGCCGATGACCGGAAGCGGCGAATTGAAGAGGCAAAGGCGCTGCTCAAGGCCAATAACATCAAGGTGGAGAACGGTGAAATCAAGCCTTAAGCACTACCGAAACAACGTCATTGCGCTGCCCCCGAACGGCTGCATTTCTTGGTCGTGTTTCAGAAGTGATGCTGTTTTGAATTGAGGGCATGGATGTATAGTTTGATGACGGCTTGGTGCATTTCGAGTGATTTGGAAAAGCAAATGGTTTTGCGCTGCAATCGCTTGAGATGGGTGCGAAAGTTGAG
>JANMKN010000151.1:0-7514 GCA_031372065.1 Abditibacteriaceae bacterium | reverse complement strand
AAGTGGCGCCGACGGCGTCGGCGCCACTTTAAAAGTCGCAGATTCGGTTTTTTATTTTCACTTTTAAATTGACGCAATAGGAAACACATCGTTATAATGCAAATGTGCGCATCGGATTGATGGGGGGAACATTTGACCCGATTCACAATGGTCACTTGTTCATTGCCGAAGAAGCGCGCGTGCGGTGCGAGTTGGAGAAGGTGATTTTCTTTCCCAATAACACACCGGCACATCGGCAGGGCAAAACGGCGAATGCAGACGCGGAAACGCGCTTTGAGATGACCCAAAAAGCCATCGCCGCGAACCCTTGGTTTGATATTTCGCGCATCGAAATAGACCGGCCCGGCCCGTCGTATGCGATTGACACGTTAGCCGCGTTTCAAAAGCAAATGCCGCAAGCCGACTTGTTCACCATCGTCGGCGCCGATTCGATGAGCGAGATTTTAACGTGGTATCAAGCCGAAAAATTGTTTGAGATGTGCCAGTTTGTGGCGTTTACGCGGCCCGATTACGATTTGGAAAGCGCAAAACAACAATTAAACGAGGCACAACGCGCGCAGGTGATCTGGCTGGAAACCGTCGCGCTCGACATTGCCAGCCGCGACTTGCGCCAAAGAGTGCAAGAAGGTTTACCGATTCGCTATTTAGTGCCCGATGTGGTCGAAGCCGAAATTCGACAACGCGGTTTGTATTTAAAGTGATGGAATTGGTTGTTGGAACGAATGGAAGAACTTTTGGAAGTCACGACGAAACAAAGAGAAGTTGAGGCGGATGTCAAGCGCGATATGATTTGCGAGGCCGCCGATGAAATCAAGGCGCAAGACATTGTGGTTTTGGACGTGCAAGGTCTGACGACAGTGGCAGATTTTTTCGTTATGTGCAGCGGCACCAGCACAACGCATATTCAGAGCATCGCTCAGGGTGTGCGCGAGAAACTGCGCGAACGCGCCGGACTGCGCGCCAGACCCGAAGGCGACTCGGCCAGTTTGTGGATCATTATGGACTACAGCGATGTGATTCTGCACATCTTCGATCAAGAAACGCGCGATTTTTACGATCTTGAACGATTATGGGCCGATGCGAAAATCTCATCCTACGAGTCGAGGCCGCAAAGTGAAGATGCGGAAAACCAAGGCGCCAGCGACGAAAATGCGGCAACCGGCAGGTTGAACAGGATACGGCAAAGCAGCGCTCATTTGAGTCTGCAATAAAGCTATCAGGCAATAAAGCCAACAGGCTTTATATTACGCCCGGCGCGGAACGCCTTCCTGTCTCTCCCTGAATTTTAGGGGCAACAGGCGGCTTTCCCGCCGGGCGTTTTTGTTTTTTGGCCGGTTGAAACCGACCTCTGTAAGAGCGAAGGCCACCTTCGTGGCCTCTAAATCAAGTTTTTGAGCCTACGAAGGTAGGCTTTGCTCCTATAGACGCCGGTTTCAACCAGCGTGAAAGCCAACCCCTCTCCCAGAGGGAGAGGGGCAAAATGTGAATGTGAACGATGAGCAGAGTGGAATTGGACAACCAAAGACGCGCCGAAGAAGCCGGAAAAGTTGTGATGACGGCGCGCTTGGCTTTGCGGCGAGGCGAACGAAGCGACGCGAAAAAACTGTTGGCGCAGGCGCTGAAAATTGATCCGTCCGACATCGGCGCGTTGGATATGCTCGGCGATATGTTTCTCGAAGACGCCGAGCAGGAAAAGGCCATTCAAGTGTTCGTGCATGGTTTGAAATTCCATCCTGAACACGCGGTTTTCGAGGAAAAAATGGCGCTGGCGAAATTGGACATCGCCGAGATGGAGCGCGATCAGTTGACCAAAGAAATGGCGCTGCAAAACGCCATGACCAACGGACTTGATCCAGGCTTTGACAAATTGCTGGATAGAAAACCATCGCTGGCGCTGGGGCTTTCTGCCGTGGTGCCGGGCGCCGGGCAAATTTACAATGAGCAATATGAAAAAGCCGCTGCTTTTTTCGTTTTGGCGCTGTTTGCCTTGCTGGGATGGTTCAATATGCTGTTCAACAAAATGCGCGCTATGCAGGATGCCTCCGTCGGCAAACGCATCATGCCAACGATGGATCAAGCGCTCAATGCGATGAGCAATGGACAGCGTTCGTTTTTCTGGCTTTTGGTGCTGATGTGGCTCGCTGTCATCATCGCGTCAGCCGCCGAAGCCGCTCAAAGCGCCGTGCGACTCAATGAAGCGCGGCGGCGCGAGTTGGGGTTGTTGGGAGATTGAAAAATCTCCGTTTACTTTTGAAGAAGGCAAGGATTTTAGCGAATCAGGCGCGCGAAAACCTTTCTTTCGGTATTTAATGGGGCGGCGCAAAGAAATCCTCTTTCAGCTATGCCGCCCAGAGGGAAACCCCACAAGGGGAAACCCTCAAAGGAGAAGAGGCACTGATGAAACGTCATCGCAAAAACGCTTCCGCACATCATGGCAAAAAACGCCACGATAGCTCGTCGTCGCCCTCGGCGGCCTCGCGGCAGCAACAACATCCACCGTCTCTGAGCGAGCACGAACACGACGTTCATGGTTTCCATGACACCGGCGTGCTTGTGCTCAATCACAACTACGAGCCGCTGAATATCTGCGGCGTGCGGCGCGGCCTTGTGCTGGTGCTGCTCGACAAAGCCGAAGTTTTGCGCTTTGCCGAAGGTGAACTGATCTCGGCGGAAAGCTCTTACGCCGTGCCCAGCGTGATTCGTTTGCACGAAGTGATTCGTCGCCCGATGCCACGCCTCAAACTCTCGCGCAAAGCCGTTTTAGCGCGCGACGATTACACCTGCGTGTATTGCGGCTCCAAGTCGAGCCTCACCATTGACCATGTTTTTCCGCGCCATCGCGGTGGCGAAACGACATGGGAAAACGTGGTGTGCTGCTGCTTGAAATGCAATAACAAAAAAGGCAGCCGCACGCCGCAGGAATGCGGCATGAGACTGCCGCGTGCGCCTTACAAGCCACGTTATGTGCCCTACATTTCGTTTCCCCGCTTCGTTTCCGCCATTCGCCGCCCCGAATGGCGCGAGTTCCTTGAAGGCTACGGAAAAGGACTGGAGATTTTTTAACAGTCACCGACACGGTGACCACAAAACCAAAACGCGCCGGACGAAATAACACGTCGTCCGGCGCGTTTTGGTTTTGCACAACAAGTATTTCATTGCAGCTTTAGCCATACTAATTGACCTGCTGCTTGAGCTGCTGCGCTTGCGTTTTAAATCTTCGGAAGACTGCTCAGGTTCTCCTTTGCGTTGAACTCACTTGATATGCGCCATTCAAATTCAAGGACATGGTTAATTGGTCTTGTGGTGTGCCTGTTGCCTGGCCTCATCGCAAGCCAACCCGTTTTGCGTCGCACATTGGCGGTGCAATTGTTGGGGCACAGCCCATTATATGCGGGGTATGGTCATGTGCCATTTCTCAGTGGCTCCCTATCGGTTTGGCGTTTAGATGATGCAGCACAACAAACTTCGTCGTTTTCCGATCATGACCCGCAAAGTGAGGTCGCCTTATTCTTGGAAAACGCGATGAGCATGACGACCACGCGCGGCAGTCAAGCGGCGTCCAGTCCCGAAGAGTTCTCACGTGACCTGTGCCACAAGATAGACGAAATACGGCGACGTTTTCCCGATGCTAAAAACACGGTTTGGCTTTGCGCCTTGCGGGCACAGTGGGGGCTTTTATGGATGCGCCATAATCGCTTGGCCGGTGAAATGACCGATCCCGATTGGAAACTGCATCGTGCGCAGGGCATAGCTCCACCTGAAAAGGGCAATTGGGCACCGAATTTCACGCAGCGCGATGTGACAGAAGCGTTGGAGGCCGTCGGTCAGGGAGCACGCGTGGAACCGAATAATGCCTATTGGGACTGGCTACGCGCCCAGTATTTAACCTATATCGGGCACGATCCAGAGGCATGGCAGGCACTGGAAAATGGTGCCCGAAAAACGCGTTTTGAAGCACACAATCGCGAAGTCATGCAAGGCTATGTTGCGGCTTATGAAAAGACGCTGGGAAGGCCTCTTTTACCCGAAGAAATCAACGTCGTGCGTCAAACCGCGCGCGATTTTTCATTTCTCGGACGCGGTATGGCACGGATTTTAGCGTGGCAAGCGCTCAAAGCCCAGCGACGCGGACAGCACGATCAGGCGCTCAAGATTTATTATGGCTTCTGTTCGCTACAATTATTGCGCGCGCAGAATGCGTATCGCGTTGATGAGGCGCAAAATTCGCTGAGTTTGGTGTCGCTGATTTTGAGTCGCGAACGGGCAGCGGGCAATCTCTTGGTAACAGACACCAATTTGGATAACGGTCTGGGCGCTGATTTGCGAGCCATCGAAACCTATGCCGCTCGCTATACCTCGCCATCGCGAATTCAGCAGATTAAAACTCTTACCAATCGTGTGCGCCAACAATCTGTGCAGCAACGGAATTTGAACCACATAATGGTAAGCGGGCGTTATTACGAAGGTATGAACGCCTTGCTGTGGCAACTTTCGTTGGGCACTTTCGGGGCGGGCACCATATTGTTGCAACAGGCCATCTTAGCCGCTGTTTTATGGCTCTTGTTAGGAGTGGCACTTACTATGCTTTTGCCGCCCCACAAAGTGTTTAATAAGCCTATCGAAAGCAGCGACAGCGCTATTGGAATTTCATTATTAGCTCTGATTATCATGATGATGGCTTACGGTTCTCTGCGTGAAAGCGGGCGCCTTGGCGGAGGGGAATCGTGGCCTTTATTTGCAATATCATCTCAATTAAGCGGGTTGGATGAAGCAGCCACTGTGGTTTATTCATGGGGCTTGTTAGTGCCGGTTTTATTTTCTTCGATATTAGCTCAAGGCATGACAATATGGCGCGCGACTCCCACGCATCCCGAAGTAAGAAAAGCGAATAAATCGGAAAAAGCACAAGGCAGAGAAGCGCCAAGCGAGCGCGTGCGCGGCGAATTGGCGTTGGCTCCCATCGTAGGGCGCCTGACGTTGTTTTTGTTTAGCGTATCTATGCTCATTTGGTGGCAAAATGCCTTGACCGAGCCTACCGCTGTATGGGTCATACCGCGTCGCGTCGCCTTTCTGGGATTGGATATGCCGGGCGGCAGCCGCACGATTCATTGGGCTGCCTTGCATCCTTTGTATCCATTGACGTTGGCTGTTGCGGGACTCGTTTTGGGCTGGACACGCTGGATTTTCGCGTCGCCTCCGCAACGGCGAGGTCTGATTTCATATCGTTTGCACTGGCTGCATCAACTACTCGGCGCGGCGGCGCTTATGACCGCTGCGGGCTACGTTGCGATTTCAATTTATATGTTGCCCACTCGCTACAAAGCCGAACGCGAAGTGCAAACTCTTATCCAGCGCGGTGATAACGCCCTCTGGCAACAACGCCTGCGCGAGCAAAGTCCAACAACAGCAAGCGAACTAACAGATTGAGTCTTGTATCGAAATCTTGTTTTGCGCATTGTGTTTTTGTCAAGTCTTTTCGTCGAGTCTTTTCATGGAAATAAATCCCGTTTTTCGGCGTGAATCGCGTGTGCGCTGGCGTGGCAATCGCGCGTTTTTGTTGTTGTTTGCTTTGGCGGCGACGCTCGGCCTTGTTATGGCGTATCACTACTGGGCCAGCGACATTGGCGGACAGGAAATCACTTCGTCGGCGCAACTATCGCAAAGCGGGCACTATGTATTTAAGGACTTGTCCTTGACCCAAATGGGCGCGTGGTTATTGATTGTTCCGGGTTTGGCGGCGCCGAGTTTGGCGTTTGAGCGCGAACGCGGCCTCTTGGAATCGTTGCAGCTTTCAGGCTTGGCACCGTGGCGCGTGGCACTGGGCAAGTTCGCGGGCGTGATGCTATTTGCCCTGCTGCTTCTTGCGGTCAGCGCGCCGCCGCTGGCTTTGTGTTTTATGATCGGCGGCGTGGCACCCGCTGAATTTATTGGCGTTTTGAAATTGCAAATCACGCTGATTTTCTTTTGCGCCGCACTGGGCCTTTATTTTTCGGCACGTGCCCGTCGCCCGCAAGAAGCCTTGCGCAATACCTTTGTGACGCTGGTTTTGTTTTTGTTGGTGACCACTATCGGAACGACGGCGCTGACCTCGCTCATCATGTTTTTTTACACGGCACGCTTTGGTTTTACGCCCGCCAGCGGATTTGGCAGCGGATATTTAGGTAGTTTCACTGAAGTTGATGCCCTTAGTCCGTTTTGGTTGATGAATTTGATTCTTGACTCAAATGCATCCCGCGCCGTGGATTTAAATCAGTCACTTACCTTATATTGGGCCATTTCCGGATTGCTGCTTTTTTTGGCGACGCACTATGCTGGGCGCACTTTGCCCGACGCGCAATGGCAGCAACGGCGGCGCTATTTGACGATTCGGCGCGGACGCTTAACTTTGGCGAAAACCGATGGTTGGAGCGCCGTCACTGCGCCGTCATCGTCCTCGCGCAAAGCATCGCATGAAAATGATAAACCGGCGGTGTGGGATGTGCCGCTCACTTCGTTTATTCACTTTGCGAATCCGGTTTTGCAGCGCGAAGTGCGCGGCTTGCTGCGCTTGCGGCGCTTGCCCTTTCTGCTGACGATGCTGCTTTGGATGGCTGCGGGACTGACTTTAGTCGGCTACGCGTGGGCATTGATGTGGATGCTGGGCTTTCCCGAAGCGACTTTCGATGTGTTTCAGCCTTGTGCGTGGCTGGCAATGATCGTCGTGATGTTAGCCTCGCCCTTGCGCGGCGCCTATGCCATTGTGCGCGAACGCGAAAATGGCACTTGGGAAAATTTGCGCCTCTCGCTGTTGGAGCCGCGCGCCATTTTGCGCGGCAAAGCCTTCGCGCCGCTGGTGCTGCTTTCTGGCGTTTTGCTCGTCACCGCCCCGCTGTGGTTTGCCGGCATTGTGTCGAGTTTCGACGGCGCTTATCGTTCGCGTGGCACACTATCGCTTGGTTTGGTAGTTGGCACGTTGGCTTTGCTGTATTCCACCACGTTTTTGTATAACGCCTGGGGCTTGTTGTGTTCGTGGCGCAGTCGTTCTTCCTCCACCGCAATGGGCTGGACGATTAGCTCGTTGTTGATAGCGAATCTGATGGCTTATCCGCTTTTGTCTTTGGCGAGGCTTATTGACTCTTCTATTAGTTACTATTTCTATGGCACAGCAGGTTATTCACAACTTGGTGGAATCTCGAATTTAGCAAGCGGCGCAGTGCGAATGCTGAATCCGTGGAATGAGTTGACCTTGCTTTTGCAGATCAACAGCAACTATTATGGTTACTCTTCCTACTCTGGCTACCACGCATTTTTGCCGCCCAGCCTTCACATATTTATGGCGGTTTGTCTGTATTTTTTCCTCGGCTGGCTTTTGCTGTGGTATTTGGAATGGTGCATGAAGCGCGCACAAAATCTCGAACGAGAAAGCGCACCCCGCGTAACGCTGGATGAACACTTGAAGAATCTCTTACAAGCACCACGCGGCTAATACTAATGGCAAACTTACGAAGTTTGCCGTTCAACGAGTGTTGTTTGCC
>JANMKN010000137.1:0-4660 GCA_031372065.1 Abditibacteriaceae bacterium | reverse complement strand
ACGTTTGTTTGCTTAGTTGCATGATGACCGAAAAATCCGCATCCGCGACGAAAGGCGCTCCGATATTCACAAGGGACTCGTCTCCTTTGCTGCCGCACTCATCTGTTTGGCCGCTTTGTAATTCTTTTATTTAGGAACTCTAAGCATGAACATAATCAGCGACATCGCGAATGCCTTGCGGAAACTTTTTGGCGTCGGCAACAGGTCGCCCGAACTCATCCCAACCGCCACGCCAGCCCGAATCCATATTAATATGGCGATAGCCGTGCTTTTGCAATTTGGCTTGCATCGCGTCCGATTGTTCCTTGACGTGCTGCGCGGTCAGCCAATTTTGCCCACCGTAGCCGGGATATTTGGTGGCCTGCAAACTCCAACTACTCCAACCTAAATATGGTTTTTCGCCCAAGCCGTTTTGCGCGGCGTGCGAAGGCGGAGCGAATAGGCCAACCAGCATAAGTGCAAGCCCAAAAGGTCGCAGATTTTTCATTTTATTCGCGGATTTCGATAATCACCGGCGGCGATGGCACGCCACGATTTGCCGTTACCATGCCCTCAAGAGCATATTTTCCGGGCGGGAGCGGGTCGCCTTTTAGGTCTTTCAAATCCCACTTTTCGCTATAAGTAAAGGCGGTATTTGGCGCGAAAGATTGCATCGATAAAGCCATTGTAAAGGCGCGGCCCGCGCTCCATTGCCAGATGATTTTTTGCTTGGGGTCAAGTTTGCCTTTAGGCGCCGGGCGCGCGGCGAAATCGTAGCGCTGGCCCGATGGAAAAGTTAGCGCTGTGGTCTGGCCGCTTTCGTTTTTGAAATTTAGGGTTAATTGCGCGCTTTCGCCGCGTTGATAAATGGTTTTATCGGTTTCTAACTTGGCGTTGAGGCCCGCATCCAAATCGTTCTTGCCGGGCGCCAATTCGCGGATGCCTTCGGGACGCACGTCAAGCATCAGCGGCGGCGCTTTGAGTTCATTGTCCGCTGTGACAGTGGCTTCAAAAACATATTGGCCTTGCGGCGCGGGGTTGCCGAGATTATCTTCGCCTTGCCACACCGCCGACCAGATTTTGCTTTCGCCCGGCAGTAAGTTTTCGCGGCGGACATTGGCGCTAAAAACCTTTTCACTTGACCAGCGCCACAGGGGGCCATCGGTCTGCACGGGCGCTTTTCTCTTTTTTTTCTTGACAACAGGTGGTGGTGGATTGAGCAGCGTCGCGGTGATTTCAAAACTCTGGCTGGAATTGAAAACCAATGTCTGCGTTTCGCTGCTGACATTGCGCGCCGTCAGCGAAAACGCGACTACGCGACCCAAACCAGAAATGTTTTGGGCTAACGCGAATTTCAGGGCAATCGGCGCGGCTTTTTCCAGCGGTTTTTCGTCGGGTTTTGCTTCATCGGCGAGGCAAACGGGCGACAACAAAAGGCACGCGCCAACAGCCGCGCTGGTGAGTTTCAACAAAAGGTTATTCATAGGTTTTTCGGACGGGCCGGATTGCGCTATAGTTTCATGCATGGAACTCACGGAAAAAACCCTCGAAACACAGCGCATTTACGAAGGCCGCATTATCAATTTGCGCGTTGATACTATCGAATTGCCCGGTGGCAAAGCCGCCAAGCGCGAAATCGTAGAACACAAAGGCGCGGTTTGCGTAGCGCCCCTTTTGCCAGACGGCAGAATTATCATGGTGCGCCAATATCGCAAACCCTGTGAAAAAGACCTGCTGGAAATCCCCGCCGGCAGCCGCGAAATCGGCGAAGACCCCGAAGAATGCGCCCTGCGCGAATTGAACGAAGAAACCAGCAAAGCCGCCGGAAAAATATCGCTTTTGTTTTCCTGCTATCTCGCGCCCGGCTATTCCACCGAATTGATTCACTGCTACTTGGCCGAAGACCTCACCGACGCCGACGGCACGCCAGACGAAGATGAGCATTTGAATGTGGAAATCCACACCTTAGAAGACCTGCTCGTCATGTGCGACGATGGCCGCATTCAAGATTCCAAAACCATTGCCGTGCTAAATACGCTTTACCGGAAGCGGCGGTAATCGGTGGGCAGAAGTCAGCCATCAGTATGAACTGTCCACCGTCCACTGCCCTTCAGCAAATCATGCCGCGTTTTCCCGCAGGGCCGTGGCCGATAGGTTTTTCGCCGATCCAGCGTTCATCAACTGGTTCACTCGCTAATTGATAACGAGAATCGGACGACAGGCGAATGCGATTTGAGTGATTATCGAGGCTGGCGTGAACGGTATAAACCGAAAACGCCAATAAATCGCCCATGCGAAACTGCGGCGCAGTCAACCAGCGCCCGCCAAGATTTTTGCGCAATGTCGCGGGTGTGCGCGAAAGCCAGCCGCCATCGGAAATATTGCCGCCGCCGCCCATGCCCGTATAGTTTTCGTCGCGGCGGTTGGAACAAAAGGTGTCCACATCTTTCGCGCCGTAATTATTTTTGAGGCGTTCGTGTTTGTGGCTGTTTTCCAGCACCATCAAGCCGCCGGTTTCCAAATCAACATCGCCAATCGGCGTCCACGAGGTAAACAAGTTTTTAGTGCCACGCCCCATGTAAACCACATCCATGTGTGGCGGCGTGGCGCGCCCCGGCGCAATAGCGCGAAACCATGTGAAATCGAAATGACGCACCGGCCCGCCGAGCAATTTTTCGTAAAATGCAATCATTGGCCCGTCATACAAAACTTTCATGAGGGGCGCGTTGTTTTTCGCCAATTCCGGCATGAATTTCACTTCGCTGCGCGGCGCGGCAATAGCCTCCATCAGATCGAAGTTTTCATCCAGTTGACCGGCAGCAGCTAACTTTTCCACGCAGACACGCCGCGCTTCGACGACTTTCTCGCGGTTCAAATAGCCCGGCAGGAAAAGGTAGCCATCTTCGGCCATGCGAGCGCGCAATTCAGCGGCGTCATCAGCGAATTCCCTCGAATCGCGCAGCCAGCCAAAGGCTTCGGGCGAGGTATCAAGTTCTTGATCGTAAGAAGTCAAACGCGGCAAAGTAGCAATCATAGATTGAAATTAACCACAAAAATGAAATTTTCACCACAGCTTAGTAGAATGGGAAGCGCAAACACACTCACCAAGGACAAAAACCATGATTACCGGCATCGGCCACACGGCCTACGATTGTTACAAGTTTGACGAGACGCTCGATTTTTACACGCGCGTTTTGGGCTTTCCGCAAATGTTTGAACTGCGCAACGACAAGGGCGAACTTTGGATTGTTTATCTGCGCGTCAACGACGGCGTTTTCATCGAACTTTTTCCGAAAAACGGCGAACCGCCGAGCGAAAAAAGCCGTAGTTATTCGCATTTGTGCCTTGAAGTAGATGACATTGAAGCCACCGTTGCCGAAGTTGAAGGACGAGGTGCGCCCATCATAGTGCAGATTCAGCGCGGCAAAGACGGCAACCGGCAGGCATGGACGCGCGACCCCGAAGGCAATCGCATCGAGTTCATGGAAATGGCGCCCGATTCGCTGCAACGTCAAGCCATTGCGCGATTGAAAAACGAAGCGTAGCGATTTCACCAACCTGTAGGTTCACCGCGCCAACGTTTCCAATAATTCTTGGCGTATGATTTCACGCATCGTGTTGCGCTTTCCATTCATCGTAGTTCAAGCGCGGAATTTCAAAATAATCGCGCGTGCGCGTGTAACCGCCGGGGCCGTGCATCCGGCCAATGAGATTCATCTTTTCGCCCGCGACATAGAACTTTTCGGAATTCACCAAATCATCACGGATGCGCAAGTGCAAAACTTCGCCCAAAACAATGCGCGTTTTGCCAATTTCGATGGAGGAATGTTCGCGGCATTCCAATTGAGCGGGCGAAGCCGCAATGCGCGGCACTTTCACGCGAATCGAAGGCGCTAATTCCAATTTGGCGGCTTCGATTTCGCTTTCGCCCGCTGGAAAATCCGTGGCGCAGATATTCATTTGCGCGGCCAGATTTTCGTCCACCAAATTGATGACAAATTCACCTGTCAAGCGAATGTTATGCGGTGTGTCTTTGTTGGCACCGTCGGGCCGCCACGACGGGCCAAACGCCACAATCGGCGGGTCGCTGCCCATAACGTTAAAAAACGAAAATGGCGCCGCATTCACGACGCCGTTTTCATCTAAAGTCGTGACCCACGCAATCGGGCGCGGCACCACAACGCCCGTCAGTAGCTTATAACGATTACGCGGCGCCAATTCTTGCAGGTCAAATTCCATATTTTGTCAGTTCAAAAAATCCCTTGCCGCCGCGATGTCATTAGCCGTCAGACCATGTCCTCCGGCTTGCCAAATTAAATCCACTTCCGCACCGCAAGTTTGCAAAAGTTCGGCTAACTGCTCGGCGCTTTCAGGCGGAATAATCGGGTCGTGTGTGCCTTCGCAAATCAACACGCGGGCGCCCGTCAAATCGGGCGTCTTTTCTGGCAAAAGCGGCACCATCGCACGCAATAGAACGGCGCCTGCTAAAACTTCAGGATGCAACAGTAAAAGCGCCGCCGCAATATTGGCGCCGTTGGAATAACCCAATGCCCAAACATTATTGGCGTCAAAGCCGTATTCCTGAGTTGCCTTTCCGATAAAATCGGCCAATTCCGCACTGCGCGCTTTGATGTCTTCAACATCGAAAACGCCTTCGGCAAAGCGCCGAAAAAAACGCGGC
>JANMKN010000131.1:0-16976 GCA_031372065.1 Abditibacteriaceae bacterium | reverse complement strand
CCCCGAACGCTACGCTGGGGAGAGGAGAACTTGCCTAATACGCGTTTTGCCGATTTAAACGGGCAGAAGCATCGGAGTGAAAAACCCCTCTCCCCAGCGTAGCGTTCGGGGGAGAGGTCGGGTGAGGGGAGCGAGCGACGTAGTCGCTCTTTACAGCGCCTATCGTAAGCACACAGCGCAGGGTAAACATTTCCGTAACCTAAACAAAAAGTTATGCTCTTCCTATCAACATCACTAAGTAAGTGAGCTTTATGTCTACTAAAAGCACCTCGTCATCGCTGAAAATCAGTTCTTCGTCGCCTTTGGCCGCAGCGGGCAAGCCAAAAGAATTCATGGCCTTACCCGGTTGGCTGCGGCGTG
This sequence comes from Abditibacteriaceae bacterium, assembly GCA_031372065.1. Classification (GTDB taxonomy): domain Bacteria; phylum Armatimonadota; class Abditibacteriia; order Abditibacteriales; family Abditibacteriaceae; genus DASWNL01. The sequence continues at coordinate 16,616 of JANMKN010000131.1, read as the reverse complement.
CCATTCGCGATGAAAACGTGATGCTCTTTTTGCTGGGCGTGCGCTGGCTCAGTCTGCTGCCGCCGTTGCTGCAAGTGTTGGGGCCAAACCAATACAAGAATATCCTCGACTGGCTGGTGTTGGGCGCGGCGATAGCGACGAATGTGGCTTTGAGCGTATATAACGATTGGTTTGATCGCCAATTGCTGCGCCGTCCGTGCTTGCTGGCGGTAGATTTGTTGTTAGCCGCTTTGTTTTTGGCGCTGACGGGCGGCTCGGAGTCGCCTTACGGACTTTACGCGATGGCGCCGCTGTTGGCGGGCGCGTTTTTCTTTGAAATGCGTGGGGGATTGCTTTCGGCGCTGGCACTTTCGGCGTTTTATGTGCCGCTGCTGGCTTTTGCGCCGCGTGAGTTTTCGCTGGTTGCGGTGTTGGGGCAGGTGATGGGCTTTTTCCTGATCGCCTTGATGTTCGGTTATCCGTCGGTGCTGCTGCGTCGCTTGAAAAGTGCCAACGAAGAATTACAACAAGCGCAGGCGGACATTGCGCGCGGCACGGCGTTAGCCACGCTCGGCAAAACAGTGGCGCACGTCAGCCACGAAGTGCGCAATCCGCTGGTCACGATGGGCGGTTTTGCGCGGCAAATGCAGCGCCATCCCGAAAACGCCGAAATGGTGCGCCATCACTCCGAAATCATCGCGCAGGAAACGCATCGTCTCGAACTTTTGCTCAATGATGTGCTGACCGTAGCGCGTCCCACGCCGCTGCAATTCACGCGCGGCAACGTGCATGAGGTTCTTGACCGCGCTTGTTTGTTGGCGGGCGGCGATAAAAAGAACGTCAATTTCGTCAAAGATTACGATCCCAGTTTGCCGTGGCTGTATTTCAACGCGCCTTCGCTGCTACGCGCCTTGCTCAATGTCCTGCGCAACGCCGTGCAAGTGATGCCCGACGGCGGCAACATCCAAATCGCCACGCGTTTCAACAGCGCCGCCGAACACGCGCACATTATCATCACCGACAGCGGCCCCGGCATTCCCGATACGTTACTAAAGACCATCTTCGAGCCGTTTGTCACAGGCCGCGAAGAAGGCACCGGCCTCGGCCTCGCCATTACGCGCCAGATTATCCACGAACACGGCGGCACTTTGCACGCGCAAAACCTCGAAGGCAAAAGCGGCGGCGCCCAATTCACCTTCGAACTGCCTCTGGCACCGAAAAACGATTGAGAATCTGCCTCAAAAGTGCTTGTGAAGTGCTAAAATTGATGTGAGGGAAAAAAATGGCAACCAAAGCAACGAAAGTGACAGAAAAGACGGCTAAATCTTCCTTTAAGCAGGAAGGAAGCAATGGCAAAATTGGGTCGAATGGCACAATAAAGGACTCTCCACAAAATGGCCGCATCTCCAAGACAGAACACGCGGCCCAAGGTGGCAAGGCTTTGTTGAAAGCATGGAAGCGCATTGCCGAGCGCAACGGAGAAGGCTATTAGAATTTTAAAAGCCGATGCCCAGCGTTACCTTTGACACCAACATTTTTATTGCTCGGAAGCCGCCTTTCAATGAATTCCCCGATAGCTTTAATAAAAAGCTATTGCAAAGTGCGCACAATAAGCGGCGATGAGCATTTTGGAGCAGCAGATTAAAGAACGATTATGGCAAATCCAGAACACGTTGAAATTTTGAAGCAGGGCGTTGATGTTTGGAATCAATGGCGAGCAGACAATGTTAAGATCAATCCTAATTTGTCTGGTGCAACATTAGACGACTTGAAGGCTGAGGCCATCAACTTTCGTAATGCTGACTTATCTGGAGCAAATGTATGCCGCGCTACTTTGAAGAACGTGCAACTTGAGGGAGCAAACCTCACAAAAAGTGATTTTACTGGTTCACTACTTCCCGTATCTTTCTTGATCGGAACGGTATGCACAGATGCCGTTTTTCGAGGAGTGGATTTTCAGGGCGCACAAATTGCGTGGTCACAATGCACAGGAGTAGATTTTCGGGGAGTAGATTTTCGATTTGCGACTCTAAAGAGTCTTCCTCTTGCCACCAGCCAGTGGAATGATACACGATTGGGATCGACTATTTTAGCTGGACTTGATTTTGAGAACGCAAACGGATTAAACGAAGTTAGGCATATACAACCTTCTAACCTTGATATAGAAACATTGATTTATAATTATGGCAAAGTCCCTAATGTATTTTGGCGCGGTTGTGGTGTGCCAGAAGACTTGATTACCTATCTTCCTTCATTTACTAATCAACCAATTCAATTTTATTCCTGTTTCATTTCCTACAGTCATGCAGACAAACCGTTTGCGCGTCGTTTACATGACCAATTACAAGGACGCGGCATTCGTTGTTGGTTGGATGAACATCAACTCAATCCCGGCGATAACATTTTCGATGTGGTAGATGAAGGCATTCGCTTGTGGGATAAGGTGTTACTTTGTTGTTCGGAAGCGTCGTTGCGCAGTTGGTGGGTAAATAACGAAATCAACAAAGCCTTTGTGAAAGAACAGCAGTTGCAGAAACAATACAACAAAAAAGTGTTGGCGCTTATCCCTTTGAATATTGATGGTTATTTATTCCAATGGCAAGATGGCAAAGCTGACCAAGTGCGCTCACGATTGGCTGCTGATTTTACCGGCTGGGAAAATGATAACAGCAAGTTTGAGGCACAATTTGAAAGTGTTGTTAAGGCCCTTCGCACTGATGGCGGCAAAGAAAAGCCGCCCCAATCATTAATAGGCCGATTTTAATAGTTTCCTTTTGGCCGCGGCTTGGCGTGTGATACGTTTTTGCTACACATTAAAAAATAAGTTGGCATAATTGGGTAGCGCGGTGGGCATAATGGCTGGTATCGCTCGCATATCGTTTGGGGTAGCACACGAGGTGGTTGGGATGGGGCGCGATGGGTTTGGTAGGGCGCGCAAGTTGTCTGTGATGAGGCGCGAGGCGGTTGGGACGGCGCGCGAGACGGTTGGGACGGCGCACAATTTGAAATTGTCTGCCATCACAGGCGTCTCGTGCGCGATACCAAACGTCTCGTGTGCCGTCCTAATCGTCTCGTGCGCCATACCAAAGGTCTCGTGTGGTGTCACAGGCAGATTGTGCGGCGTCACAGACAAATTGTGGGCGATGCGAGGCGTTTTGGGCGGAATTTTGGGCGTTTGGGGAGTGAAAATCGGGAAATAATTGGCTCGAAAGGGCGTTTTGGCAGAAAAAGTGGATTTTTGCCTGCCAAAACTCTCCCCTTTTCGCCATAATAATAAACACCAGTTGACCTATTGCCAGGGTTCGTGTTACGTTGTCGGACGCTTTTTGGACACCTTGTAGCGTGTCCCGTCGAAAATCTTGAGACCCGCAGGGACATATTATGAAGTGTCCGACTCCGGCAAAAAGTCTTCTATTTTATCCAAGGTTACGAGGAGTTTGTCATGCCACGCTTGAACGAAGCCGAGCGCACCACGGTGATGAATGAGTTTCGCGGCCATTATCCGCTGGTCAACGCCGAATTGCCACCCGCTACGCCACTGATGATTGAACCGGGTTTCGGACAAACCGAACTATTCGCCCTGTTCGATGAATATCACACACTCGGCGAGAACATCACCAGTGCCGTCGAAATCCAGTTGCCTACCTTGCGCGCCGAACGCGATGCGATTTTCGGCACCGACAACACCCAACCGCCCGGTGTGTGGTTTTATCTGATGAATTACAAAGCGGCGGTGCGCACTTTTTTGGGCGGCAAGCATTCTCTTGGTAGCACGGTGCCCAATATCGGCGCGGTTTATCCGGCCAATTATCTGGATATTTTGCACCGTTTTATAGACCATTGGGCGCTCGTCAACGCGGCCAAAACTCCACCCGCCACCATGACGATGGGTGTCTTCACTTTGGCCGATTTGCAGGACGCACACGACCTCATTTTGGAAAAAACGCGCGCCATTGACGCCTTGGAAAGCGCCAAACTCAATGCCCTACGCGCAGAGCGCGAGGCTAAATTCGGCGATGTCAGCGTCGAATTGCGCGAAGACGATTCGATTGTGGCGCGTTTGCAATCCTATTCCAACGCGGTGCGCCTGTCGTTTCCCAACACGCCACTGGCGGCCAGTTTGCCGAGCATTTTTCCGTCGGAAGGCGGCGACAATGTGCCCAAGTTTGATTTCAACTGGCAAGCCACCTTAACCGGCATTACGTTGTGGTTCGTGGTGCCCGCCGATGTGCCAGTGGCCAGCGTTTTTCTCAAAGAAGGCGCGCTCGAACTGACCTTTCCCTACGCGCCCATAGGAAATATGCAAAGCCTCGAAGTGCCCAATATCGTGGTGACAGGCGAAGTTGACGACGTGGAACTGCGCGATTCCACAGGCCGCACCGTGGCCGAGGGCAAGCGCAACAGCGGACTGGCCGCACCGTAGCGACTACGTTGCTCACAGCCCTCACCCCCGGCCCCTCTCCCCCGACCGCTGCGCTGGGGAGAGGGGTGTCTGGTGCATTACGCTCTTGCCCGGTTGAAAGAGTTCGGAGCGTATGCCTTTAGACACCCCTCTCCCCGCGAAGCGCGGGTGCCCTCTGGGCAGGAGGGGTGAGGGGCTTATTTTCTCATGGCAAGAAAAAAAAGACGGCGCAGGCACTATTTTCTTGATGATGCCGATTTCGTCGCCGAAGCCACTAATCCTGAAACTTCGCCAGAGCGACTTCGCTGGCTGGCGAGTTGGGGACGGCGCGTGCAACGGGCCGTCGCGTCGAATCCCAATACACCGGAATACATTCTCCTGTGGCTGGCAGGAAACTATACGCAGGAAGTGTTAAATAATCCGGTTTTGCCCTTGCTGATGCTCGAAAATCCCGGTTTGCCAGCGGAGTTTCCCGTGTTGGCGCTCCGCAAGATTTTGCAAATGGCAGAGCCGCCGCGCGAGTTTTTTGGGCCACTGGTGCGCCATCCGAACCTCGAAATCCGCGAAGCGGCGCGTTTGCATCGCGCCAATCGAGGGAATCGGAGCAGCCAAAGCGGTGAACCTGCGCCCGTTACGCTACCCGATGTGCCGATTCACGGCGGCGCGGCGTTGGCCGAACTGGTGGCGATGGACTTGGCGCCGCGTTGGATTGTGCAATCGGCTCTTGAATCGGCGTCGGGCACGCTGCGTCGTCATGCCTTGCCCGCTGTGCAACGCCTCGGCGATGCCGCATTGCAAGAGCGCGTGGCGTGGTTGCAAGAAGCCGGTGCCGATGCGCATTTGCAATATATCACGAAGGCCAATCAAGCCATGCTTCCCGAACGGCTCGCTGTGCTGGCGCGCGGCGGGCCGTTTGCGCGCCAGTTGGCCGCCAAACATCCCAACACGCCGCCCGCGATTTTGTCGGAATTAGCCGAATTGCATCAAGACAAAATCGCGCGGCGCTACGCGGCGACCAATCCCAGCACGCCTTCCGCAACGCTCATCTCGCTGGCCGCCACCGGGAATACGGTGCTGCGCAAAGCCGTCGCGAAAAATAAAAGTTGCTCCTCGGCCTTACTCGATCAGTTGGCGGGCGATGCTTCGATGGAGGTGCGCTGTAGCGTGGCGGCGCATCGCGGCAGCGCGGCGGGCACTTTGGCACGCTTGGCGTCCGATCCGTATCACGATGTGCGGGAAATCTTAGCGCGCAATTCCCGTTCGGACGAAGCGACCCTGCGCGTGCTGGCGCAAGACGCTCATGATGGCGTGCGCGAAACCATCGCCAAGCGGCGCGATTGCCCAAAGGATTTGCTTTTCAAATTGATGGCGGATAAAGAGTTTTTGGTGGCAGTGAGAGCTGCCGAAAATCCGACAGCGCCGGGTGATAGCGAAATCTACAGGCAGCGTGTCTTGGATAAAGCTTTTCGGGATTGGGAGGACACGAATGCCTCGCTCAAACCGATGGATGCGCCGCCCACGCCCGAAGAATTAGAAAAGGCGCGTATGCTCCATGTGGTTAGGGCCAAGCCGGTGCCGATGGAAATTCTGCGCGAAGCACTGGCGCACCCCAGTGCCAAAATTCGGCGCATCGCCAGTTACGACAAGCAACTGACGCCAGAAATGTTAGCTTCGCGCCTGCACGATGAAGATCGGCAGGTGCGCTCTTCGATAGCGCGGAACCCGCTCTTGCCACGCGAACTGCGCCTGCAACTTTGCGCGGATGAAAGTGCTTCGGTGCGCGCCGAAGCCATAGAAGCCGGTGATATGCCGGATGAAGTCTTCGATGTCATGTCGCGTGACGAAAACCAGTGGCTGCGCTTGCGCGTCGCGGGCAGTCGCTTCACACCGAATGAAGTTCGTTTGCGCATGGCACGCGAGGAAACGGAGAAAAGCGTTTTACAACATATGTTCTCTGCTCTCTACGAAATCTCGTTCGACCAACGCGTGTCCGATGTCGTGATTCTGACTGTCTTGGAACGGATGCCCGATTTAGCTGACCGCATTTCGAACTATGACCATCTTACGCCGGCCATCGTGGAAGTGCTACTACCGCATTTAAACTCCTCGCAACGTCGGGGATTATTCTGGCATCAATCGTTCGCGCATGGTTACCGCAAGCGCACTCTTACGCCGTGGCCTACCGAGACGATTTTAAAAATCTGTGAACTGCCGGAAGAAGAATATCACTGGCAACGGCGTTTGCATTTAACGGCTCTTAGATATTGGGCCATTACGCCCGAAGCCATCGTCGAAATCGCGCGACTCCAACAGCAAGAAGCCAAGCGACGTGCCTCGTGGCAGCGCCGCCAAAGCTGGGCGGACGGCGTTCTGGGCATTGTTGCCAGCCATCCGCGCACGCCGCCATCGCTGCTGTCGAAATTAACGCGCCATTCCAGCCCCCAAGTGCGTTTGGCGGCGTTGGATAACCCGCACACGCCGACCCGTTCCAAAACCGCGCGACGTAAAGCATTGTTGCCCCAAGCCGCTTCCAGCCAAAGCGCCACTGTGCGCTTATGCGCCTTGAGCAGCCTTGAAGCCGATGTAAAACTCTTGCGCAAAGCCATCAAACAAGGCCGCTGGATGGAACGCCTCGCGGTGGCGCGCAATACGGGCGCACCGCGCGAAATTTTGGAAGAATTACGCGACGATTCCAACGTCGCCGTGGCAGCGGCAGCGCGCGAAACGTTAGCGGCGCTTGATGCGCCCGATGAAGTTGAGGAGCCACTGACATGAGTGATTACTATGATAATTTGCACAAGGAAGCAACGAATCCTGAGACGACACCGGAGCGGTTGCGTGAGTTATCACGCTTTCGGGGTTACATAGGGCGTCTTGTGGCCCAAAATCCGAACGCGCCTACCGATGTGCTACTCTATGTGGCGCGCTGGTGTTGGGAATCTGTGCTGCGCAATCCGGTGTTGCCGCTGCTGCTGCTGGAAAACCCCGGTCTGCCCGCTGAATTCCCCGTTGTGGCACTGCGGCAGATTCTCAAACTGGAAAACCCGCCGCGTGAATTTCTGCCGCCGCTGATGCGCCATTCCAACGCCGAAATTCGTGAAGGTGTGCGACTGCACCGAGCGAATGGCGCTGTCGCAGATAAAGCCACGCTGCCGGAATTGCCACTCACCGGCAGCGCGGCTTTGGCTGAACTGCTGGCTTCAGGGCTGGCACCGCACTGGATTGTGGAAGCTGCTTTGGAATGTGCCGTGGGCAGCTTGCGCGGGTATGCGCGAACAGCACTTCGTGCCCTACCGGATGCTGAACCATTGCGCGAACGCGTGTTATGGATGCGCGAAGCGGGCGCGGATCCGTCCCTGCAATGTGTTGGCAAAGGCAAAGCCGACATGGCGCCGGAAAAACTCGTCGCCTTGGCTCAGGGTGGCCCCTTCGCGCGCAAGTTGGCAGCGCGCCATCCGAATACACCTCCCGAATCGCTGATAGAACTGGCCGAACTACATCAAGCAGACATTGTGCGTCGTTGCGTGGCAGAAAACTCCTCCACTCCACCGCAAACTTTGATTTCTTTGGCCTCAACCGGCCATGCTGCATTGCGCAAAGCCGTCGCAAAAAATAAACAATGCCCGTCGGGCTTACTTGAACAGTTATCTGCGGATGCTTCCGCCGCCGTGCGCGAGGCGGTGGCGGTAAACAGCGCTTGCCCAATTCAGGCATTGGCGCGCTTGGCTTCTGATGCCCACAAGGACGTGCGTTTCAGCGTAGCGCGTAATCGTGCAGCAGATGAAGCGACGCTGCGTTTGTTAGCCAAGGACGCCGATGAGGATGTGCGTTCTAAAATCGCCCGCCGTCGCGATTGCCCGCGTGATGTCCTGCTCACTTTGTCAAAAGATGTAGAATGGCACGTTCGCCATAGCACAACAGTTAATCCAGCGATTAAAGTTGATCGCTATGTGCGTTTTGACCGGGTATTGAGTGAGCGCGATGACGAAAACGATGAGTGCCCTGCCATAGATGCCCCACTCACACCAAAAGAAGCAAGACGTGAGTGGTTAAGTAAGCAATTTCATCAAGAGCCAGTGCCGGACGAAGTCATTGCAGAAGCGGCCACGTTTAACGATTCGCACATACGTGCCAACGTCGCGCAAAGTGCCTCTGCCAGCGTGGAACTATTGCGACAGCTTTTACGGGATAACGATTCTTATGTCCGGCATTGTGCGGCGGGCAATGAGAAGCTGCCACTCGCCGAGCGCTTGGCATTGCTCGATACGGAAGCTCCCAATATTCGCGTCGCCGTGATTTTAGCAGGCGACATTCCCGATGAGATTTTCGAGCGCCTATCGCGCGATCCGAGCGACGAAGTGCGCGCGGCAGTAGCCGGAATCAAGCGAACGCCCGGTTATGTTCTTATCCAAATGGCAAAAGAGGAACTATCGCTTGATGTAGCTAAACGAATGTGTCACGGTTTTGATAATCATTTCGTTCCTGATGAAGCGTTCCTGACTTTGTTGGAACGCTTTCCCAGTATTGCGCACGATATGGCAAATCATAACAGACTCACGCGTCCCGTTCTGGAGGCTCTGATTCCACTTTTAGGATGGTATCCGCGAATCTCATTCATATATCATGGCAACTTTGAACGGGCACGGGGCAAAGAGGTGCTGGCTTTTCCTCCCGACTTGCAAATCAAAGCATGGGAATTTCCAGAGAAAGAGTGGTATTACAGTCGCCTCATCCGCCAACAAGTCGTGAACTATTGGGCCGTTACACCTGAAGTATTGGAAGCGGCGGCGCGAGCTGAGTTGGCATTGGCAGCAAAATCGGATTATCATCGCGCGCGACAAAATGCAGCAAGTGGGATTTTAGGTTCTATCGCCGCACATTCGCTCACGCCGCCTGCGCTTTTGGCCGAATTAACCCAACATCCCAGCGCCAAAGTGCGCCTTGCCGCCTTAGAGAATCTGAACACACCTGCTGAAGCAAAAACTGCGCGCCGCGCGAAAATGCTGAAGGATGCTGCCACCAGTCAGGGTGTCACCGTGCGACTTTGCGCCCTTTCCAATCCCGAAACGGCGCAGGATATACTGCGCAAGGCCGCTTTCCAAGGTCGCTGGATGGAGCGCCTCGCCGTGGCACGCAACGCGGGCGCGCCGCGACAGATTTTGGCTTACCTATCCGAAGATTCCAACGTTGCCGTAGCCGCCGCCGCGCGCGAAACGTTGCAATTAAAGACGCAAAATGACGCACACTAAAGACGCAAAGGATTGAGACATGGAAACACCAAACACAGATACGCAAAATGCCCACGCATCCGTTGGAGATATGGAGGCTTTGCGAGATGAGATCACGATTTTACGGGAGAAAATTGAGCATCAAGCAGAGCAAATGTGTGCACTCCAACAAGCATTGGGCTTGCCCGACGATCTGCAACATCTCGTCGGTTATGCGCGCCTCAAAGTGCAGTCGCTGATTATTGAAGACCCCGCCGTAGAGGATGTCAATCGCAAACGACGGGCAGAACTCAGTTTCGAAGACGAGACTGGTGGTTTTCTCTATCTGTGTGACACCAAAGGAGCTGAAAAAGTCAATCTCGAAATGCGCAATGACGGCGGTCATCTGGAATTACGGGGCGCGCAACATGATGTCCATGTGCAAATCGGCTCCGAGAAAGAACGCGGCCATGTTTTCCTCTTTGGGGAGGATGGCAAACCCGCCGTCGCAGTGCGCGCCTTGGAAAAAGGCGGCGCCGTCAGCGTGCTGAACCCCCAAGGCAATCCGCAAGCCTTCCTGATGGCGGGTGCAGAAGGCGGCAACATTCAGGTCATTGACCAAAACGATACAGCGCGCGTTGGCATGATGGCCGAGAAAAACGGCGGGCGCCTGACCCTAAACGACGACAAGCAGCGCCCTCGTATTGCCTTGGCGGTGGCCGATAATCGGCCCGTCGCGCTGTTGTTGGACGCCGATGGTCAAACGCCCGTCATCCTTGGTGTAGATGAAGATGGCGGCAAAGTCGTAGCGCGCGGACGGCGCGGCCAACACGCCTATCTTTTGGTGGATAAAGAAGGCGGGCGTCTTGAGCTAAAAGGCAGTAAAAGCAGCCCGGTTATGGTGGTGCTAAATTGTTCGCCAGAGGGCGGCAGTCTGGCACTCAATGATAAAAACGATAAGAACGTCATTTTTGCGACGGCCATGAAAGGCGCAGGAACTTTAGCGGTTGAAGGCCCCAAGAACAGCGGAGTTTTGATTTTAGGTGATATGCCGGGACACGATAGAGGCAGTGCCGTCACCGTAAAAGACAACGATGGTCAATTGAAAGCGCAATTGACTTTCAACCGCAACGGCGGCGCGTTAGCTTTATTTGATAAAGATACGCAGCCGCGCGGCCTCTTTGACATCAACGAACGAGGCGGGCGTTTGTCTTTATTGATGGAAAACAACATAACAGCGGTTGGCATTGGCGCGGTTGAACACAACGGTGTTTTTGGTGGCGGCCTCTCGCTAAAGAATGATAAAGATCAGCAAGTGGCCCAATTAGCTATGCAAGACAACGGCGCCACTTTGAAGGTTTGCGATAGCGAAGGTATGATGCAAGCCGCTATCGGCACCGGTGATGAGGGTGGCATGGTTATGGTCTGCGGACGCACGGGCGCGCCACGCGGCGCCTTTGGTGCGCGCGAGGATGGCGGACAAATCATGCTCCAAGCGCCGGGCGGCGATCAAGCTGTCAGCTTATTTGCCGATGAAAGTGGCGGGCAGTTAGAACTTTTCGATGCTTACGGCGAGATGCAGGCGAAACTGCCGTTGTGACCTTTCAGCGCTCATCGCCACGCACAAATAATGAATCTACATGACACCTGAAGCCCTTAACCAATACCTTGATGCCTTAATTGACAACGAATTGAAACTGAGCGTGATGATTTGGGGGCCGCCGGGCATCGGCAAAAGCTCCATCGTGGCGCAGACTGCCGAGGCCAAAGGTTTGGATTTCATAGACCTGCGCCTTTCGCAACTGGCGCCGACGGATTTGCGTGGTTTGCCTGTCGCCGAAAATGGATTGTCTCGTTGGTATCCGCCGGAGTTTCTACCGCGTGCCGGGCGCGGCGTGTTGTTCCTCGATGAACTCAACCTTGCGCCGCCAACCATGCAGGGCATGGCGCAGCAGTTGGTGCTTGACCGGCGCGTTGGCTCTTACACCGTGCCGCCGGGCTGGTTTATTTGGGCGGCGGGCAATCGCAAGGAAGATCGCGCGGCGGTTTTCGATATGCCCTCGCCTCTGGCCAATCGTTTTTTGCACCTCGAAGTCGAAGCCGATTGGGATTCGTTCAAAGCACACGCGCTGGCGACCAATGTGCATGAGCAAGTCATCGCGTTTCTGGCCTTTCGGCCCGAACTCTTGCACAAAACCGACGCGCAACGTCCGGCGTGGCCTTCGCCGCGTTCGTGGGTCATGGCGAGCCGACTGCATGGCGTCGGTTTGGATGTCGCATCGGTGGTCGGCACGCCCACGGCGACGGAATTTCAATCGTATATCGAGCTTTACCGCGTTTTGCCCGACTTGGAGCCGATACTTTCGGGCGAAGGTGGCGAGCGCATCGCCTTTCCCACCGAGCCATCGGCGCGCTACGCAGTAACCATCGGCCTGACGGTGCGCGCCAAGGAAGCCGAGCGCGGCTATCGCGGTTTCAAGTGGCTGGTCGAGAAGGCGCCCGCCGAATGGCTGCAACTTTACGCGGTGGATTTGTTCAAGCAGATGCGCGCCCTTGGTAAAATGGGCGCCTTTGCGCTTTATGTGCAAAAAGACGACAAGCTAAAAGAATTTCTCGCCGATTATCAGAAGATTCTCGCGCCATGAGCGAAGCCGAAACGACTGTCGAAGTCCCCGAACTCGCGCCTAATGCGGAGCAGTTAATCAGCCATTCGATGCTGCGACTGCGCTCGCGTCAGCCGTTCCTCGCAGCGCTGGCTTTGTTCGCCCGCTACGAAGTGACGAGGATGGTGCCGACAGCCGCCACCGACGGTTTGACGGTTTTTATCAACCCCGACTTCTGGGCGCCGCTCACGCCCGCCGAGCAGGACGGTTTGCTATTGCACGAAGTGTTGCACGCGGCGCTCGGACACTGCACAAGGCGCGGAAGGCGCGACCCTTTGGTGTGGAATATCGCCGCCGACATCGTGATAAACGGGATGATTCTCGCCCAACCGGGCGCGGCATTGCCCGTAGGCGGGATGCGCGATGACCGCTTGGCGCACTACAGTTCCGAAGAGGTCTACGAACTGCTGCAACGCGATTTGGAGAAGCTGCCGCCGCTCAAAATGTCCGATTTATTGGAAGCCTCGCCCGGCGGCGACGGCAATACCAGCCCGCAGGATATGCGGCGCGTGTCTATTGAGGGCCATTGGCGCGGTGCCATGCAGCGGGCGCGGATCATTGCGCGTTCTTTGCACGGTGATGTGCCGTCGGGAATGCGCCGCGAACTGGATTCGCTCGAACCGGGCCGCTTGAATTGGCGCGCGTGGCTATGGCGCTATCTGGTGCAGACGCCGACGGACTTTTCCGGCTATGATCGGCGTTTTGTGGGGCGCGGCTTGTATCTCGAAGCTTTGCAGGGCGAATCGGTGCGCTGCCATGTTTGCGTGGACACCAGCGGTTCGATTGGCGACGAGATTATGCGCGAGTTTTTGAGCGAAGTGCAGGGCATTTTAGCCTCATATCCGCATCTACTTTGCGATTTATACTACGCCGACGCCGCTTTGAACGGCCCGCATCGGCTCGAAGGACACGGCCCGCTGCCGCCGCCGGTGGGCGGGGGCGGCACCAGCTTTCGGCCTTTCTTTGAAAAGTTAGAAGAAAACTCTGCCGCGCATGAAACTGCGCTGGCAATTTACCTCACTGACGGCTATGGCACATTCCCGGAGAAGCCGCCAGAAATCCCCGTGCTGTGGGTCGTCACCGTAGGCGGCCTCGCGTTAGAACAATTCCCCTTTGGCGAACGCGTGCGCCTCGTGCAGTAACTTAGGCTCTGGTCGTGCAAGAAAGTATGCCAGTCTACGCCAGCGCTCTCGAAAACCCGACAATTCAGGCCCAAAAGCCGTAAAATGGCGCTCCCAAGGCCAATCTCGGTGCTGCGAACGAGGATAGCGGCGCCAATATTCCCGTCCACGGCGCCGTGGACGGGAATATCGGCGCCGTGGACGCCGATGGCGGGGCCTTTATCGGCGTTCGCGGGGCCGATTTTGCGCTTGGACGTGCTGAAAATAGGGTTGGAAGTAGTCCAAAGCAGATCGCGGCGGGGCAATCGCATAAGGATTTTCTCGTCCGGCATTTCTCAGGCGCTTGCCCCGCCGCAGGCACGCTTGCCATGCCCAATTATGAGCGAGACGTTTATACTGCAAAAGCCTTAAAGGAAAACCATCATGCGACAATCTCAATTTTTCGCGCCGACGTTGCGGCAAGTGAAATCGGACAATCCCGGTCACGCTTTGCTGTTGCGCGGCGCTTTTGTCAGGCAGTTAAGCGCGGGCATTTATTCGTATTTGCCGCTCGGTTGGCGCGTTTTGCGCAAGGTCGAAAACATCGTGCGCGAGGAAATGAATCACGCGGGCGCCGTCGAACTCTTGATGCCCGCGATGCATCCCGCCGAACTGTGGGCCGAAACCGGTCGCGACAAACTCGATATTTTGTTCAAGCTCGAAGATGTCAAAGGCGCGCCATATTTGCTCGGCCCGACGCACGAAGAAGTCGTCACCGACATCGTGCGCCACTCGATTTCCAGCTACAAGCAATTGCCCGTCACGCTTTATCAGATTCAAGGCAAGTTCCGCGACGAGCCGCGTCCGCGCGCCGGACTTTTGCGGGGCCGCGAATTCATCATGAAAGACGCTTATTCGTTTGACCGCGACCTTGCGGGCTTGGATGAATCGTTCGACAAGATGGTGGCCGCCTACAAGAAAATCTTCACGCGCTGCGGCCTGAAATTTCAAATCGTGCAAGCGGCAGGCGGCGGCATCGGCGGCTTCGACACGCAAGAATTCATGGCGATTGCCGACAGCGGCGAAGATACCATGCTCTTTTGCGAAGCCGACGGCTACGCCGCGAACTTGGAGATGGCGTCTTCGATCTTAGAACCCGTCGCTGACCGCGATGACATCGGCGACGAACTCGAAGAATTCGCCACGCCCGGCATCGTCACTATCGAAGCGCTCACACAATTTGAAGGCGGCGCTCCGGCGGTGCATCAAATCAAAACCTTGATTTACATGGCGACTTTGGCAGATGAAAAAGGCCAACCCCAAACCGTGCCTGTTCTCGCTTTGTTGCGCGGCGATCATCAACTGAACGAAAGCAAACTGACGGGCGCGCTCGGCGCCGCGCATTTGCGCGCGGCGAATGCCGATGAGATTTTCGAGTTGCTCGGCGCGCATCCCGGCAGCCTCGGCGCGGTTTCTCCCCCCTTACCAAGGGGGGCTGGGGGGGTGCGAAAAATCTTTGCCGACGAAAGTTTACGCGGTCGCAAGCGCATGACAACCGGCGCCAACAAAGATGGTTTTCACTTGCGCGGTGTGGATGTCGAACGCGATATTCAAGTTTCGCATTGGGGCGATTTGCGCGAGGCCAAAGCGGGCGAAAATTCACCGAACGGTGGCGGCGTTTTGCAAGAAGCGCGCTGCATCGAACTGGGCCACGTTTTCAAACTCGGCAACAAGTATTCCAAGGCGATGGACGCCGGTTTTCTTGATGTCAACGGCAAGCGACAGATTTTCGAGATGGGCTGTTATGGCATCGGCGTGTCGCGCATTATCGCCGCGATTGCCGAAGCGCACCGCGACGAAAACGGCGTCATCTGGCCCAAAAACGTCGCGCCTTTCGATGTGCATTTGCTGAACTTGGAAAAAGACGACGCCACGCGCGCCATCGCCGAAAAGTTGTATGAAGACTTGCAACGCGCGGGCGTAGACGTGCTGTTCGATGACCGCAACGAGCGTCCCGGCGGCAAATTCGCCGAAGCCGATTTGTTCGGTATCCCTGTGCAAATCGTCGCGGGCCGCAACACCAAAGAAACGGGTGAAGTCGAAGTGCGCACGCGTGATAAATCACTCAATGAAACGATAAATGTTGAAAACGTCATCGAGCGCATTCGGCAGATTTAAAGTTCAAGAGGCAACGTGCCGCGTTCATCTGGCTTTGCTGTCAAAGGAAGGCAGAATTTCAAGGAGTGAATTTTCAATGAGAATCAAAAATGTTGTGCGCTACGGCGGGATTTTTCTTTTGCTGCTCGGCGCGGCGCTGCGTGGGCAAGCGCAAGAGGAAAAAGATGTCGTCTATGGCGAAGCGGGCGGCGAACAACTGAAGTTGGACGTTTATCGCAAAGACAATAACGGCGCGCCCTTGCCGGCGCTTATCGCGGTGCATGGCGGCGGTTGGGTGGGCGGCGATAAAAGTGAGTTTGCTGATGCGTGTCGCGGCCTGGCCGACAACGGTTTCGTGACATTTTCGGTCAACTACCGTTTGGTGAAAGAAAATGCCAACAAATGGCCCGCACCGTTGGACGATGTGCAGCGCGCCGTGCGTTGGATTCGCGCCAACGCCAAGAAATATAACATTGACCCGAATCGTTTAGGCGCGCTGGGCGCTTCGGCGGGCGGGCATTTGGTGGCCTTTCTCGGCACGCGCGACACGCGGGACAACAGCGACCCCAATCTGGCGCAGTATTCGAGCCGCGTGAACTGCGTGATTGATTTGTTCGGCCCGACGGATCTCACCTTGAAGCCGGAAGAATCGAACGTTTCTCCCGTTGGCATGGCATTGGTGAAAAACCTTATCGGCAAAACGCCCGAAGAAGACCCCGCCGCTTATAAAGACGCCTCGCCGATTGCCTTTGTAGACAAGAAAACCGTGCCGATGCTGATTTATCATGGAACGGCTGACCCGCTCGTGCCGCTTGACCAATCACAGCGCCTTTATGATCGCCTCAAAAAAGAAGGCATCGAAGTGCAAATGATTAAAGGTGAAGGCGAAGGCCACAGCCTGCCGCAAAGTCCCGAAACGGGACAAAAATTATTAACCGGCGCCATCTTGTTTTTGACGTTGCATTTGGTCGCGCCGTGAGCGTTGGAAAATAGAAAAGCGCCGCAGAATTAAAATTATGCGGCGCTTTTGTATTTAGATGCAAGTATTTATTCCGCTGCGTGTGGCAGTTCGGGCACGTCGCGCCAAATGTGCTGCGCGACGAAACCG
>JANMKN010000126.1:0-18317 GCA_031372065.1 Abditibacteriaceae bacterium | reverse complement strand
CGAAAACTCGATTGCAATTGCTTGCAGATTTTCAGCAAATCGCCGCGCCAATGGAATGCGCCGCCGCTCGACTCCTTGCGCGTCGCCGATTTTCGCGCCGCATGGCAGAAATCCGCCTTCGCGCCGCTGGTGGTCCACGATTCGTATCTCATCAATCTCGCCGCGCCTGATGAAACCATTTTGGAAAAATCCATTCGCGCCATGATTGATGAAGTTGAGCGCGCCGACTTTTTGGGTGCCGATTTCCTCGTCACCCATTGCGGCGCGCATTTGTGCAAAACCACCGCCTCGCTTTTCGATAACGGCGAAAGTGGCGAACAAAAAGGCTTAAAGCGTCTCGCCGAATCATTAAAGCGCGTTTTGGACGCCACGCCGAACGCGCGAGTGAAAATTGCCCTCGAAAACACCGCCGGGCAGGGCACCTGTTTGGGCGGCACCTTCGAGCATTTGGGCGAAGTTTTGCAAGCAGTCAGCAGTGACCGCTTGGCGGTTTGCTTCGATACCTGCCACGCCTACGCCGCCGGTCACGATTTAGCGAATGATTTAGAAAACGTGCTGAAAAATTTGGATGAAAGGGTTGGCGTTCATCGCGTAGCCGTCATTCATCTCAACGACAGCAAAGGCACTTTAGGCGGCCATTTAGACCGTCACGACCACATCGGTGCAGGTTTAATTGGCCACGAAGCCATGAAAACCATCGTCAATCATCCGCAGTTGCGCGACAAACCCTTCATTCTCGAAACGCCGGAAATCGAAACGATGATCGAAACTAATTTGCAAACCGTGCGCGCTTTGCGAGGCGAGAAACTGAAGAAGTAGAAAACTAAAAAGATCAGCCGGAAACGAATTTGCGAGGCATCGTCAGAGTAAAATCAAATGACAAACGAACCATTCATCATCACCGACAATTTGGACGAGTTGTTGGCGGTTTTGCCGCCGGGTTTGGCCGCGCAGATTAAAGAAGACGAGCGTGGGCAACTCATCGAAGTCGTTCTCGATTTGGGCCGCAAGCCCGAAGCGCGCTTCACAGATCGCTATGAATATCTGCGCGAGGAAGTCATCTCGCGCGAGGATTTGGATTTCGTGGAATCGCGCCTCGGCGAATTTGGCGGCGATAATCGCGCGGGCATTCCGGCCACGCTGCATCGCATTTCGGCGATGCGCAACCGGCGCAGCGTGATTGTTGGCTTGACTTTGCGCGTCGGGCGCGCTGTGATGGGCATCGTGGACATTTTGCACGATTTAATCACCGGCGGCGAGAGCGTGTTGCTCATGGGCCGTCCGGGACTTGGCAAAACCACGCTGTTGCGCGAAATGGCGCGCGTTTTGGCCGACGAAGAAGGCAAACGCGTCGTGATTGTGGACACCTCCAACGAAATCGCGGGCGACGGCGATGTGCCGCATCCGGCGATTGGCCGCGCACGGCGAATGCAAGTGCCACGTGTCGAAGCACAGCATGATGTGATGATCGAGGCCGTCGAAAATCATATGCCCGAAGTGATTGTGATTGACGAAATCGGGCGCTTGGAAGAAACCTTGGCGGCGCGCACTATCGCCGAGCGTGGCGTGCAACTTATCGCCACTGTTCACGGCAACACCTTGGACAATTTGGTAGCAAATCCGGCCATGAGCGATTTAATTGGCGGCATTCAAGCCGTGACGCTTTCGGATGAAGAAGCGCGGCGGCGCGGCACGCAAAAAACGGTTTTGGAGCGCAAAGCGCCGCCGACTTTTGATGTGGTTATCGAAATGATCGAGCGCGATAAAATCGCCGTGCGCCGCCCCGTGGTGGACGTGGTGGACGCGCTGTTGCGCGGCTATCCAGCGCCGCCGGAAATTCGCTGGCGCGACGAAAATGGCAATCTGCAAAGCGAACAATCTGAAGCACCCGCGCCGCCACCCGAACGCGAATGGGAAAATCGCGAACGACAGCCACGTCCCGATAATCGGCGGGGACGGCGCGATAATGAACGCGGCACACGGCGCAATGATCGGCACGACCGTGATACGCGCGATACACGCGGCGCCCTTGCGCCGGTTTATAGTGGGCGCAACGGCAAAGTCGGGCATCGTCCTGAATATGCTGTCGAAGTAGCGCATCCGCCCGCCATTTCGCGTTGGACTGACCCCGATTTTGAGCCGGAATTGCCCGAAGGCGAAAGCGAATTTCTGCCCACCGTCCGCGCGCCGGACGAAGTGCCAATTGATGTGGCGCGCGTGCGCCGCGTTTATCCGTTTGGTGTTAGCCGCTCGCGTCTGGCGCGGGCCATTAAGCATCTTGGCTTGCCGCTGACCATCGCGCGCAATTGGAACGAATCGGATGCCGTTTTGCTGCTCGCGGGCGAAGATGGCGTGCCTGCCAACAGCACAATGTTGCGCGAGGCGCGCGAATTGAAATTGCCTTTTATCGGCGTGCGCGGCAACACTTACGGGCAGATTCTCTCGCGTTTGCACGATTTATTTAGTGCGCAGGCCAGTGACGAAAAGCAGTCGCCCCGTGATTTGGCCTTGCAAGAAGCGCGCAACGCCGCGCAGCGCGTCATGGCGCAAGCCGAGCCTGTCGAATTGCGCGCCCAAGGCAAACAAATGCGCCGCTTGCAACATCAAATCGCCGAGCGTTTTCACTTGCGTTCCTACAGCGTGGGCCGCGAACCCAATCGCCGCGTGCGCTTTTTGCCTACTGTTCCCCGCTGATTTCTTATGCAAATTTTCCACAGCGACAGCGCCACGTCTTTTATCACTGCCGATGGTTCGCAAATTCGGGAAATAGTGCATCCGAATTTTTCCGGTGCGCAAAATCAAAGTTTGGCTGAAGCGACGTTGCCGATGGGCGGCGCGACGACGGAGCATTTTCATCCGCAGGCCGAAGAAATTTATTACATTTTGCGTGGCACAGCTTGTTTGTGCATCGAAGATGAAACGCGTGATTTGCACTGTGGTGACGCGGTTTTGATTTCCGCCCGGCAGAAACATAAAATCTGGAACACAGGCGCCGAAGATTTGGTGTTTTTGTGTTGTTGCGCACCGGCTTATTCGCACGAAGATACAATTTTGTGCGAATAAAAATTTCTGTTTTATGGCCGCAGGGCGAAT
Organism: Abditibacteriaceae bacterium; assembly: GCA_031372065.1. Lineage (GTDB taxonomy): Bacteria > Armatimonadota > Abditibacteriia > Abditibacteriales > Abditibacteriaceae > DASWNL01. The sequence goes on along the minus strand of JANMKN010000126.1, from coordinate 15,224 downwards.
AATTCATATAAACTGCGGGCGTCGCCGGTTGCTAATGCCAGCCGGTTTTTCGCGCAATTTTCAAAGCGAATTTTAATTCACCCGATTCAGGAGGCAGTAATGGCGCTTTCTTTTGGCCGCAAAAAGGGCGAGGCTACAAACGAAGAAGATCAATCCACTTCTCAAGGGGCAAATGGTGCTAATGCTCCTGCGCCAAACCGTTCCGGCGCGCGGCCCGTTGAAGAAGCCATAGACGAATCATGGTTTGACGCGATGGCCGAAGAAGCCGCCGCCAATCCGCTTCCTGCGACCCCGACGGCGGCGCAGGCCGATTTTTCAGTGCCTCCTTCGGCACCTCAAGCTGATTTTTCGGTGTTTTCGACGGATGAACCGGAAGATTTCGGCGATTTCGGCACACAGGTAGACATTCCTGCTCAGGCTACTGCCTCGCCGATGAATAGCAGTGTTTTTGTTGATCCTGCTGGCAGCGGCACTTCATCAGCAGGTGCGTCAACTCCTTTTGATATGTCTCCCAACGCCTCGCCTCCGAGTGAATCACCCAAGAAAGAAGGCGGTGGCCTGAAAAAGATTTTGCCCGTTTTGCTGGTGTTGATTATTGTCGGCGGCGGCGGCGCCTTTTGGTATTCGCAGCAGCCTCACGATGAAGAAAATGCCGGTGCAGCAGCTATTACTCCAGCAACGGGCGCAATGCCAACCGGAGCCGCGCCAACCGGTGCTGCGCCAACTGGTGCTGCGCCAACTGGCGTTGCGCCGATTACAGCATCTTCTGGGGTGCAGCCTAATCCCGCTGTCAAAGCGCAGTTGAAAAAACTGTGGGACGAAGGCTTGATTCTCCGCAAGCAGAAAAACGACGTGGCAGCCAAAGCCAAATGGGGTGCCGCCGTGCGCTTGGCGCGTTCTAAACCCGGCTTCGAAAAGTCTGCCGCCATGATTCAGCAGGCCATTGACAAAATCAAGTGAAAAGTGACGAGTGAAAAGTAGGAATCCCTCACTCATCACTTTTCACTCACTACTCTCTTGTTCCTCACTTTTGAAGGCATAGATGGTTGCGGCAAAAGCACGCAATTGAACTTATTGGCCGATTATTTTCGGGCAACAGGGCGCGAAGTCGTCACCACGCGTGAACCGGGCGGCACACAACTCGCCGAGGCGATTCGCAATTATCTTCTGCACACGCAGCACCCCTTGGCGCAGCGCGCCGAATTGCTGCTTTTTGGCGCCGCCCGCGCGCAACACGTCGAAGAAGTCATTCGCCCCGCCTTGGGGCGCCGCGCGATTGTTTTAAGTGATCGTTTTATGGATTCCAGCGTGGCTTATCAAGGCGCCGGATTGGATTTGGCGATTTCATTTATCAAGCAAATGAACGCTTTTGCCACATGGTCGGCAGTGCCCGATTTGACTTTGGTTTTCGACGTAGATGTGGAAACAGCACAACAACGTCGCCGGGCCACACGCGGCGAAGATCGCATCGAAGCGCGCGGTTTGGAGTTTCAAGAAAAAGTGCGTCACGGCTTTTTGCAAATTGCCCAAGACGAACCAAAACGTGTTGTCCTCATTGATGCCGCGCCCGCGCCGGATGAAGTTCATCAGTTCGTTTTAAACATCCTGCGCGAACGCAATTTACACGGCGCATGAACACCCTTTCACATCGCGCCTGTTTAAGAGTTCTTAAATAAATGCCGCGCCGAGGCGAACTCGTGCCGAAGTGAGCCGATTTGGTAGAGAATCCATCTGTCGGCCTACAGAAGCGGGAAAATCAGTAGAGAAGTGACGTGTTCGCTTACAGAATCGGCTTGCTCTCGTGCAGAATCGGTTAGATGGCGTAGAGAACTGGCTTGCTTTGATGCAGAAGCGGCCTGTCGGCGTAGAGAATCGGTGTGTTTGCTTAGAGAATTGGGCTGTCGGCGTAGAGAATCGGTCTGTTTGCTTACAGAATTGGTATGTCTTGGAACAGAATCGTGAAGAATTTGTGACAAATATGTGATTTCTCGTGAAAATCAAGGCTCTGCGGCCTGAAAACGAGGGGAAACGCACGTTAGGGTGCTAAGAATCAGTTTGCAAACATTACGCATGACCACTATCCAACATCCAACCTCCAGCCTCCATATCGTCGGCCACCAAAAGCGTTGGGCAGCGTTGGCGCGGGCGTTTGCCAAGGACAGGGTGCCGCAAAGTCTGCTGATTAGCGGCCCGCCGCAAACGGGAAAAGAAACCTTGGCGCGACGCTATGCGCAGCTTTTGCTTTGCCCTAATGTGGCGACTGATGATGATAGTTTGCCCGCCCCGTGCGGCCATTGCCGCATTTGTCATCAAGTCGAAATCGAAACTTTTCCCGATTACAAAGTTTTTCGTCCTGTGGTTTCGCTCACCGTAAATGAAATCGCATCCGATTTGTTAGAAGGTAGTTCTTTTCTCGTGGATATGGCAAGGGACTTTAGCTTCGAGGCCATGATGCGCCCGACCGTCGGGGCGCGAAGAGTTATGATGATAGTTCAATGCGAACGCATGAATATGCAGGCCCAAAATTCATTGCTCAAAACTTTTGAGGAACCGGTGCGGGGCCTGACGATTGTTTTGCTGGCCGACAACCCTGGCCAGTTATTGTCAACGGTCCGTTCACGCCTTTGGCACTTGCCTTTGGGACTTTCGCCTGATGCCGAAATCGCCTCATGGCTGCACGCACAATTTGCCCAAGCCGCGCCTGATCTTGTGCGCCAATCTTTGCGTGTGGCGCATGGCCGCGCCGGTGCTGCCTGGCGCGAAACGCGTCGTTTGATGGCGCAGGACGAAGCAGAAGAAGTGCCTTTGCCGCGCTTTGCCGAAGCGGAAAAATTAGTGGCGCGCATTGCCAAGTCGCAGCCCGTCGGCGCCTTGGGATTGACCGAAGAAGCGCTTCGTTTGGCGCGAACGTGGTGGAATGAAGACCAAAACCTCGAACGCGCCGATAAAAGCAGTAAAAGTGCGGGCAAAAAGTTGGACGCCAAAGAAATGCGCTCGGCCACAGCGCGCTTTTTGGATGAACTGGCAACGGTTTATCGGGCGCGTTGGGAGCAAAGTTTAAAAGGAGAAAATGGTGGCGGTTCGAGGTTGGCTGAACCCGCCGTTTGGGCGCTTGGCCTTGACCAAGTGCGGCGAACCCGTCACTATATTTTACGCAACGCCAACACCAATTTGGCGCTGGATGTGCTGTTCGGACGTTTGATTGCGAACCAGCGTGGCGGTGCTAAAACAGCCCCGAATACCGGCAATCATGCTGGTTTCGTTGGTCGGTGAAGGGCAGAGCGTAGCAAAAAGCAGTAGATGAAATGCGACTGCTGACGTAAAACACATTAACCATGTTGGGCGCTGGGAGACTTAGGCAGTGACAAGCGCATTTGTCTCGCAACCCGCCGTGGTTTAAATCGTCTGCCGAAAGCTATAAGTTTTAGCCTGCTGGCGTGTTGAATTTCTGAAATTCAACGAGCGAAGGCGGCACCTCGGAAATTGTTAGGCCCGTTGCGAAAGGCGGGCGATACAAATTCGTTAGTGCCGTTGTATTCTCAAGGAGGAAGATTATGTCGAACGTTGCTTCGGTTGGGGCTGGAAACTTTGATGAAGAAGTTGTGAAGGCCACTACACCGGTTGTCGTGGATTTTTGGGCAGAGTGGTGCCAGCCATGCAAAATGCTGTCCCCCGTGTTGGATAGCGTGGCCGGCAAATTTGCTGGTCAAATCAAAGTTGTGAAGTGCAATGTGGATGAGAATCACGAAATCGCCGCGCAGTATGGTGTGGTTTCGATTCCCAATCTCATTTTCTTCAAAGATGGGCAAATCGTAAATCAGGTCGTTGGCTACAAGAACGAATCTCAACTTTCGTCCGTGGTCGAGGAAATTCTGAGCGATTGACGCGCGCCAAACGGCGAAGCGGACACCTGAATTCTTCATGGTGCCCGCTTCGCCGTTTGTGGCATTTGGTTGGTATTCATTATTCTTATGTCTCAAGTCGTTGTGGTAGGCGATGACAACTTCGCCCAAGAAGTTTTGCAATCGTCGGTTCCGGTTCTGGTGGATTTCTGGGCGCCGTGGTGCGGGCCATGTCGCATGGTCGCGCCCTTGCTGGATGAGCTTTCGAGCCATTATGAAGGCCGTCTCAAGATCGTAAAATGCGATGTGGACGAATTCGAGCCGCTCAGTTTGCAATATGGCGTGCAGAAAATTCCCAATTTAATGTTTTTCAAGGACGGCGAACCCGTCGCGCAAGTGGTCGGCTTTACCAGCCGCCGCCAACTGCGCGAAGTCGCCGATGAGGTGCTCTCGTGACTACACCATTCACTACCGCCCAGCGGGAAGCCACTTTGTTTACTCCGACCACGACGGCGGCTGTCATTCCGGCTTACAACGAGGCCGGACGTATCAGCGCCGTCTTGGAAGCTGTGGCGCAGGCGCAATTGGTTCATGAAATTATCGTGGTTACTGATGGTTGCTCCGATAATACTGCCATCGAAGCGCGCGCCGTGGCCGAGCGTTTGGCCCCTCTTTTGGCCGAAAATGCCGCGCGTGGCACCGGTTGCCGCGAATTGCGCATTTTCGAGCTAAAACACAACATCGGCAAAGGCGGCGCTATGACCTATGGCGCGCTTCGCACTGAAGCCGAAGTCTTGCTTTTTTTGGATGCCGATTTAATTGGCCTCGAAACGCAGCAAGTTGATGATTTATTAGCGCCGATGCTCTGCGATGAGTCGACTGATCGCGCTGATATGGCTCTGGGATTATTCGGCGCAGTGCGCGGCGGCATTTTCGGTTGGTGGTTGGGCGTTTGCCATCGTCAAATGGCGGCTTTAACCGGACAACGCGCCATTCGCCGCGAAGTGTTTTTAGCCGTTCCGGGCCTGACAAATTCGCGTTTTGGCATCGAAACGGCGATTACGCGCTATGTGAAATACGTTTGGAAATTAAAAGTCTCCAGCGTGCCTTTGCATGGCGTGACACATCCAGTCAAAGAAGAAAAAATCGGCATTCTCAAAGGCTTTCACCATCGCCTCGGTATGTATGCCGAGATTCTCGCCTACCTCGCCCTTGATATTGTGCGCAATCAAGCCTCTTCGCAGCACCGTGAACAAGCCACCCAAATGCGCGAACGCTTTAGCAATCGCTCGTAAAAATTTACGCGAAGTGCTTTTCAATTTGCGGCGTGGCGCGTGGCACGTCAACCGGAACGCCGCCGTTGCGCAGTGAATAGGTCGCGGCGCAGCCCGCTGCTACCGAATAGCGCGCGGCGAGCGGTGAGGTGTTGGTTTTGCCGCCCTCGCGCACAAAACGCAAAAACTCGGCGACAATGCGCGGATCAGCGCCGCCGTGACTGCCGCTGGTGGCGTTGACCACGAAAATCTCGTCCGCTTCACTCCAACCATATTTGCGCTGATTCCATAATTTCACCAACGTGCCATCTTCGCCGTTGCCGAAGTTTTCAATGCGCCCTTGTGTGCCAATCACACAATAATTGCGCCAATAATCGGGCGAAAAGTGGCATTGCTGATAAGCCGCGAAAACGCCGTTGTCGAGTTGCATTTGCATCAGCGAAAGGTCTTCGACATCAATGTTCGCATTTAATTCGCGCTGCTCTTTGGGCGGCCACGCCTCCATGCGAATCAGCGGTCTTTCAATGGCGCGCGGGCCGTTGGTTTCAGGCAAACGCTTGTCCACTTCGCCATACACCATCAAACCGCCCAGTGCATTGACGCGCTGGCTATAGCCGCCTGCCAGCCAGTGCATAATGTCAATATCGTGCGCTGCTTTTTGCAAAAGCAGGCCTGTGGAATAGCGACTTTCCGCGTGCCAATCGCGAAAGTAAAAATCGCCGCCATGCCCGACAAAATGGCGGCACCAAACCGTTTTTACTTCGCCTATGGCGCCGCCGTCAATTAGTTCTTTCATCTTCAGAACAAACGGCATATGGCGCATATTATGACCAACATAAAGGCGCTGCTCACTATCCAAAGCCGCTTGCAAAACGCGGTCGCAGCCTTCGGTGGTAATTGCCATCGGCTTTTCTAAATAAACTGCTTTGCCCGACTGCAACGCTTCGACAGCATATTGCTCGTGCAGAAAATCGGGCACGCAGATAAAAACGGCATCAAGCGGCAATTTCAAGAGTTCGCGGTAATCTTCTGTAACGAAAATCTTGTCGCCATACTTTTCTTGATTTGTTTTTAAAACCTCCGCATTGACATCGCAACACGCCACGACGCGCGAGCCTTCGCCCGGTTTATGGGCGTGCGTTGCCAAGCCGCCGCGCCCGCCCGAACCAATGACACCAATCTTCAAATCGTCCAAATCCGATGAAATCATGCACTCTATTTTGGCTTAGGTTGTTGGAACAATCAAGGTTTGTTGCCAAAGTGTTCGCAATCGACTAAACCGAGTGGCGCAGCAACGCCATTACGCTGGAAATTTATCGCCAGCGCTTTGCTGGAATTGCCGAAGAAATGGGCGAGGCGCTGCGCCGCACGGCTTATTCGCCGAATATCAAGGAGCGCCTTGTCGCCGAATCGCGCCGTGGGGCGCGCAAAACGGCAGCGCGGGCAAACGGGGCCGAAATTTTTTGATTTTAGGCGACCAAATCGAAGAATTGCCCGCTTCTTTCGCGCGCCGCCTCGAAAAAGGCGCCATTCTTCGCCTTGAAATGCCCGGTGGCGGCGGCTGGGGAATTAAAACCTGAAAATCGTGAAATTTCACTTGTTTGCGAACAAAATTCCGGCTACACTGCGACATTATCACTCGAATCAGTGAAATTATTTTAAGGTTTCTCATGCCTGCTGCCACCCCCAAAAAGACCGCCCTGAAAACTGTTGCAACCAAACCGCTGCTTCGTGCGACCACGGCGAAAAAAGTTGTGGCGTCAAAGCCGCGCAATGCTAAAACCGCGCCTGAAGCTGCGCCCGAAAAGGCAAAATCAAGCAGTAAAAAAACAAGCGTGGTCGCCAAACTGGTAACAGAAAAAGCCGCGCCAACAACCAAAAAAACAGCACCGAAGCCAACAAAAAACACGCCGAGGGTGCCAAAGCCTGCTCTTGAAAAGACGCCGGTTCGCGCCAAAGCGAAGCCCGCGCCCCAGAAAAAAGCTGCTTCTGTCACGCCCAAAATTCCAGCGAAGCCAACAACGCAAAGGTCAACTGCGAAAAAGGCAACTGCGGCCCCTGCGCCTAAAAGTTTGACTTCTACGCGCAGCAAGCCCAACGTAGCCGAAGTGATGGCGAAAGCGCCGCGCAAAACCAAACGGCACAAGCGGAAAACAACCGCGACTCGCCTCGAAAAAACGCCCTCGATTGCCAAAGAACCGCGTCGCAACGTGGGCAAAATGCAGCCAAAAGCAGCCGCCAAACCTGTCGTTCAGAAAGACGATGTCGCGCTGGTGAAAGCCAAACGGATGCGTGTGCCGAAAGACCTTGCGGCTCAATATGGCGAATCAGAAAAGCAAAAGCGTGTTGTCGAAAATTCTGAAACCAAACGCGCCCGGCGTGATGCCGCCTTGCGCCAGAAAATGCGCGATGCGATGGAAGTAGATGACGATCTCATCGCGCGCTTGCGCCGCGCCGGAATGATTGGCGGCAGTGAAGCGGAATCCCAAAATGGTCATAGCACGCGTGGTATTGCAGGCAGTCGCGTCATGCGCCGACCTCGAAAATGGGAAGCGCGTTGCGGCAAATGCGGCGGCAAAAGTTTGTTCAAAACTCAGGCTGGTTTGTGCGCCAAATGCGGCGCGATTATGGTGCGGGAGTAAGAAAGTGCTTAATCCATTTCGTCGCTCTTGGGCTGTGTCACAACTCAAAACGAATCACCCAAAAGAAACCCCTTGCCAACATAGTCTCTTGTTAGCTTGCGTTCGTAGCCTGCGGTGGTAGGGCAAGCTACCATTAGTAACTTTGCCTGACTTAATATCAAAAATATACTTTTTCCCCGCTTTGTATTCCGAGCCGGGCGAACCCCATCCCTTGTAAGTTACAACCGTTAAACGCTTGTTCTTATCGTTAAAGCTTTTATCTCTCAGCCATTGGTAATGACTGATGCTGAACGGTAAATATTTCGGATTCGCTACTAAATCTTTGACCCGATATTGTCTGATGAGCTTGCCATTGTTATAAAACGCAAGCGCTAAAGTTTCATACTTGTCCCCGAAGCGGGGCCAAGTTCCCCACCTTACCAAATATTGCCCGTCTGACGAGATCTCAACGTCGAATTCATACCAGTCGACAGTCCATAGAGGTGTCCGCGAGCCATTGTTCAGATACAAACCGGATTTCGGGTATTTATAATGTAATTTCCCAAATTGGCGCCACTTGGCTGGCGCTAACATAACAAAGACGTATTTTTTGTCTTTGGATGACTTTGTGTATTCAGTTGGTCCAAGTTCTGAATCTGCCGACGCCAAACTACACGTCATCGCACAGGACATCAACAAGAGAAGCAATATCAGATAGCGCATCATACCCTCCGCAATCGTCCAATGAGTTTAACATTAACGCGTGCCATGAAGTATCGCGGAGACAGATTCGCAGAATGCCAGCGAAAAATAGGGGTAGCGGCCTCTTGTCAGAGAGCGGGCGCGTTGTAAAATGGATTAGGCAGTTGGACTTATCAGTCTAATGAGAAAAGATGCCTGCGGCGTCCCACGGAGCATCTTTTTTCCGCGCTCGGAGCACCGTGGGGTGCCACGGGGTATCTTTTTTCGGCGCTCGATACCCTGTGGGATGCCACGTAGCACCAAGTTTCGGCGCTCGATACCCGGTGGGGTCCCAAGGGGTATCAAGTTTCGGCGCTCGATACCCCTTGGCATCCCAAGGGGTATCAAGTTTCCGCGCTCAATGCCCCGTGGGACGCCAGAGTGCTCCGAGTGCGGAAAAAGCGAGGTGGTCGGGACGCCGGAGGGCATCTTCGGCGCAAAAACTCTTGACACAGGTCACAAACCAACAGGTAAACCACAATGATAAAATCATCTCGTTCCATCAGTAAAAGCTCCTTGAATGAAGATTGGCTAATCCGCATTCTATCGAGTTTTCTTCTGGTGGAACAACCTAAAAAGAGTCACACATTAGATAGACATATATTTCCGGTGATACGAGATATTGTCACGACGAAAATAGGTTTCTTTGTCCGTCAAGGACTTGAAGTGTTTCCTATTTCCGTTTACTGCATCCAACGCAGTCGTGTCGCGGCGGCGACGTGGCCGATGGAGAGGACATAAGCGGCGGTGCGCAAATCAATTTTGCGCTGTTCGGCGACGTGCAGGGTTTCACCAAAGGCGCGCAGCATGATTTCTTCGAGTTCGGCGTGAACGCGGTCTTCTTTCCAGCGAAATTCGGTGAGGTTTTGCGTCCATTCGAAATACGAAACAACCACGCCGCCAGCATTGGCTAAAATGTCGGGCACGGTGGGAATTTGGCGTTCTTCCAAAATCGCCGCGCCGCCAGCCGTGACGGGCGCGTTGGCGGCTTCGATAATTAATTGTGTTTTCACTTTGGACGCGACTTCGCCGTCAATAACGCCGCCCAGCGCGGCAGGAATCAGAATTTCGCATTCGATTTCAAAAAGTTGACCAGCACAAATCGCTTGTGCGCCCGGAAATTCCAAAACTTTGCCGTGCGCGGCGACGTGCACCATCAAAGCGGGAATATTGAGGCCGTCGGCGTTAAAAATCGCGCCATGTGCGTCGGCGACGGCAATGATTTTGGCGCCTACTTCGTGCAGCAGGCGCGCTGTATGGCTGCCCACGTTGCCAAAACCCTGTAATACGACGCGGGCATCGCGCAAGGTAATATCGAAAGCGCGCGCTGCCGCTTTGGTAATCGTGGTGACGCCGCGCCCGGTGGCATCTTCGCGTCCGAAACTGCCGCCCAGATGCACGGGTTTGCCCGTGACCACAGCGGGAGTGTGGCCGTGACGCGCCGAGTATTCGTCCATCACCCACGCCATTGTTTGCGCCGACGTATTCATATCCGGCGCGGGAATGTCTGTGTGCGGCCCGATGAAATCGTCAATGGCGCGGACAAAGGCGCGCGTGAGTTTTTGGCGTTCATCGCTGCTCATCGCGTGTGGTTCACACGAAATGCCGCCTTTGGCACCACCAAAAGGCACATCTACCAGCGCGGTTTTCCATGTCATCAGCGAAGCTAAGGCGCGCGATTCGTCCTCGTCTACTGAAGGGTGATAGCGCAAACCGCCTTTGCAGGGGCCACGCGAATTATCATGCTGCACGCGATAGCCATTGAAAACGCGCCATTCGCCGCTGTCCATTTTGAGCGGCAGTTCCACTTTCACTTCGCGAAAGGGACGCTTCAAAATGGTGCGCTCGGCTACAGGCAAATCTATCAGATCAGCCGCTCGATCAAACATCGAATTAACCGCTTCATAAGTGGATAACTTGTCAAGAGCAGCGATTGTGAGGGCAGCAGGCATGGTTTTGAGTGATTCGTTAGTGAAGAGTGAAAAGTAACTGCCTAAGACTTTTCACTTTTCACACCTCCTTCACCATATCAAGGATGATTTCAGTCACGACAACGATTTGTCCGACAGCATTGGTGTATTGCCACGAGGCTTCGTAGGGTTCGGTCATCACGCGATAGCCGCAGCGGGCGTAAAGATGATGCGCACGCAGATTTTCAGGGTTGACCGAAAGTCCAATTTGATGAAAGCCGCGTTCTTTCACCACTTGAGCACCAGCATTGAGAAGATGTGTGCCGATGCCCTGACCATGAAACATCGGATGCACACGCAGCGATTGCAAATCGGGAATGCGCGGATGTGCCGGTTTGCCTTCCCAATAAATCGCGGTTTGGCCGATGGGAAAACCATTAAAGTCGGCTATCAATACAATGGCCTCGCCGATTTCATGCGCCATCCACTGGCGTTCATAGAAACTGCGCAAATCGTCGCCTCCATGCCATTCGAGCGCATGGTTATCGGCCTTTTGCAGAGGCCGAATTATGACAGAAGCGCGTGGTAAATTAAAGCGGGTGAGCATTTCACAGTCATCGCGGGCCAAAGATGTTTTCGCTGGGGCAGGGGCGAGCATGATTGCAGTATAAAGCGTGCGATAAAGAATTGCCCGAACGGTTATAATTTTTGTGGAAACGAAAGGAAATTATGAAACCTGTCAAGCAGATGGTTTTGCTGACGACGCTGGCGGCTCTTGCTGTAACAAGCAGCATCGCTCGCGCTGATGTGACTTGGGAGCATTCGGGTAGCGTGCATTTTGGCAATTCCCCAAAAGCTCTTGTGAAGTTCAAAACCTTCACCAACGTAACCCCGGATCGTATGCGCTTGCTGTTCAAATACGATGCCACTAATGCGCTGGGAACCTTGCCAAACGGGATGCCTCCGGGATTTCCCGGTATGGGCGCGCCGGTGGGGTCGTCCATGCCAATGGAAACTTTTGCTCCCCTTAAGGGCGGGCCGAAATTGAAGCAAATGAAGGCCCCAGCTAAGGAAGAAATGCCCGTTAATCCGCTGGTTGGCAGCATGACTATCGTGCAGCGATTCGACGACCAGAAATTTATCAGTTACTCTTCTCTCACCAAGGATTATGTGGAGGAAAACTTCAAGGATTTGTTGGAGAAATCGCGCCTTGATCCGTGGCGCAAACTGGCGCCGAAATTGTCGAAAGAAGCGCCGCCCTCGTTCACGCCAGAGCAGCGGGCGCGTTTGGGAGCCGAAGTGCGCGCTGTCATCATGCCTTTTATGAAAACGATGATGAAAACCTATTTTCGTCCGTTGTCTGAAAAGCGCACCTTCGATGGCGTGGAAGGTCAAGGCTATCGCTTCACCGCTTTGTTGAATACGGAACCTTCGTTTACCGGCAGTGGAAAATGGGCGCGCGTTACGATGGAATGGTGGATTGCAGGCGAATTGCCCGGCGACGAAGTTTTCGGCCAACTCCATTCTGCCGCGATAAAAACTGTCGGGCGTGATCGCCAACGCAGCAGTTCCATGTGGATGAACGAAATGCCGTGGGTTATGTGGGAAATGCTGCCCGAAGAATTGCACAGTGCGGCCTACACCATGATGCCGCCGCTCGACACACCCGAAGATTCGCCCGAATTCCAGCACTCCCATATGCCACTTTATGGCGCGCTCACCATCGAACCGCCTGCGGGAATGGCCGCCAAAAACGAGAATCTGCGCATCGAAATGAAATTAGTGCGTCGTGGTGTTGATAGTTTGCCCACTCACATTTGGGACGCGCCTGCGGGCTACAAACGCAAACCAATGGAAGACATCAACAAAATGTTTGATCAAATCATGGGCGCCATGCCGCCAATGCCGTTTCCCGGCACTCCGCCGATGTAAAACTAAACAGCAGAAACCTGAAAAACAAAGAGCCAAGTGATGTCAACCAAAACAACAAAATCCACCAGTAGAACAAGCGATAAGACAACGAGCCGGATTACATCCAACGGCACGATGAAAAGTCCTGAGAAAAATGAGCGCATTGCCGAAAACGCGCAAGCTGAACACGCCGCGAAAGGCGGCAAGGCGCTTTTAAAAGTATGGAAGCGCATCGCTGAACGGAATGGCGAAAGTTCCTAAGCGATCATGTCCAGCATCACGTTTGACACCAACATTTTCATTTCCCGCAAGCCGCCGTTCGATGAATTTCCTGACAGCTTTTATCTTTCGGTGGTGGTGTTACAAGAGCTGATGGTAGGAGCGCAGGACGAAACCGACATGAAGCTGTTGGGCACTGTGCGGCGGGAATTTGAAAAGGCCGGACGGTTGTTGGTGCCTAATGCCGACGATTGGTGGGAAGTGGGGCGCATTATCAATCGCTTGCAACGACAGCGGAAGTCGCACAGTGGCGGCACCACGCCCAAGTTGCTCGCTGATGAAAAATACCGCATCACCAACGATGTGCTGATTGCTCGCACTGCCCGGCGAGCCAGCGTGACGATTGTTTCCGATAACGTTAAAGACTTCGCGCTTATCAAAAGCTATTGCAACGTGCGCCTTATGAGCGGCGATGAGTATTTTGGCAGCGGCGGCTAAAAGCAAGGCACGCCGCGCTCCCTGATTCGCTTCGTCGTTGGATCGAAAGCGTTTCGCACGAAGTGAGTCATTTCCATTAGGAAAAGAGGTTGTATTGAAAAAACGCATTGCTAAGCAATATCTGTGGCTGCTTGGTGCCCCTTTGGGTGCTATAGGCTTGCCGCTATTTACGATTTCGCTCTACCATCTGCTTTTGTTTTATTTTCGGGACTCCGATTATGTGAAAAAGTGGATTCTACTTGAGCCTTTTGAGGGAGTGCCGGAAATTCTTTATGTCAGCGTGATTGCCTTTCAGGCGCCAGCCGGTTTCATATTGGGATTTTGCACCGGCTCCGTAGTCAACCTTGTGAAGAGTCGATTATTTGCTGAGGTAAGACAAGTCGGTGTTTGCGGTGGCATTTTAGTCGGTGCGCCTTTTGCCTACTTGCTTTATTTGAATAATAGAGGAACTGAAAAATTATTGGCGATGATGCCTTTGTTCGCTCCACCCCTTCTATGGGCTTTTTTGCTTGCTTTCGTAAGTTGGCGTTATCGGCCAACTTTTGCCAAATGTGAAAGAATTTGAGGAAATCACCATGACGCCACTTCTCCGTCAACAAATTTCGCGCCGCACCATGCTACGCGGGCTGGGCGCCGCTATCGCACTGCCGGTGCTGGAAGCGATGCTGCCCGAAAACGCCTTCGCTTCGCCGTCGAAATACAAGCCGCTGGCGAAATCGCTCGGCAAGCAGCCGCGCCTGATTTGCTGCTATGTGCCGAACGGCAAAAACATCTTCACTTGGCTGCCCAAAGACAAAGGCGCGAATTACACGCTGTCCCCAACATTGGAGCCATTGCAAGAATTGCGCGGCGAGTTTTCCGTATTAAGCGGCCTCGGACACCCGCATTCGCAAGGCGGACACAGCGGCGCCGACACTTGGCTGACGGGTGCCGACCTCAAAGCCGTGCCGGGCGCCGATTACACCAACAGCGTTTCGATTGACCAACTTATCGCCGAAGTTCACGGCAAGCAAACGCGCTTTCCCTCGTTGCAACTGGGCGACGCTTCCGGCACCGGCTCGGCGGGCCATTCGCACACCCTGAGTTTTGATCGCACCGGCACGCCGCTTCCGACTGAAAACTCGCCGCAACGCTTGTTTGAAAGATTATTTGTGCCCGAAAGCGCCGCTGACCGCGAAGCGACTTTGCGCCGCTATGCCGAAAAGAAAAGCATTCTCGACAGTGTGATGGGCGATGCCAAAACGCTCAATAAGCAACTGGGCAAAAGCGACAAAGAAAAGCTGGACGAATATCTGGGCAGCGTGCGCCAAACCGAAGAACGCGTCGGGCGCCTCGTTTCGTGGGTGGATATTCCAAAACCCAAAGTTGACCCGGCAAATTTACAACTCAATTCGCAGCCCGGCAACGGCCATGACCGCCCGATGTGGCTTGATGTCATGCTGGAAGTGAGCTATCTCTCCTTCGTAACCGATACCACGCGCATTATCACTTTCGAATGGTCGCGTGAAGCCGGCGGTTATGGCGGCGGCGGCGAAAATCATCATCAACTTTCGCATCACGGCGGCGATAAAGGCAATTTAGACGGCTTGGCGCGCATTGACCAATTCCACATCGAACGCTTGGCGCGCTTTATGACGTTTTTGAAGCAAACCGAAGAAGCGGGCGGCTCCATGCTGGACAATACGATGATTCTTTACGGCAGCGGCATGAATTCGGGGCCAACCGGCGAACATTCGCCGAAAAATCTGCCACTTCTCGTCGCGGGCGGCAAAAACTTTGGACTCAAACACGGCCAACATATCGCCCACGACCCCGATAATCATCCGCCGCTTGCCAATGTTCTCGTCACCGTGGCCCAAAAAATGGGCGTCGAAAGCGATAAATTCCAAGATGCAACGGGCACTTTGACAGGACTGGTTTAAGTAACAAACTCACCTTACGCGGTGAGACTGTGTTGGGCGCCCCGCTTGACCCTCACCCCCGGCGCCCTCTTTTCAGAGGCGGGCGTGTTATAAAAGGTGAGACGCAGCGCCTTTTGGTCAGCGGATTATGCAGATTAACTTATCAGTCTAATGAGAAAAGATGCCTCCGGCGTCCCGCCGAGCATCTTTTTTCCGCACTCGGAGCATGGCGGGATGCCGCAGGGCACAAAGTTTCCGCGCTCGGAGCACGGCGGGACGCCGCAGGGTATCAAGTTTCCGCGCTCGG
>JANMKN010000078.1:0-27274 GCA_031372065.1 Abditibacteriaceae bacterium | reverse complement strand
GGACGGTCACACCAAACCGATGCGCGGTGAAGAATTTGGCGTGCGCAGTTTGTGGACAGCGCGCGATAATTAACATTCTCTTGTGGTATTTTTACGCGAGGGCAGGGCACAATTGCTAAACTTCCGGCGCCGCTTCCAATTTATAATTTCCGCCGGAGGAATCCTCATGTCCCAAAACGAAAACCTTTCATCGCTCGCCAAAGAAGGCGAAGTTTTTACGCCCTCGCCTGAAGTCATCGAACGCGCTATAGTCAAAGATTTCGACGCCTTGCACGCGCAAAGCATCGCTGACCCGGCTGCTTTTTGGGCCGAGCAAGCCGCAAAACTCGATTGGTTCGAGCCGTGGAATGAAACGCTGCAATGGCAAATTTCGCCGCCGGAATTGAAATGGTTTGTCGGCGGCAAATTCAATATCTCCGTCAATGCGCTTGATCGCCATGTCAATTCGCCACACCGCAACAAAGTGGCGTATTTGTGGGTTGGCGAACCGGATGCCAATGGCGTTGCGCCCGAACGCGCTCTGACTTACGGGCAGCTTTCGCGGCGCGTCAATCAATGCGCCAATGCCTTGAAGAAACTCGGCGTTGGCGAAGGAGATCGCGTCACGCTTTACATGGCGATGACGCCCGAATTGCCGATTGCGATGCTCGCTTGTGCGCGCATCGGCGCCATTCACTCCGTTGTTTACGGCGGTTTTTCGGCGCCAGCTTTGAAAAGCCGCATGGAAGATTCGCAATCGAAAGTTCTCATTTGCACCGACATCGGCTACCGGCGCGGCAAGCAAATTAATCTCAAAGGCATCGCCGAAGAAGCTGTCGAGGGTCTGGATTTCCTCGAAAAGATCATGGTTTACCGGCGTGGCGCGGGTGAATTAAAAGAAGAGCGCGAAATTGATTTCGATGCCGCCTTAGATGCCGAATCGCCAAACTGCGAAGCGGAGGTTCTCGATAGCGAAACGCCGCTCTTTTTCCTTTACACATCGGGCACAACCGGCAAGCCCAAAGGCGTGGTCCACACGCACGGCGGCTACGCAGTGGGCACGTCATACACGCATAAAATTTGTTTCGATTTGCACGACGACGACATTTATATGTGCACCGCCGACCCCGGCTGGATTACCGGCCACAGTTATGTGGTTTACGGCCCGCTGATTAATGGCGCGACGGTGCTTTTGGCCGAAGGCGCGCTGGACTTTCCCAATCCGGGCCGCTGGTGGAGCATCGTCGAAAAATACGGCGTCAACATTTTTTATTCGACGCCCACCGCCATTCGCGCCCTGATGCGTTTTGGCGACGAATGGCCCGCAAAATATGATTTGTCTTCGATTAAAGTCATGGGCACTGTCGGCGAACCGATAAACCCCGAAGCATGGCTGTGGTATCACAAAAACATTGGGCGCGAAAAAGCGCCGATTGTGGACACATGGTGGCAAACCGAAACCGGGCAATTTATGATCTCCACGGTGCCCAGTTATCCGACCAAACCCGGCTCGCCCGGTAAGCCCTTGCCCGGCATCGAAGCGGCGGTTGTTGACCGCGAAGGCAACGAAGTCGAGCGCGGCAAAGGCGGTTTTCTCGTTATCAAAAAACCGTGGCCGGGCATGATGCGCACCATTTACAAAGACGCTGACCGCTACGCGACATATTGGAACACCATTCCCGGTTTTTATTCGGCGGGCGATGTGGCGACGCAAGACGAAGACGGTTATTTTCGCGTCATGGGCCGCGCCGACGATGTGATGAACGTGTCCGGCTATCGCATTGGCACAGCCGAAGTGGAAAGCGCCTTGGTTTCGCATCCGGCGGTGGCCGAAGCTGCTGTTATCGGCAAGCCGGACGCGCTCAAAGGCGAAAGCATTAAAGCGTTTGTCATTTTGCGACAAGGCCACGAAGCCAACGACGATTTACTCAAAGCCTTGAAGCAGCACGTCCGCGAAGAACTCAGCCCGATTGCCATTCCCGGCGATATTGAGTTTGTTCAATCGTTGCCCAAAACGCGCAGCGGCAAGATCATGCGCCGCGTTTTGAAAGCGCAAGAACTCGGCGTCGCACCGGGCGATATTTCAACGTTGGAAGATTAAATTTTTAGCCATAGATGAACGCAGATGGTTTTAGAAAATCTGTGTGCATCTGTGGCTACTTTAACTATGCGACGCAAGCGCAAATTTCTGGTGAAATTCTTCCTTGCTACTTCGCTTGTGGCGCTGTTGCCATTCGGCGTGGTGCGTTGGCAGGAAAACCGGCATCGCAACGCGCCAAAAACGCCTTATACCTTTCCGGTCCCTGAATTAGCCATGCTTGATAAAGTTGTGCAAGCGCGCTTTGCTGAAATGCCAACAGATAACTTCGGGACAGACCGCGTAGGGAAACGCCACAGCGTTTTCGTGCCGAAAACTGCTTCGGAAAAAGCCTCTGTGGCAGCCCTGCAACGCAAAGGTTATGAAGTGGTGTTTTATGTAGCGGGAGAACGCTACTTTCGCTACGATTATGAACACATTCTCAGGTTCAATGGTCTCACAATCCCCTTTATTCAGGGGCCAATTTTTATGACTGGCAAACCTCCGGCGGGATACGAAGCAAATCCTTACTTTTTCTTCGATGAAAACTACGGCAAGGAATTAGGAAAGGTTCCTACAGGTCTGCCCGATGGAGGCAAAGTGGGCACTGCTTCACGGCTCAAGGCACCGGCAGTAAAAGCCTTTGCCGCTTTCAAGCAACGCGAAGGTATGGACTTTCAGATTGACGATTGGAAGATTGCCGCCCGCGCAGTGCGTGTTTCGCAAAAAGGTTGTTTTGGATGCCACCAAGTTTCTGTTAAGCATTGGTATGGCAGTCGGTGGGAAAATCCCTCCATCGGCGATACGCTGGGTGTGGCTATGTATGCTTACCGCAAAAAGGGAAAACTATGATTATGCAACATCGCGTGCCGTCGTTTCCCCTCGCTTTGGGCTGCATGGGCTTGACCGGCACATGGAACCCGCCGAGATGAACGCCGAGCGCGAAAGGCGTGCGATTGCGGCGCTGGAAGCTGTGGGCTATGACTTATAAAATGCTCAACTTACTTCAGCCCAAACCCAAAGTGCACCCTTTCACTTATCGTGGCATTTGAATACAGACTCTAAGAAACTACCAAATAGCCTCTGAAATAGCCTCGAAGCAATCTCACGACGCGCCTTTGGGATTGACCAGCACTTTGAGCGTTTTAAAGAGCAGCTTGACATCAAGCCATAGGCTCCAATTGTCAATGTATTCGAGGTCAAGGCGCATCCATTCGTCCACGTCGGTGATTTCATTGCGGCCTGTGGCTTGCCAGATGCAAGTTAGGCCGCCTTTGACGGAAAGTTTGCGACGTTGCCACGGCTCCAATTCGGCAACTTCTTTTGGTAGTGGCGGGCGCGGCCCAACAAGGCTCATATCGCCTTTGAGGACATTCAAAAACTGCGGCAATTCATCAATCGAATACTTGCGGATGAAGCGACCAATCGGCGTGATGCGCGGGTCTTCGCCTTCTTTCGCCTTAAAAAACGGCTCCTCCATAACGTTGATGGCTTTGTATTTTTCCGGTTCTTCGCGCTTCATGGTTTCGAGGATTTCCTGTGCATTGACGGCCATCGAACGAAACTTGTAGAACTTGAAAAGGCGCCCATTGAGGCCAACGCGCTCTTGCGAGAAAAAAACCGGCCCCCGGTCATGCAACTTAATAAGCAATGCAATGATGGGAAAAACCGGCAAGAGGAACATTAAAACGAAAATCGCGATGAACGCAATAAGGCGATCCATCATGCCCTTGGCGACCAAAGCCAGCGTATTTTGCGGCGTGTTGTGCAAAACCAGCGTGGGCAGTGCCCCCATCATGGTTGCTTCGACTTTGGCGTTGACGGGCGGCACAATGTCATCTACGAGGCTGACGGTGCGTCCGCGTTCGAGGCACAATTGTAAAATATCGCCCCAAATATGGCCGGGCGAACTGTGACCGGGGCGCGTTTTCTTCGCGAAACTCGGCGGCACCGCCTCGGCCTGCGAGCGCACAATGACAACTTCGTCCACTACATCGCGGTCAAGGATTTTCGCCAGTTCGTCCATGCCCCCCAGATAATTCACTTCGCTGTCTGCGGGTTGTTGGTCGCAAATGTAGCCCATTAAGCGACTGCTGCGATAAGCGGGCGTTTGCAATAATTTCAGGAAATTTTGCGCGCTGGCGGCATCGCCAATGAGCAAAACATTGCGCACAGCTTTTTTGCTGCCGCGCAATAAAAAGGGCAAGAGAAAGCGCCGTTCGAGCCACATAAACGTGACGCCAAAAATCAAAAAACCCGTAAACAGCAGGCGATTGCCATCGAACTTAGCCAAAAAGAAAAAAACCACGACGGCCATCGTGCCCATCAAGCCCGCATAGCCGCACACGGCGAATTCCTGCCGCGCATTACGATGATTCTGCGGATCATAAGCGTTCTGGGCTTGTAGAAAAAAAAGCCACGCCGGAATGGACAAATATAAAACCCAAAGATGAGTTTGAATATTTACAAGCGGATTAGGTGATAAAACAATGCGGTAAAACTCCGGCAAATCTTTGGGATGGCGCACCATTTCGCGCAGACGCCAGCCAAACACATCGCTGAACGCTACCAACGTGTTCCCCAATCCTTCGCGCAGCCAAACGGCCACAAAAAATGCCGCGACCAAAGTCAAGGCATCTAAAATAATAGCCAGCGCCACATACGCCGTCCGTTGTGATTTCGGCATCGTAAGACCTAAAACCTTCCGCCGGGGCCGTGAGTGATGAAGTTTTTCGAATAGCCAACCGGGTAATTCATTTTATGCCGTGTCACCCGCTTTTTACAAGATATGATGCATAATTTATCGCTCTACGCGCTGGTTACACTTGGCACACAGGCCCCGACGGGTGTTACTTTTCTCATGATTTATCTCGATCACGCCGCCACAACGCCGCTTTGCGACGAAGCGTTAGAAGCCATGCTGCCTTATTTGGGGCAAGCCTACGGCAATCCGTCATCGCTTCATCATTTGGGCAAACAGGCACGCTTTGCCATTGATGTAGCGCGCGAACAAGTGGCGTCCTTGCTCAATGCGCGCCCGGCGGAAATTGTTTTTAATTCGGGCGCCACCGAAGGCAACAACCACGCGCTCAAAGGTGTGGCGCATCGCTTGAAAGAGCAAGGCAAAGGCAGGCATATCGTGACGACAAATATCGAACACGACGCAGTTTTGCATCCTTGTCAGGCGCTGGAAAAAGCAGGCTTTGAAATCAGCTTTGTTGGCGTGGACGAAAACGGCATTCTGCGCCTTGATGAATTGCAAAATGCCTTGCGTGACGACACAGTTCTCGTTTCCGTCATGCACGCCAACAACGAAATGGGCACCATTCAGCCGATTAAGGAAATTGCCGCGATTTGCCAAGCGCGTGGCATTTGGCTGCATTGCGACGCTTGCCAGACTGTCGGTCATATTCCGCTTGATGTGCGCGATTTAGGCGTGGATTTATTAACTCTCAGCGGCCATAAATTTTACGGTGCCAAAGGCGCGGGCGCGCTTTACATCCGGCGCGGCGTGCGATTGGAAACCCTTGTGGACGGCGGCCCGCATCAAAAAGGACGGCGCGGCGGCACCGAAAATGTGCCTGCCATCGTTTCGATGGGCGCGGCGGCTATTGCGTCACTCCATGCCCTGCAAAACGGCGAAGAAACGCACGTGGCGCAGTTGCGCGATTATCTCATTGACGGCATCGAAAAGAATGTCTCCGGCGCGCATTTCAACGGCGATAGAACGCAGCGCGTGCCCGGCATCGCTAATTTCTCGTTTGAAGGCGTCGAAGGCGAGGGCTTGATTTTGGAGTTGGATGCCCGCGCCGGCGTTTGCTGCTCGACAGGCAGCGCTTGTGCGGCAGGAAGCCTTGATCCGTCGCCGGTTTTGCTCGCCATTGGCCGCGAAACAGGCCTCGCGCGGGCCGGAACACGCTTTAGTTTGGGGCGCGGCAACACCGAAGCCGAAATTGATGCTCTACTCAATCTTTTGCCCAAAGTTATCGAAAGTTTGCGCCAACTTTCGCCCGAAGCACGAATTTAGCAAATCTTGTAGAAAATCGCGCAAAAAAGTCTTGATTTTAGGCTCCAAGCCAAAGAATTCTTCCTTGCATGGCTTTGTTGTGTCCTTAATTCTTTTACTTTTAAGCATATTCTTTCAAAGTTTACGCATAAACCTGATACTCTTGAGCATAAAGGTCAAGCTCTTAAGCATATTGTCTTCCAATATTTGCAAATTCTTCAACTTTTAAGCGTATTGCTCTTACTCTTGAGCATATTACCATTACTCTTGAGCATATTCTCTTTCGGTATTTGCAAATTCTTCGACTTTTGAGCGTATTACTATTACCCTTGAACACAATACCATTACTCTTGAGCGTATTATCTTGGATTTTAAGAAAATTATTTTGACTTTTAAGCGTATTACTTCAATTTTTAAGCAAATTTTTTAAGAAAATACGCAAATCTTCTTGGAAGATTTGCGTATTTTCTTAAAAATCGTCCTCGTATGGTCGGGGCAGGAAGACGCCTACCCCGACCATAATTCAACGGAGTTCCGGCAAAACCATACGCGCGATGCTGAAGTAGAAAAACAAGCCTGTGGCGTCCACTAAAGTCGTGATAAACGGCGCGCTCATCACGGCGGGGTCAAGGCCGCAGCGCTTGAGGATAATCGGCAAAATCGAGCCGACGGTCATGGCCCACAAAATAATCACCATCATCGAAGCCGCCACAACGAAAGCGATGCTATCGGGCTGTCCCCACAATCGCGTGCGCACAAAGCCAACGCAAGAAAGCACCGTTGCGAGCATTAAACCGGCTCTGATTTCGCGGCTCCACACGCGGCTCAAGTCTTTGTAATTCACTTCGCCCAGCGCCAAAGCACGCGTGATGGTCGTTACCGCTTGCGCGCCTGCATTGCCGCCAGTGCCGATGAGCAGCGGCATAAAAAACGCCAACGCGGGAACGATTTTGAAAAGCCCACCGAAATGGCGCGTGACGAAACCCGTCGCGGTTTCAGCGACAAACAACAGCAACAGCCAGCCAAAGCGCTGGCGAAAAATCCCAACGGGCGTCAGTGACAAATACGGCGTTTCCGAATCGCTGGACGAGACGGCGCCAAGCGCCAGCACGTCTTCGCTTTGTTCTTCCTGCAAAACGTGAATAATGTCGTCCATCGTGATGATGCCCGCCAAAAAGCCTTGGCGATCAACAACGGGGACGGCCAAAAACGAATACTTGGCGAAAATGCGCGCCACTACTTCCTGATCGGTGTCTGCGCTGACTGTGAGCGGTTCGCCAATCATAATGTCGCGAATTTTTTGCTCCGAGCGAGCATTTACGAGGCGCCGCAACGGAATGACACCCAGTAAAGTTTCGTCTTGTTGCGGCTGCGTCAATCCTTCGGGATTGATTTTGTCCACGACGTAAAGTTCGGTCAGCGTTTCGACTTCCGGGTCGGCATCGCGCACCGCTGCAAAGGCTTCTTCGACGGACATTTCGGCCAGCAAACGCACGAAATTGTCGGTCATCAGGCGCCCGGCGCTGTTTTCGGGATAATCCAGCAGTTCGCGCACTTCGGCGGCGTCTTCGGGCGCGCGTTCGGCCAGTTCATCGAGCAGTTCTTCGGCTTGCTGCGGGTCATCTTCGGCGGCTTCGGCCACGACATCCGCCGCGTCGTCCATCGGCAACAAGTCCAGCAAGTCGGCGATGCGTCCCGCCGGCGCGTTATCCACCAGATAACTGCGGGTATCCGGTTCGAGTTCGGGCAACACGGAGGCAGCCCGCTCGTTGTCCAGCCAGTTGAGAACACCCAACGCTTCGGGGTTGCTTAATCGCGTCATTGCCTCTGCGATGTCGGCGGGGTGCTTGCCACGCAGGGCCGCTGTCATGGCCAAATCGCCACCCGACCCCATCGGCGCACGCAGCGCCGCCCTTAAATGATCGAATAATGTGCTTTCTTCGTTTGCCATTGGTTCGCGTCACCTCCCTGATTGAGTTATGAGCTTTGAGTTCAGAGTTTTGAGTTGAAACTGATTTAACTCAAAACTCCCGATTTCAAACTCATAACTGCATAAAAAACGCCCTGCCAGTGAGATTTGGTCAGGGCGTGACAAAAGCGCCTTGCGGCGCGGGATTTTTAAAAGCGCGTAACGCAAGACGACGGTTGTTAAAATAAAGTCGCCATGAACACCGAAATTAATTTACCGACTGATGCCGAAGTCGCAATGCAATCCGCCAGTGCCGAACGCCAAAACGAACCCACAAACACAACAAAAGCCTTGTGGGGCGGACGTTTTACGCAAGCGCCCGATGAGGCAATGGCCCATTTCTCCACTTCTCTCCCCATTGACGCGCGCTTGTGGAAGTATGACATCAAAGGCTCAATGGCGCACGCTCAAATGTTGGCCCGCGCCGGAGTGATCTCGGCCCAAGACGGCGCGCAGATCATTGAAGGCCTGCGCACCATCGGCGACGATATTAACAGCGGCGCGCTCACCTTTGAAAATGCGCCGGATGAAGATATTCATTCCTTTGTCGAACGTCATCTCACGGCGCGTCTTGGCCCGGTTGCCGGAAAACTGCACACTGGACGCTCGCGCAACGACCAAATCGCCCTCGATGTGCGCCTTTATTTGAAAGACGCCCTCATCGCCGCGCAAAAAGCCGTGCGCGATTTGCAGGGCGCGCTTTTGCGTCGCGTCACAGAGCATCAAAACGCTATTTTGCCGGGCTACACGCATTTGCAGCGTGCCCAACCCGTTTTGCTCGCGCATCATTTGCTGGCCTATTTTTGGATGCTGCAACGCGACGCCGAGCGCCTCGCCGATGCCGCCAAGCGCAACGATGTGCTGCCGCTTGGCGCCGCTGCGATGGCAGGCACCACTTTTCCGATTGACCGCCATTTTGTGGCGCAAGAATTGGGTTTTAAAAGCGTTTCCGAAAACTCGATGGATACCGTTGCCAGCCGCGATCACATGATTGAAAGCGTGTCGGCGCTGACGATGATTGCCTTGCATCTTTCGCGTTTGGCCGAAGAATTTGTGCTATGGAGCGCGCCGGAATTCGGTTTTGCGACGCTTGACGAGCGTTTTTCGACGGGTTCTTCGATTATGCCGCAAAAGAAAAATCCCGATTCGATGGAATTAATTCGCGGCAAAAGCGCCCGCGTCGTTGGCGATTTAAACGCCTTGATTGTGCTTGTTAAAGGCTTGCCGCTGACTTATAACCGCGATTTGCAAGAAGATAAAGAGCCGCTTTTTGATGCCTTCGATACCGTGGTTTCCAGCCTGCAAATCGCGCGGGGCGTCATCGAATCGGTCACTTTCCACACCGAGGCCATGAAAGCGGCGGCGGGCGGCGGCTTTTCGACAGCGACAGACGTGGCCGATTATTTAGTGCGCCACGGCGTGCCGTTCCGTGCAGCGCACGAAATCGTAGGTCGTGTAGTGAATTATTGCGAAGAACACGGGCGTCAACTTGACCAGCTAATTTATGCCGAATGGCAGTCCATTGACCATCGTTTTGGCGACGACGTAACGGATGTCGTCACCGTTGAAGCGAGCGTCGCCGCGCGCGGAAGTTACGGCGGCACAGCGCCCGAACGCGTCGCCGAACAACTCGAAAACGCCCGTCGCCTTTGGAGTTGGAGCTAAAATTTACAGGAAATTGGTCTCCAAACAGTTGCCCAACTTCCAAAGTGGCTCCATCCCGGCGGGGATGGAGCCACTTTGCTTGCCTGATGCTTCCATTCTCGCGGGGATGGAAGCACTTTGCTTTAAAAATAGCCTCATTCTCACCAGAATGAAGCTATTTTTGCCGGAAATGGCCGTATTTTTCTCGTGAATTCACAGAATCTGCGCGCCTTCGACAGCGGTGCAAACCCAACAGCGCGCCTCGCGCTTCATGGCGGCTGTGTATTCGCGCGGTTGGTTTTCAAGAAACGAATCCACGCCGCTGTTTTCGATGAGCGTGACGGTGCAGCCGCCGAAACCAGCACCCGTTAGGCGACTGCCCAAAACGCCGGGTTGTTTGCGCGCCCAATTTGTCAGCCAATCGAGTTCGGGGCTGGAGACTTCGTAAAGTTCACTAAGCGAAGCGTGCGAGCCGTTCATGCACTCGCCGAAAACTTCGAGATTGTCTTTTTCCAAATTTTCGCAAGCGTAAACCGTGCGCGCGATTTCATCCACGACGTGTTGCACGCGTTTGCGCACAATTGGGTCGAGATCGCCGCCGTATTGCTGCAAATCTTCGGGCGACACATCGCGCAACGACGAAACGTGCGGCATTTTTATTTGCAACTGCGCAAGGCCCGTTTCGCACTGCGCGCGGCGCTCGTTGTAGGCCGAAGAAGCCAATTCGCGCGGCGCGGCGCTGTCGGTGACGATGATCGAGTGCTTTTGCAAGCGAAACGGCACCTGACGCGTCGAATAATCGCGACAATCGAGCAAAAGCGCGTGATTTTCGCGGCACGCAGCGACGGCCATTTGATCCATGATGCCGCAGTTGACGCCAACGAATTTGTTTTCGGCTTTCTGGCAAAGTTTGGCAACGTCAACTGGCGCCATTGGTTGCTGTGCCAAATGCAAAAAGGCCAGCGCGGCGCCTACTTCGATGGCCGCCGAGGACGAAAGACCCGAAGCGACCGGCACATCAGAGATCACCACGCCTTCAAAGCCATGCAGCGGCACGCTGGCGCCCGCCAACTCATGCGCCACGCCTTGCACATAATCAATCCATGTTTGTTGATGCGTGAGATTGTCCAGCGAAAAGCCGCGCAAGTCATCGAAATTGGCGGCGTAAAGTT
Source organism: Abditibacteriaceae bacterium (assembly GCA_031372065.1). Taxonomy (GTDB): domain Bacteria; phylum Armatimonadota; class Abditibacteriia; order Abditibacteriales; family Abditibacteriaceae; genus DASWNL01. The sequence continues at coordinate 16,427 of JANMKN010000078.1, read as the reverse complement.
CCACGCGCCGATCCATGCGCGGGCGCACTTTTAAGTTCACTTCAAGCGGCACCGCAATCGGCAAAACAAAGCCATCGTTGTAATCAACGTGTTCGCCGATAAGATTGACGCGGCCCGGCGAGCGAATCGAAAATGCCTCGGCGCTGTCGCCAAATTTTTGAGAAAAAATTTCGCTGATGTTCATGAGAAGGGTGATAGGTTCGGGGTGATAGGTTCGGGGTGATGGGATTGTATTCACCCATCATCCCGAACCTAAAAAATAATATCCGGCAATTCGACTGTTTGTGGCGCCACGGCTTTGAGTTCGGCGGCTTGATTTTCGGGCAAAGCATCGTTCAAGAAGGTGCCCGGCCCGCTTTCAACGCTGGCGCGATATTTCAACTTTTCAGGACTGCGCTGCAAGGGCAAATATTCGATGTGGAAACGATAATTTTCTACGCCGACTAAATTGGAAAGCTGATACATCAGCATCAAAGTTGGGAAGCCGATTTCGTTGCCCGGCCACAAGTCTTCGTAGCGCGTGACAAGGTTTTTCAGCATTCCAGCCAATTGGCGGCGCTCATCGGGCGTCATTTCCAAAAGCGAATGCACACCGACGCGTTTGGCCCAAATGTGAACTTCATACGGATAACGCGCAAAATATGGCTGCGCGGCCAAAAAACCATCGGTTTCAGCGATAATTCGCGTGCCTTCGCGCAATTCTTTATCAATGATGCTCTGCCACAAGTTGCCGTTATGTGAGAGAGCGATGGTTTGATCCCATTGCTTTTGCACATTGGGCGGCAAAAACGAAAACGAATAAATTTGGCCGTGCGGATGGTCAAGCGTCATGCCTGCGTCGCGGCCTTTATTTTCAAAGATCGAAACGCATTTGATGTCGGGTTGCGCCACCAGCGAGGCATAATGATCGCGCCACGCTTCCACCAGACAATAAACGTCATTAACCGGCATCGAAGCAAGTTTAGAATCGTGATCTTGCGAATACACCACCAAATCGCAGCGCCCACGCGCCGGGGTGGTCATTTCGTAGATGTTGGCGTTCGGCGTTGCTTGTTCATCATCGGGAATATAGGCCATCGAAGGCGCGCGATTTTCAAAAATGGCGACTTGATAAGGCAGCGGCAATTCCAAAATGCCGGGACAAAGCGGACAAGCGTCTTTGGAAGGCAACTGCGGGCGGTTCATGCGATTGGCGGCAAAAACCGTCCATTCGCCCAGCGTCGGATTCCAGCGCATTTCTGGTGGCTGTGGCAAAAGGCGCGGCCCTGTTGGCGGGTCGGCTTGCGCAGCGTCTTGATGAATTTGCCAATAAGGCGGTGTCTGATTTTGCGCGGCGAAATCGTAATATTTCAGGGTGCGCCCATCATCCATGCGCACGCCCGTTTTTTGCATTTCGTATTGAGTTAAAGAAGTGGACACGGCGCGCAGTGTAGCAGAGGATTTCTGTTTTATGAACGCCATTCGCATGGATTATCAGCAGTTAGGCGGCCCAATGATTAATGATTCTCGCTGATATGCCAGCAAGAATTTCCGATATAGCTCACTTCCGCGCTTATGGAGTGGAATTTTACTCTTTGTCTTTTGCCACAGCCAGCAATTGATTCATCGTGGCGGTGCCTTCATAAAGTGCTTTGCCGACGATGGCGCCTTCGATGTTGGGAATGTTTTTCAGGATGCGAATGTCGGTGGCTTTATGGACGCCGCCCGATGCGATAACGGGAATTTCGACGGCCTCTGCCATTTGACGAAGTGCCTCGGCATTGGGGCCGGCTAAAGTGCCGTCGCGGGCGATGTCGGTGAAAATAAGGCGCGCACAGCCGAAATCTTGCATCGTTTGCGCGAAAGTTACGGCGGGAATCGCGCTGGTTTCTTGCCAACCGGCCACAGCGACCATGCCATCGCGCGCGTCCAAGCCCAAAATAATCGCTTCGCCGAATTGCGCGAACATTTGCTGCGCCCATTGCGGCTCTTTCGCCGCTTTGGTGCCGATAATGCAGCGCGCCACGCCCGAATCCAAGACCCACTGAATGGTGGCTGCATCGCGCAAACCTCCGCCGAGTTGCACGGGAATTTTTAGCGTCTGCGCAATGCGCGCGACAATGGCGTGATTGGCATCGGAGCCAACTTTGGCGCCGTCCAAATCTACAACGTGCAAACGGGTGGCGCCTTCTTTTTCCCAACGCTGCGCCATTTCGACCGGGTCGGCGCCGTAAACCGTTTCCTGATTGTAATCGCCCTGCAAAAGGCGCACACATTGACCGCCGCGAATATCTATCGCGGGAATGATTTCAAACATAATTAGCTTTTAGCAATCAGATTTTAGCGGTTAGCTCACTGCTAATTGCTAACCGCTAAAAGCTAAACCTTTCCAAAGTTATCCAAAATTTTCATGCCGACGGCGCTGCTTTTTTCGGGGTGAAATTGGCAAGCCATCAGGTTGTTGTGTTCAATCGCCGCGACGAATTCGCTGCCGTGTGTCGAAGTGGCGACGACCATATTTTGCTCTTGCGGCAAAGCGTGATAGGAATGGACAAAATAAACCATCGCGCCTTCGTTTACGCCTTTGAAAAGCCTTGATTCGCGCGGAAAATGCAGCGCGCTCCAACCCATGTGCGGAATTTTCAAATCGGGCGCGTCGTCAAAGCGCACCACGCGGCCTGCGACGGCGCCGATGCCTTGATTCAGGCCCAATTCTTCGCTTTCCTCGAACAATAATTGCAAGGCGAGACAAATGCCCAAAAACGGCGTGCCGCTTTTGATGGTTTGTTGAATAGGTTCCACGAGATTTGCCGCGCGCAAACTTTGCATGGCCGCGCCAAAAGCGCCGACGCCGGGCAAAACGAGTTTTTCAGCGCCCGCAACCACATCCGCATCGCGCGTGACTTGCGTTTGATAACCTAAATGCTCAAAGGCTTTTTGCGCGCTGCGAAGGTTGTTGATGCCGCAATCTATAATGGTAATCATTGTTTGAAAATGCTGAGTAGCCCACCTAATATCATGTAGGCGAGGGCGCAAACTGTAAACAAAAAATAGGGAGCGCCCAAAACGATTAAGAGGATTCGCAGTGGTAGCGGCACTTGGCGCAAACCATAGGTGATAATGCCATGCCACGGCAATCGAGGTATTGGTTCATCCGTCCTCGCGAACGTCTGTAAAGCGCTTTGGGCGGCTGCTAAATCTGAGGCATTGACTTTAATTTCAATGCCTCCCAGTGGATGCTTCCAACTGGTGTGTCCAATCAGGCTTGGCCCATAATTGCCCTGCAAGAAACATGAAATGTGAGCAGCGCGCAAGCGAGACTTGATGAATTGTGCCTCATGATCAAATTGCGCTATTTTCACAGTCACCATTTGTTCCATCACTATCACCTCACAAGATTCCCTTAGTCGAAGGCAATTCATTGCCAGACACAGTCGTTGCAGCGCGCATGGCTTTCGCCATCGCCTTCATGCTCGCTTCAATAACATGATGCGCGTTGCCGCCGCTTAATTCTTTGATGTGCAAATTGATTTTCGCGTTGTTGGCCAGTGCCACGAAAAATTCGCGCGCCAAGTGTGTGTCAAATTCGCCCAAGCGCGACTGCTGCAAATTCCAGTCAAGTTGCAGGTAGCTGCGCCCGCAAAAATCCACGGCGCAGAGCATGAGAACTTCGTCCATTGGCGCGATGAAAAAGCCGTAGCGCGCAATGCCGCGTTTGTCGCCGATGGCTTCATTTAAGGCTTGACCGAGAACTATGCCCAAATCTTCGATTAAGTGATGCGCTTCGATTTCGACATCGCCGGTCGCTTTAATTTGCAAATCGAAGCGGCCATGTTTCGCCCACTGCTCCAGCATATGCTTCCAAAACGGCGCGCCCGCGTCGCGCGGCAAATCAATATCGAATTGCCCACTGCCATCGAGATTGAGCGACAGTTCAATTTGCGTTTCGGTTGTATTGCGAGTGATGGTTGAAGTTCTCATGTGCTTGAAATAGAACGCAAATTTCGCAAAATAACGGAAATTTTCTCAAAGAAATTTGCGAATTTTGCGTTCTATGGTTTCAAAACCTGATTTAAATACAGCAAAAGCGCATTCGCATCGGGCGTGACGATTTCGGCGCCCGCTTCAAGAAAATAACGGCGATGCTTTTCGCCGGATGGCCCGGAAAGGCTGGTGCAAGCCACGATTTTGGCTTTGCCCGAACCTTTGAGTTCACGGTAATTTAAAATCGTTTGATGATCGTCCACTGTGTCGCCGATGTAAATCGCGAAGCGGAATTCCATTTTCTCGCGCAGTTGCAGCATGGTGCGTCCATCGGGCTTGCGCACACCGCTGTCTTCGGTAATCCAGTTGCTTTCGGGAATGCGCTGTGTCAGGCCCGCCATTTTGAGGGCGAGGCGCGTTTCGCTATGGGTGCGGCCTGTCACAATGCCGATTTTCAATTTTTCAGGCAGCAGTTTCGCATCTAACATGACAGTTTCGTTTTTGTAATAGCCGTCACCGTGAATGCGTTCGGGATCGAAGCCATAAAGCGCGCGACAAGCGCCGTCGCCGGCATACATTTCCTGAAACAGTTGCGTAACTAATTTGGGATTCCAATTGCGCGAAAAATTGCGGCGTTCTGTGGCGTTTAGGTATTCCAAAATATAAGCTTCAGCGGCTTTGAGGCCGCCGCCGCGCTTTTTGATAGCTTCACAATAGTCGTCCCAATTTGGCTCGGCTTCGCGTATAACTTGCGTGTTATCAGCATCGGTTTGCGCTTGCTTTGCCACGATTAAAGCGACAACAGCGTTGGTTAGATCCCAATCGGAATTGAAGCCGCCTGCCATTTTGAAAAATTCGGTTTCGCCGGTTTGCAAAATCGCGCCGGTATCGGCCAAATTCAAAATCTGCGTGGCGTAATATTGTGAAGTGTCGGCAATCGCCACGCGAAAGGAGCCGGAAACATCCAGCACCACGCCGTCAATATCGAGAATGAGGGCGTCAATTTGCCCCAGTGTTTTGAGCAGTTCTTGTTTAATGTAAAGTTCGGACATATTCAGTGGGCGGTGGTCGGTGGTCGGTGGACAGAAAACCGACCACTGAACACTGACTGCTGACCACTGAAGTATAGCTTTTCACCACAGAATTAATTCGGGCTTTAATTCATTATTGTCTATGCGCAAAAGGCCCAAACCAAAGTTGGGCGCGTAGCGGCGATCTGTGGGAGAACCGGGATTGAACAACAATATTTTGCGTCCGGCGACCTCGTGCCAGAAAATAATAGGCCGGTGCGAATGGCCGAAAATAATGCAATCGGCTATTGGCGCGCCGCTTTCATCGAGAAAATGTGACAGCGCATGGCCCGCTGTTTCGCGATTGCCTGCAATATCAAGCGGCGTCGAGCGCCCTTTGGCGAGATGCCCATGCACAAGGCCGATATTGCAGCCTTCGATTGTCAAAAAACGCGTGGCGGGCCATCGTTCCAGCACGCTCCAATCGTCGTTGTTGCCATGCACACCAAAAGTCGGCGCGATGGTTTCTAAATCGGAAATCACGCTGTCATCTGTCACATCACCGCTGTGCAAAATAAAATCAACGCCCGCGAAAACGTCAAAAACTCGCGCCGGAAGTTGCCGCGTGCCGCCCGCACGAATATGCGTGTCCGAAATAATGCCGATGGTTCTCATGAGGGATTTTTGTGACTCCAGAATATTGGTAAATGAGGAGCGAACAACAGCATAATAGACCAGCCAAGCGGCGCGCCCCAACCCAGACAAAATCGAAAAAATTGGGCCACTAACATGAAAAAGCCTCGGTTCCAATATTCATTCAAAAGGAGCAGTAGAATCGCGCCACTTGCAATAAAACCTAATACTCCCCAGTTGTGGCAGATTTTTGCAGCACCTTCAAAATCATTGGCTTGGTAACACCACCAGATTGAGGCACTTATGATGCCCATCACAACACCTATAGGAAAACTATAAGGAAGTGAATCCATTAACTCAATTTGGTAAGGGCGAGTTAAGAAAAAAGTGTAGTAAATATAATCAGCGAAAATGATTAGAAACGTATAAAAACACGCTCCAAGAAATCCACTGATCGCAAGAACAAATATGCGTTGACTTTCTCGCATAAAATCACGGAAACAACGCCGCACTACGCAAGCCTTCGCGTTCGTCGAAGCCACACATGATGTTCATATTTTGCAGGGCTTGTCCGGCGGCGCCTTTTATGAGGTTGTCTTCAGCGGAAATTACGATGGCGCGGTTGGTGCGCGTGTCCACTTGCACGCCGATGTCACAAAAATTGCTGCCGACAGTGTGTTTCAATTGCGGCACTTCGCCCAAAGGACAAACGCGCACGAACGGCTCGTTTTCGTAGCGCTTGGCAATGATTTGATGCAGTGACTGCGTTGTCTGTTCGCCGCGCACTGTGGCGTAACTGGTCGTTAAAATGCCGCGCGCAATTGGTAAAAGATGCGTGGTGAAAGTCAGAACAATCTCGCGCCCGCCGGCATCACCCAGTGCTTGCTCAATTTCCGGCGTGTGCTGATGACTGGCGATTTTATAAGCCTTGAAATCTTCGCTAACTTCGGAGTGATGCAGGCCGAGGCCAAGCGAACTGCGCCCGGCGCCCGATGTGCCGCTGGCGCTGTCCACGATGATAGTTTTTTCGTCAATCGCGTTAGCTTCCAAAAGCGGCGCAAGCGCTAAAATGGCGCTCGTTGGATAACAGCCGGGATTGGCGACAAGTTTCGCGTTTTTGATTTTGTCGCGATTCCATTCGGGCAAGCCATAAACGGCTTCGGATAACAATTCGCGCGCTGTGTGGGGCGTTTTATACCAATGTTCGTAAGAATCCGCGTCGCGCAAGCGAAAATCGCCGCCGAAGTCCACGACTTTGAGGCCGCGCTCCAATAATTGCGGCGCCATTGCCATTGCTTTGCCGTGTCCGAGCGCGATAAAAGTGAAATCGCATTGGGCAATTTGGTCGAGATCAAATTCTTCGCAAACGAGGTCGCATACGCTGCGCAAACTCGGAAATAAATCGGATAATTTTGCTCCGGCCCGTTCGCCCGAAGCCGTGGCTATTTTCAATTTGGCGTGGTTATGATTCGCCAAAAGCCGCGCCAATTCAGCGCCGCCATAACCACTGGCACCAATGAGAGCAACGGAGATTTTTTCTGACATGACCGGCAGTGTAGCAAGGAAGTCAAACAAAAAAACAAGGGCCAATCATAAAGATTGGCCCTTGTTTTTAGCAATATGCGCGCTTGTGCTTAAGCCTTAGCGCGAATAAACGCGCACAATCCAGCGGTTTTGAGAGCGGTTATAAGTCGAGGTCGCGCGGTAACCCTTGGCTTGAGCAAAACGCACCCCAGCCGCAGCGCTGGCCTGTGTCGAGTAATAGTGGGTGCCAATCAAGTTACTGGACGAGACTGGATTGGTGCGACGCGGATCAGTGCGACGCGACGTCGGATTGTGGTATTCACGGACTTCATAAACACGGCGACTGGGGTTCCACACCACAGAAGTGCGATAACCCAACTGGCGGCGCAATGCAGCGGCGCGCTCGGCGCTGGCTTTGGTGCCAAAGGGCCGTGTATTGTTCAGACGCCAGCTGGTGCTGGTGGGACGATACGTAGGCCGGCTGTTGGTGGGTCGCCCCTTCGTCCAATGCTCACGAACGGTTTTACGCTTGGATGTCGTGGGGCGCCATGTGCGACGCTCATCATCACGATTCCAATTTCTGTCCTCGTCACTGTGCTTGTTGCCTTTGCCCTTGTCCCAACCCAGGTGCTTGCCATTATCGTGATGGCCCTTGTTGTGTTCTTTGGCCTCAGCCACGCCGCTCAAAAATGGGGCAGCGGTCAGTCCGAGGGCAGCCACGACGACTGCAATGCGATTTGCTTTAATTGTTTTCATGAGAGTTTCTCCTGTTTTGATTGCAAGTCTGACACTTGTCAATCTGAACTGTGAGCGAATCTGACGCTATGTTGCCTGTCTTGTTCACCTTTGATTCACTTTTGATTGGTGCACTGAAAGGAAATGATTCTTTTTCACGATTCATTTGAGGCGATATCTATAGCAAGCAAAGCCTATGCCCAACTCAGTTTTTTGCGATAACCTTTAGGATGTAACCAAAAGACTTAGTCAAGAGAATCAGGAGAATTGAATGCGAGAGGCTTTAATTGTGTGGGGCGGCTGGGAAGGCCATCAGCCCAAACAGTGCGCAGAACTTTTTGCGCCGTTTTTGCAGGAAAGCGGTTTTGAGGTGCGCGTTTCCGACACGATGGATGTGTATTTGGAGCGCGATTACATGGCAGCGCTCAGTCTCATCGTGCCGATTTGGACAATGGGCACGATTGCGGGCGAACAGGAAAAAGGCTTGCTGGATGCTGTCAAAAGCGGCGTTGGTTTGGCCGGTTTTCACGGAGGAATGTGCGATTCGTTTCGCAACTCCACGGGCTATCAATTTATGACTGGCGGCCAATGGGTCGCGCATCCGGGCAACATCATGCGATACACGGTCAACGTCACCGACCACGAAGACCCGATTACTGTCGGCATCGCCGATTTTGAGGTCAATTCCGAGCAGTATTATATGCACACCGATCCGGGCAATAAAGTGCTGGCGACGACAACTTTCGACGGCACGCAGGGCGATGTGCTGTGGGTGGCCGGAACGGTTATGCCCGTTGTGTGGAAGCGCAAATGGGGCGCGGGCGATGTGTTTTATTCGTCACTCGGCCATGACGCCGCCGATTTCGATGTGCCCGAAATGAAAACCATCATGCAGCGCGGTATGTTGTGGGCTGCGCGGGATTAATCAACATGAACGATAAGCAAACCAAAGTGGGCGTCATTGGCTGCGGCAAAATTAGCGGCGCTTATTTCAACACCAATAAGACTTTCAACTTCTTCGACATTGTGGGGTGTGCCGATCTTGATTTAGAGCGCGCCAAAGCCAGCGCGCAGGAATTCGATATTCCCAAAGCGTGCAGCGTGGACGAGCTTTTGGCCGACCCAGAAATCGGTTTCGTGATTAACCTCACTATTCCCCAAGCGCATGGCCCGATTATGCTGGCCGCGCTGGAAAACGGCAAAAGCGTTTACACCGAAAAGCCGTTTACTGTCACTCGCGAAGAAGCGCAAAAAGTTATTGCTTTAGCCAACGAAAAGGGCCTTCGCGTGGGCAGCGCGCCAGATACGTTTTTGGGTGGCGGCCATCAAACCTGCCGCAAACTGATTGACGAAGGCGTCATTGGCACTCCTATCGCGGCGGTGGCCTTTATGGCCGGGCACGGGCACGAAAGTTGGCATCCGGCGCCGGACTTTTATTACAAAGTCGGCGGCGGCCCGATGTTCGATATGGGGCCGTATTATCTGACAGCACTCATCAACATGATCGGCCCGGTGCGCTGCGTGACCGGCTCGGCGCGCATCACGTTTCCCGAACGCACTATTACCAGCGAGCCTTTGAATGGCACGAAAATCCAAGTGGACGTGCCAACTCACATCGCGGGTGTGATGGATTTTCAAAATGGCGCCATCGCCAACATTTTGATGAGCTTCGATATGTGGAGCCACAATCTGCCACGCCTTGAGGTTTACGGCACCGAAGGTTCGCTGATGGTGCCGGACCCGAACACGTTCGGCGGCGAAGTGAAACTGCGCAAGCCCGGCGACAGCGAGTGGCAAGATGTCGAACTTACGCACGTCTACACGCAAAACGCGCGCGGCATCGGCATGGCGGATATGGCACTCGCCATGCAAACCGGACGCGATCATCGTTGCAACGAACGCGTCGCTTATCACGCGCTCGATTTAATGCACGCCTTTCACGATGCCAGCGTGCAAGGTCGTCACATAGAAATCGAAAGCACTTGCGAGCGCCCGGCCATGTTCCCTCTGGGCTTGCAAGAGGGCGAATTGGATTCTTAGAGTCAGTTTGAAAAGTCTCAAAAGCATGAGAATTGAGCAAAAACAGAAGAGATGTCATCCTGAGCTTGCGAAGGAACTCGGCGTAACTGCACCTATTTTGCAGAGATCCTTCGGGCGCCCTCTGGGCAGGCTCAGGATGACAAAATGCCTCTTTTTCGCCTCGAATAAGACTTTTCAAACTGATTATTAGGGTTCTGTGACTTTTTCCATCGGCGAAGCGTGAATAACGCGATTGCGCCCGCTGGCTTTAGCGACATAAAGGGCTTCGTCGGCGATAGAAATCAGACTTTCGGGCGTGCAGTCGGGTAGGAGAGGATTGTGGTCGGGCGGAGTCGGATAAAATGTGGCGACTCCTATGCTGGCCGTGACTGCGCGATGCGGCCACTGGGCTTGCGCAATGCGCACGCGAAATCGTTCGGCCAAGGTAATCGCACCTTCGCGAGCTGTATTCGGCAAAATAATCGAAAATTCTTCGCCACCATAGCGCGCGACAATGTCAATGGAGCGCGCTGTTTCGGTGAGAATATGCGCAACACCGCGCAGCACCTCATCTCCTGCTGGATGCCCGAAACTGTCGTTGTATTGCTTGAATTTATCTACGTCCATCATCATCAGCGACAAAGGCGTGCCGTGTCGTTGCACACGCATATGTTCTTCCGCCAGGCGGTCTATGAAGGCGCGGCGATTACGCAAGCCGGTTAGCGCATCAGTAATGCTAAGTGTTTCCAGTTGGCCGTTGACTTGTGAAAGCTGCGAGTTGGCCTGTGCCAATTTGTTATTCGCTTCGGCCAATTGGCGCGTTTGCTCAACGATTTTCTGTTCAGCGCGCCGCCGCTCGGAAATTTCCAGCGACAGTCCGGCCACATAATGATTGCCGCCTGAATCTTTTAAAGGAAATTTGAAACTGAGCCAGTATTGCGGCGTGCCACCGCTGGTAAAAGCGATTTGTTCTTGGTTGACGGGCTGTCGCCGGCGCAAAACAATTTCGTCTTGCTCGTGCATTTGCCCCGCGAGTTCGGGCGGCCACAAATCGTGATCAGTTTTGCCCAGCCATTTTTCTTCGTTGGCATTAAAGTGCTTTTCAAAAGGCTGGTTCACATAAACATAGCGGCCCTTGGCGTCTTTGATATAAGCCACCGCCGGGCTGTTATTCATAAAGGAAGAAAAACGTTCCTGAGCATCGTGCAAGGCAATTTCGGTTTGCCGTAAGCGTTGTAAAATGGCAAACGCAAGAAGCATTGAGAAAACCATACTCAACACACCAAGCAACATCCAGCGCTCGGTATGGGCGCTTTGAGAATGCCCGTCTCTTTCGACGTGGTTAGCCAAGGTTTCAAGGTTTCGACGCACCCGCTCAATACTTTTCCATTGCGTTTTTCCGGTGCGGAGCAGTTCACCTTTGAATTGCAGCCAGTCCTGATCACCCAACGATATTTGTTCCGGATAAATACGACGCAATTCCTCGCGACCTTTATCTAATTTGCCAAAGGCGAGTTTATAGTTGAATTTCAAATTAGCCTGTCTGGCGCCATGCAACCACAACGTTTGCGAACGGAGCCAGCCGACTTGTTTGATGTCCTCAAAGTAATGATCCGCCAAGTATTTTTGATTCAACGCATACAATAGAATCGTTAGCGGCATCATGGTAAACAGTATCAAATAAAGTGGCAGCAGACGGCTTTGGCGTGAGGCGCGAAAATGCACGGGCGGCAATTTCACCATGTAGCCTGCCGAAGCCATCACAATCGGCGCGAGATCAAGAATCCACAACAATGGTGTCTGGATTTGAACGTTCCACAAGTTGCCCGCAGACAGTGGCCCGCTACGAGCGCACTCAATGAGGGTGCCGATAAGCGGAAAAAGGAGGCCGTAACCTAAGCCCCACAACGCCATGCGATAAGGAGCATTGGCGTTGGCAACATTGTCGTTCTCTATAGTCTCGTTGTTTGAGGAAAATTTGCGCATCGCAAAAGGGAAATCTCGTCTTAAAGGATAGGTGAAATTGTGAGGGTTTTCATCCTTTAAGCGAATGAATTATGTCTATAGTCGCCGTTTTTCTCATTGATTTGGTGCGATAGCTACCCACAAACAAAGAGCCGGAAGCATTTCAATACTTCCGGCTCTTTGTCTGTCTTTTGCTTAGTGGTTGTGTTCGTCTTTTACCGATGTGGCGTTGGGCATGGCGCTTCCTGTCGGAGCCGCTGTGCGCACTACTGTTGCGGATTTGGGAGCGGGTTCCGCGTCGGCTGGCCGGTTAATGAAATCTTCCACTTTGGGCACACTGTCGGGCTGGGCGCTCACGCCGCCACCTTTTTGACGCGAATCGGTGACTTGCTTGATAATGCGATACGGTGTCGGGAAGTGGTATTTATCTTCGAATTGCAAGGTCATGCGGCGCGCTTGAAAGTTGAGCGTATCGCGTTCGCGGGCGCGATACCACATTTCATAAGCGATGCGATTGCAGGCTTTTTGGCGCGCGGGATCGGTTTCTTTGGCGGCTTTGGCCTCGAAAATCTTAGCCAGCATATGCAGACCCATTTCTTGTGACGACTCGTTCTCGTAACCTTGTTGTTCTTTGCGTTCGGCGGCAATAACGGCGGGTGCGTCGCCTTTCATTTCGAGAATTTGCGCCATGACAGGCCAGCCTTGCAGGTGATACTGCGGATCAGCATTCACTACGCCTACGAGCAATTGCGCGGCTTCGTCTAATTTTCCCGCTTGCCACAATTCCCAGGCGGGCAGGTAACGGGCACAAATCGAAACATAGGCGCCTGTAGGCTGGCTGCCTTCACCTTTAATGGATGCTGCCATTTGGTCGCGCATTTTTTGCGCGGCAAGCAACTTATCAATATCAGGAATCAGCTTGCGAATCTGTGCCTTGGTGACTGCATCGCCTTCGTTGTAGGCAACGGGAATTTGGTCGTAAAGACTTGAATAACGCGCCCAATACCGCCCGGCATCGCGCAGCAGAGCACGCTTCTTTACCTTTTCGGGTTCGTTGCCTTTGATTTTCAAAAGCTCGGCATAAGTGTCAAGTGCTTTTTCGATATTCGGCATCCGTTCATAAGCGTGACCAATGGTGCGGCCCATCAAGTCCATGCCTTGAGTGGTTTGCTGAATGGATTTGCCCGGATTTTTGGGGTCAGGAACTGTCATTTCCTGATTGCGCGCGTCCGGTTGTTCGCGGGCAGTGCGATACAGATTGACTGTATCTTCATCGTTGTAACCGGCTTTTTCGGCGCGTGTCCAGCCGAATTTGAACCACAATAGGTATTTTTCGGGGTTCATTTGCGTGCCGCGCGCATAATAATCAAGACCGGTATTAACGGCTAAGTCTTGTTTTTCTCGCAAACCCTGCTCACGCTTTTTTTTCTCGGCTGATGTCATGGTGTCGGCAATCGTCAGCCCCGGTTCATTTGGCAAGTCCGCATAAATGTTATAGGCCCAATGCCAGCCTGCTGTGTCCCACGCTTCAATAAACTGCGGGTCAAGCGTGACGACGGCTTCCATAATCGGATTCTGGCGCGTCAGCATCCCTTTATGCCAGTATTCGTCGGATTTCATCCATAGGAGGTTCGCCACCTGACTTTTAAAACCCGATGCCAAACCCGCTAACATGAGCGAGGACATCATGCGAAAGTCCAGTTTGGGTGCCAATTTATGAGTGGTTTTGAGGTCCACAGAACTGGCATCCATCAAACGATCAAGCCATTCCATGCCCGGCCCATAACGCTGCTTACGGATTTTTTGCATTATCGGCCTGTTTTCTTTGGAGTAAATGTTGCCCAATGGCATTTGTGAATCCAAAGTGCGCATTTCGTATAGATTCGGTTGCGCTCCGTTATAAGCGACCAATAGCGCAACGCCAAGGCCGCCTAAAAGAATTTTGTTTTGTGTCATGGTTACTCCAGAAGAGTGAAAAATAGAAGTCCATCACCTCTCACTCTTCACTTAATTAGAACTCGCGATCACTAAACACAAGATAGGCGATGACCAGAAGCACCGCCACATAAGTAAACCCTGAACCCATAGCCTTCCACATATAGTTGAAAGCAATGGGCGCATCGTTCACTAAGCGTTCGCGCACATCGAAGCGATCAAGGCGGGGCAGCATGAAATATAAGGCCCGCACCACGCCCTGCAATGGTCCTTGAAGATGAGCGGTTTGATGATCGTCTTCCTCTGGCTTTTCGCTGCCAAGGCCACCCAAATGTTCAAAATACGAACTGGCATTGCCCGCGAAATACAGCACGAAACAGAAAATAATCGCCGTAATGTTGGTCACAAACAACGATAACATCAGGGAGAGAGCAGCTAACACCGACAACTGTCCCATATGCAGCAACAAGGCGCGTGACAGATTCGCTACATCAAAAATCAATCCGGGATGCCCTGACGAGGCTTCCATCGCGGGAGCGAAGCCTTTTTCGATGCGAATTTTGAAAATCGCATACGAAATCAGGAACATGATGCTCATCAACGCGAGGTTGACAAACAGTGTCCAGCACAAACCCAAAAACTTGCCGATGAGAAATTCCTGCCGCGTGACGGGCTTGGAGAGAATCGTGAAAATCGTGCGGCGCTCAATTTCGGGCGGCACTAAAGCCACGCCCAAAAAGATAGCCATCAAAATCGTGAGGATGATGATGAAACCCAAACCAAAGTCGCGCAGGAATTTCTGCTCTTCGCCGGGCTGCATCCATGTGAAAAACGAGGATAAGCCAACGATAACCAACCCAAACCCTAAAAGTGCGCTCATCCATTTGCGGCGCAACGCTTCTTGAAAAGTCGTCAGCGCAATCACGCCTGCTGTTGGCGTGGTGAGCCAGATCAAGCCAATCAGCACCAGAAAACCAAAACCATCGAATATGGTGCGCGTTGCCACTTCGGTTTCGCCCGGCGGGCTTTGCCAGCCGACTGTGTAATAATAAGCCGCCAAAAGCACGACCAAAAGGGTCAAAAACGCTTGCCCGGCCCGCCATTTCATGGGAATTTGGATACGATCTGAACCCAATCCCATGCTATTTGAATTAATCGTTCCCGATGAAGCACTCATAGTTCTCCTGAAATGCGGAGTGCGTAATGCGTGGTGAAAATTCCGCATTGCGCATTCCGCATTCTGCATTTGATTTATCTTCCGTCGCTTTTGACGCTGCGCACGAACACGTCTTCCAGCGTTTCGCTATAACCTTTTACGTCCACCGTTTGGGCCTTTGATTCGCGCACAAAGGAAAGCACCTCATCCAATTGATCGGAACTGTTGGTGTGGAATACCACGACGCCATCCGCTTGCGTATCGAACTGGTAGCCCTTGGTGCGCGCCTCGGTTTTTGCAGCTTCGCTGACATTGCCCGCATAAACTTCAAAACGCTGGCTGCGGCCCACCAATTCAGCCACAGTGCCGAATTTTACCAGTTTGCCTTCGGAAATAATGACCACACGATCACAAATGGCCTGCACATCGGCCAACAAGTGCGAGCAGAGCAAAACTGTTTTGCCGCTATCGCGCACCGCTAAAATCGCGTCTTTCATTTGGCGCGCGCCAATTGGGTCAAGGCCGGTGGTCGGTTCATCCAAAAAGAGCAGTTCCGGGTCGTTCAAAAGCGCCTGCGCCAATCCGACGCGCTGCATCATGCCTTTGGAATAAGTGCGAATCGGGCGCTTGCGGTCAGCCGGGTTCAAACTGACCTGATTGAGCATTTTCTCCGAGCGCCGGGCGCGTTCTTCGGCAGAATAGCCGAACAATCGCCCGTAAAAATCCAGCACTTCGTAAGAATTCAGGTAATC
The DNA here is from genome assembly GCA_031372065.1 of Abditibacteriaceae bacterium. GTDB lineage: Bacteria > Armatimonadota > Abditibacteriia > Abditibacteriales > Abditibacteriaceae > DASWNL01. The sequence goes on along the minus strand of JANMKN010000078.1, from coordinate 735 downwards.
ATAAAAATATGGGCCATCCGGCAAAAAACCGATGCGCTGTTTAACAGCAACATCTGAGGGGCCGCGCCCGAAAACGCTGATATCGCCTGCGGTTGGCTTGATAAGGCCAAGCAACAATTTCAGTGTGGTCGTTTTGCCTGATCCGTTAGGGCCAACCAAACCGAAAATTTCGCCGCGTCGCACATCAATGGTAAGGTCATGCAAAGCGGTTTTGCCTTCGCGGGCAAAAGGGGGGCGATACACTTTTCTTAAATTGTTGGTTTGAATGATAACTTCGCCTGCGGCGCCGGTGAGGGCCGAGGTAGCCGGGGTCGTTTGCGAAGAGCCATTCGTGTTTTTAACCGCGTTTTCTTTGGTTTCAACAAATGACGCTTCCGCTGCCTGAGTGGCTTCTGCTGAGGGCATGGCCTGTCTCCTATATGAGAATGAAAAATCAACAGTGTTGTGACTTGGTTGTGGCTTGCTTTCCCAATGTGCCCGTTTTGGCCTTATTTTAAACAGTTTTAGGCAAGTTTCGGGTGTGGGAAAAACAGGCGTAGTATACGCGTTTAAAGGTTAAACGTTCCTAAAGCCGAAGCTGTTACCAAAGCTGTCACATGAGAAGTTTCTGGACACTTGGGTTGGAGGGTAAGGCAGATTTCGTTGTGCGGAAGCTAAAAAGGGCACTTTTAAGCGCAAAAGCCGATTTTTTTATCGTCCCCCGCTTCGGTTTCGATAAAAAAATGACTTTAAAAC
>JANMKN010000051.1:0-7687 GCA_031372065.1 Abditibacteriaceae bacterium | reverse complement strand
CGCAAACGGGCTGAACCAATCGCTGCACCAGTTCCACACGTTGCCGGCCATGTTATACAAGCCGTAGCCATTGGGCGCGAAACTTTTGGAGGGCGCGGTGCCAATGTAGCCATCGGCGCCGCTGTTAAAAGTCGGAAATTTGCCCTGCCAGATGTTGCAGCGATGTTTGCCGCCCGGCGTGAGTTCATCGCCCCACGGATAAAGTTTTCCCGCCAAGCCGCCGCGCGCCGCAAATTCCCATTCGGCTTCTGTGGGCAGGCGCTTTCCGGCCCAGCGGCAAAACGCCACAGCATCGTTCCACGAAACATGAACAACCGGATGCTCCGCAATTTTGAGAACGCTGCTGCCCGGCCCCTGCGGGCGCTTCCAGCAGGCGCCTTCGATGCCGACCCACCATTCCGTGCCGCCCGCCACGCCCGCCGCGTGGCGTTTGGCTTTCATCGTCACTTCTTTATAAAAAACGTAGCTCCAACCAAAGTTTTCGGCTTCGGTGACGTAGTTTGTCGCCTGCACAAATTCTTCAAACTCCGCGTTGGTAGTGGCGCATTCAGCGATAGAAAACGGCGCGACAGCCATTTCGCGCGGCGGCATTTCGCCATCGCCATGCCACGCTAAATCGGCGCGGTCGGTGCCCATCAAAAACGCACCGCCTTCCAAACGCACCATGCCTTTGGCAGAAGCGAAATTTGGGCTGCGCAATTGAATTTCCTGCGGTGCGGATTTTTCATCGTGCTGTGCAACCGGCGCGCAGCAAGCGGGCACTACGTTTAACTCTTTCATACAATCACTTTAGGAATTTTACTCAACTTTGGAGCGAACTTTTCCAACGCCCCGCAACTCCGATACTTTGTGCCTATGAAACCACACTTCTGGCGTTTAACTTTGCTTTTACTTTTCGCCTTGCCCTTGCGCGCCGAAACGATTTATCAGGGCCGCGTATTGCTGCCCGATGGCAAAGCGGCCACTGGCGCGGATGTGGCTTTGGTGCAATACCACTTTAGTGAAGAGGATAACGGAGGTTGGCAGGCTAAAAGCCTCGTTTCAAGCGACACCAGCGGCCAATGGCAACTGAAAGTCAACGACCAAAGCGAGAAAGGCGATTACTCCGTCCAAGGCGGCACGCTGGTGGCATTCAAAGCGGGCTTTGGTCTTGTCTGGCAGAGAGTTTCTCGCACCACTAAAGGCCCAGTCACATTGAAATTAGCGCGGCCCGGAAAACGCAAATTAACGGTGGCGGATACAGAAGGCAAACCGATTGGCGGCGCAGTTGCGCAAATAACTTTTGTGGCGCAGCAAACAGAAACAGTAAGCGGACACTACATTTCGCTGCCGGAAAGTTTGCAACGGCGCTGGCAGCAAAAAACCGGCGCTGCTGGCACCTTGCTTTTATCAGCAGTCCCGGCAGATAGTTCAACCGCATTTGAAATTTCGGCAGAAAACCATGCTGTTTTAACATTTAATGACCAGCGCGATTCCAGCGACTTTCAATTCGCGTTGCCGCGCGCCGTCAAAATCAAAGGGCGGTTGGTGGCCGAACCCCGCGTGACACTCTCTTCCGCAGGGCGCAAATTAGTTTTAAGCGCCTACGATGAAAAATCCAAAACGAGTTGGGATTCAGGCGTTCTTCTTACCGATGCCAATGGCGAGTTCACCTTCGACAAAGCCGCGCCCGGCACGGCCAGCGTTTCTTTTTTACCGCAGGACGAAGCGCGTGACAGCGGCTTTTTACCGCAAATCGAAGCCAAAATTGACATCAAAGCCGATAAAGCCGAGCAAGAAATTCAAGTTCCCCTCAAAGCCTTGCGCGCTGTGACTGTGACCGGCAAAGTGACAAACGAAATTGGCGAACCACTCGCAGGCGTCACGCTTTACGGCACAAGGTTAGACAAGCCTCAATATGATCGCAAACTAACCACAACAATTGCGGGCGGCACTTATTCGTTTCCGGCGCCCGTTGGCGAAACAAAACTGCGCGTCTTCAATGTGCCGCAAGGCTATAGCACACCGTCGGATTATAATCCGCAGATCATTAAAGTATCCGCCGATGCAGCGGGGCCTTTTTCCGGGCCGAGTTTTGTTTTATCAAAAGCGGTTTCACTGGCGGCGCGCGTTGTCAATGCAGGCGGCAAGCCGCAGCCTGATGCACTTGTCTTTTTGTTTTCGCGCTTCGATTTTTACGGTGGCGACCAACTGCGCGCCGATGCCGAAGGCCGCGTCACGCTGCCCAATTTGAACGGCAAAGAAACCGTTACCATCGCGGCCAAAACAGCAACAGCCATGTCGCCACGTGTGGAATTTAACCCATCACAGCAAAAAAGTGTCACTTTAACACTCAAAGAAAATGGCGGCGTAAAATTGCGCGGGCGCGTTGTCAATCAACGCGGCAAACCGGTGAACAATGCCAAGGTGCAAATCAATGTCATGCGCGGGCAAACCGGCGGCGTAGAAGTGACACTGAAAAGCGGCGCCGATGGACGTTTCGCCAGCGAAATGTTGTGGCCCGACGGCACGTTTTCGCTGTTTGCTACCGCCGTAAATCATGTGTCCGCCAAAAGCGCCTTGTGGAAAGGCGGCGCCGGGGAAACGCATGATTTCAGCGCGCTGGTTTTGCAAAGTCTCGATGGTGTATTACGGGGCGTTGTGCGCGATGCCAAAGGTCAACCCATCGGCGGCGCCCGCGTGGCAGTGCGCGGCGGTTTTCACGAAACCAAAGCGCCAATTGAAAATCTCAGCGACGCGCAGGGCCGTTTTCATCTCGCTGGATTATCAGGCGGCCCGCTGATTATTTGTGCCGACAAAGCAGGCCAACCTCCTGGCGCGGTCTGGTGCGATGGCGCGCCCACTATTGATGTGCGATTGGGCTTTTATGCGGCCAGCAAATCGCCCTTCGTGCCCGCCGCGCAAAGCCAAGTTGCCGCAAAGCGCGTGGCGTTGCGCTATCTCGAAGCGGCCATCACACAAGCTCAAAAAAGCAGCGATCCCAACAAAAATTATACGACGGCGACCTTGCTGGGCTATCTGGCAAAAGTAGATGCGCCGCGCGCTGTGCAACTGGCCGATAACAAAGAAGTGCGCGATCAATTGTTCATGGAATTGGGCAATGCGGCGCTCCATCGCACGCCACCGGATGTGGCGACGGCGATGGCACATTGGAACAACGTCAAAGAGCCAATCATGCGCACTTATCCTCTGGTGATTGGCCTGCTGCAACTGACCAAAACGCAGCCCGCTGCCGCCAAAACTTTGCTGCCTCAAGCTCTGGCGATGGCGCGGGCCGTGCCGGAAGTTTCGTATCGCGCCATTATGCTGGCGAAAATCGCCGGAGCGATGAACACTCTGCAAAAAGGCAGCGGCGAGGCGCTTTTGCAGGAAACCGTAAGCGCCGCACAAAAGCTGACCAGCAACGATTTTGAAGGCTACGCGCGCGCCGAAGTCGCCCGCGAATTGGTGGCGCAAGATTTCGATAGCGCGTGGAAACTCATCGAGCCGACCAAAGACCAAAGCGAAAAGGCGCGTTATATCGGAATGCTGGCTTATCGCTTGGCGCCAACCGATCCTGACCGCGCCATCAAATTAGTGCGTGAGAATTTGGACGAATCGAATCAAGGCTATAAATTGCCCGCGCTGTGCGCTGCCATTGCTCTCAACGATTTACCCAAAGCCGAAGCCTTGGCCGCCACCCTGAAAGATAACGCCAAAATGCGCGCTTTCGGCTGGATGGCCGAGGCTATCGCACCTTACAGCCGCACCACGTCTTTTAGCCGCACAACGCTTTTAGAAGTGTGGCGCAAGGCCATAAAAGCCGGCGAAGCGGCGCGCACTAAAAGCGAATTTACTTATTTAAATATTGATACGGAACTGATGTTTATTGTGTCACAGGGTCGTAAGTGGAGCGCGCCCGATGTAGATTCTCTGGCCCGTCTCCTTTTTGTAACGCGCCCCAAACGGGAAGAAAATGCATGGGATTCAGGCGCTCAAAACATCAGAGACGAGGCGAATTATGCGCGAACTTTGCTTTTGGCCTCGCCCGCTTTGGGCCGCGATTATGCGCGCTCGTTACTTGCCGCATGGCGCAGCATGAAAATCAACAATGATAGTGATGAATCAACGCGTCCTTTTGGCCTCGCACTGGAAGTTGATCCGCTTTTGGCCGAGGAAATCATGAGCCGCGCCAACCCCGCGCAAAAAACAAGCTATGTTTCGCAAGCGGCTAATTATGCGTTTTCAACACCGCAAAAGCGCCTCGAAAATTTGCGGGGAACTTTGGGTTTTGCCGAGCCAGACGAAGACGATTAAAAGCAGAACTATGAAAAATCTTAGAAAATTGCTCATCGCCGCGCCGTTTTTAATGGCAAGTGGCGCGATGGCAACCGTGGCCGCGCCGGGGCAACCCAACAGCGGCATTGTGGAGTTGCCGCTTGACGAATCGTGGAGTTGGGGCGGCGCCGATTTAAGCGCGCCGCGCGTGATTTATCTGGCGCCCGATGCCAGAATCAAGCCGCCTCAAGGACGCCCGACGGGCACCAAATGGACTTACGGCACTTTGGATGGCGCGGGCGAACAAAAACTGAATATCGCCTTGGCGCACACGCCGGATGGCCGCTTGTTTTTACATGGCGGCGTCAATGGCAACTGGGACAAAGAATGGACTAAAGAACTCAAACTCGGCGGCGGCAAAAATTTCGCGGGCGATAAATCAAATGATATATCAACCTATAAATTCGGCTCCGTTGTGGATATGGGCGCGCCGTTTTTCTGGAACAATCGTCCGGTTTCGTTACCGCGCAAAGCGGCTGCGTGGCTCGGCGATTCGCCGAGTGAGCTGATGTGGAGTTGGCAGGGTTTTCGGCGCGGTGAAATCGAATTTGAAGGAGCCAAACGCGCCATTATCGTGGGCGATGGCAACGGCAACGGCAGTTTCAGTGATGAGGGCGCCGACCAACTGTGGATTGACCGCAACGGCGACGGCAAACTCGACGCAGTCAGCGAACAATTCGCCGCCGCGCCGCTCTTAAAAATCGGCGAGAAAACTTATTCGTTTTATTTGCCGCCAGTTGGCCCGGCGCGCTGGAAAGAAATTGACAGCGGCTTTGGCAAAGCGCGCGTGAAATTTCAGCCGGCGGCAGGTGGCGGCACGGATGAAATCGCCATGACACTTGTCGGGCAAACCGGCGAGGCGTTTGCGGCGCATTCGTTCAACGAAGAACTCAAAGTGCCCGCCGGAAAATATCAAACCGCCAGCCTGACGTTGGGATTATTTGATCGCAATAAACTGCCATGGCGCTTTTCGTTTGTGCGCGGCTGGGGCGATGAAAAGAGCCGCCTTTACCCGCTCGAAATCCCGCGCGACGGCACCAAAGAAGTCAAACCCTTTGAAAATTTGAAGTTTTCGACGGGCGCGCCGACGAACCTGAAATTAAAGCGCGGCACGGATTATACAGTGCGACTGAGTTTGGAAACCGAACAAGGCTTGCAACTGACGAACGCCGTGAAAAACCATCAAAATTACAACGAAAATATGGCGCGCATCGAACTGCGCGATGCAAGCGGCAAAGTGCTTTCGATGGCAACCAGCGGCTTTGCCTGAGGCAGTTTTTGCCCGGCCTCCGTGCGAGTGCCCGAAACTGCCAAACCCGGCGTTTATTCCCTCAAAGCCACCTTCGACAGCGGCCCTTTAGCGGGCGTTTTAGTCGCCGAACAAAAGTTGAATGTTGTGGTGAAATAACCCGAAACGTCCTGCCTCGCCAAGAAAAATCATAATTCCAGTTCACGGCGATTTTTGTTTGGTAAGGCAGGACGCTCTTTTATGAAAAATATCCAAAATCTGCGTCCCTGCAAGTGGCTGATTTGCTGTCTTCTCATCGCGCCGCTCATCACGCTACTCATCACGGCGGCCCGCGCCGAAAATGTAATTTACGCAGGAACAGTTTTGCGCGCCGACGGCAAACCCGCTTTCGGCGCGCAAGTTGTTTTTTCGCGTATTGTTGTTGGCACGCAGGGCGAAATTGTTCAAACCACAACCGATGAAACCGGTCGATTTTCCTTAAATGCACCCGCGCCTGATGAAAAAACCGATGCGCAAAATCGCAAAGTCTGGGCACCTTCTATCGCGGCGCATCAGAAGGGAGCAGGCATTGATTTAATCCGCTTTGGACAAGACAAAAAAACAGTTTCGTTAAAGCTAAAATTACTGCCCGCTACGGCGCGGACTGTTGTGGTGCAAGATGCGCAAAACCAACCGCTCGCCAGAGCGCGCGTAAAATTGAATTATCTCTTCGATGTTCTCTCGCCTGAGAATAAGCCGCGCAGCATTTATTTTGGTGAGCCGCTCTCGGCTTTATGGAGCGCCGAAACCGACGCCCAAGGCCGCGCCGTTTTCGATTGTATCCCGCCCAAAGCGCGCTTGTATTTTACCGTCGAAAAACCCGGCTACGCGCCGCTCACACGCTACGAAAATCCGACTAATTCCTACGAAGCCATTGTTTTGCAACGCGGCGTCACTTTACGCGGGCGCGTTGTGAACGCGAATGAAAATTTGCCGCTGGACAGTTTGCAAATCCAAATTGAAGGCGACAATCTCGGCGGCGATTTGCCACTTGCGCAAAAGCCGGACGCGGAAGGCAATTTCGTTTTTGAAAACGTGCCGCCGGGCCATTTGCGCCTTCGTTTCATAGATGACCCGGCGCGCGAATGGAAAGCATCAGGAACACTCGATTTAGAGGTCGCAGCAGGCCGAGAACACAACGATTTACAACTTGATGTCAAGCCAATGCGCGGCACCAAAATCAGCGGGCGCGTGGTTTCGCGCAGCGGCAAGCCCATCCCAAATGCGCAAATTGTTTCTGTGGGCGAGCGCAGCGAAGAATCACAGCGATTAGCCGTCAGTAGCGCCGAGGGACTTTATCAATTCTGGGCCTTGCCCGGCAACATAATTTTGCGCCTTTCCAGCGCGCCAGAAGGCTATTTTGTGCCGCGAATGTTCGGCGCCCGTTCGCCGAATCCCGACCAAACGATTAGCATCGCCAAGCAAGATGTAAAAGCGCGCGATTTTGTTTTGGGTGAAACCTTGCGCGTCACGATTAAAGTGCTGAATTACAAAGGCCAGCCCCTTGAAGGCGCCACGATTTTTAGTGGGACAGAACGCGCTTTCGCTTTTGCTGTGGGTCAAACAGCATCTGACGGCACTTATCGCGTCGAAAGCGGGCCGGGACACGATTTTATCATAGCGGCACGCACCAAAAATTCGTTTTCCGGCGTGCGAACTGTCACCGCGTCTTCGCCAATTGTCACCATAAAACTACCACAAAATAACGGCGTTATTTTAAAGGGCACTGTTAAGAACCCAGATGGTCGCGCCGTCGCTGAGGCGGTTATCATTCCGCAAGGCAATTCCAATTTTGTTTACGAAGGAATGCCACAAAAAATCGTTACCGATAGCCAAGGACAATTCCAAACTGTGCCGCAGCCACCGGCCAAAGATTACGGCGTGACGATTACCGCGACGGGATATGGCAGTCAGACGAATAAAGAATCCCCGCAGCAAGCTACGGGGTATTTGAATGAGGAGTCTAACTTTTTTGTCAAGTCCTACGAGTTCTTTCTCAAGAGCGCTCCGCGCTCCAAGGGAAGAGTGCTTCGCACTCATGGTCGCAGCAAGCTGCGGGGAATTGAACCCGAAGAGATTAAA
>JANMKN010000280.1:0-33536 GCA_031372065.1 Abditibacteriaceae bacterium | reverse complement strand
TCAGCCCACTCGTTTACGGGTGGGGAACAAGGCAATATATTTTCTCATGCGATTGCCCTGAGGGTTAGGGTGAGGGGCAATGAGCGACGCAGTCGCTCTTTACTCCCTGTCATTAGGCGGTAGCCCCGCTCTAAAATATGTTTCCTGCATGAAACCTTCTTTTCCCCTCGGCCCGAATTTTGGAATTTTACTTTTGCTGTGGTGCGGCGCGTGGGTGATGGGCTGGGGCGCGCATGATACGTTTCTTCAAGGCGGCGCGCAAAAGAATGGGGCGGATTTGGGTGGCCTCACATTGGTCGTCGCCGGAAAAACCGAACCGCCATCCAAGTGCGGCAAATATGGCGGCACGATTACCGATGTGACTTTAGGCGACCCGAAAACTTTTAATATCTGGGCGGCGGGCGAAGCCTCATCTTTTGGCATCGCGGGGCCGCTTTACGATGGCCTGATTGGTCAGAATCCCTATACGCAGCAGTGGGAAGGGCACTTGGCCGACTTACCGCAAGTCAGCGCCGATGGTTTGCTGTGGACGTTTCATCTCAAGCCAAATTTGCAGTGGAGCGACGGGCAGCCGATAACCGCCGATGATGTGATTTTCACCGTGGATATGATCTACGATGAAAAAACGCAGGGCATCATGCGCGAAGGGATGCTGGTGGATGTCAAAGACCCGAAAACCGGCAAACTTTCGCGCCAGCCGTTGAAATACCGCAAAATAGATGAGCGCACCGTCGAGTTTCGTTTTCCTGTGCGCTATGCCCCGGCGCGTTCGATGCTGTCCATTACCGTTGCGCCGCGCCACAAATTGTATAAGGCGTGGAAAAGCGGCCAGATCAATGCGACGTGGAGCGTTTCGACCAATCCCAAAGAATTAGTCGCCAGCGGCATCTGGATTATGAAAGAATATGTCGCCGGGCAACGCGTGATTTATGCGCGCAATCCGCATTACTGGAAGCACGATAAATGGGGCGGGCCATTGCCGTATCTCGAAAAGTATGTGCAGCTTATCGTGCCCGATAAAAACACCATGCGCTTGAAGTTTGAAGCCAAAGAATGTGACACGCTCGAAGTGCAAGCGCTCGATTATCCGCCCATCAAACGCGGCGAAAAAACAGGCAATTACACGGTTTACGATTTGGGGCCGGGGTCGGGTTTTATTTATTTGAATTTTAATCTCAACCCCAAAGCCAAAGTCGCGGCGTGGAAAATTAAATTATTCCAGCAGCAAAAGTTTCGGCAGGCGGTTTCCTATGCCATCAACCGCGATTTGGTGTGCATCAACCAGTATCGTGGTCTCGCTAAGCCGATGTGGAGTCCGGTTTCGCCCGCCAATAAAACGTTTTACAATCCCAACGTGCCGCAATATCGCTACGACACGGCCAAAGCCAAAGCACTGCTTGATGAAATCGGCGTGAAAGACAACGACGGCAACGGTTTTCGTGAGTTTGACGGTCACGAAGTGCAATTCAATATCATCACCAACGTCGAAAACGAACAGCGCAAAAGTATGTGCACGGTGATAACCAAAGATTTGAAAAACATTGGCCTGAACGCCATTTTTACGCCGATCAATTTCAATAAACTGGTGACGAGTCTGGATAACGCGCCCTATGAATGGGAAGCGGTGGTTTTGGGCTTTGGCGGCGGTATCGAGCCGCACGATGGTGCCAGTATTTGGATTAGTAGTGGTAACCAACACCAATGGAATCCCAGTCAGAAAACACCCGCCACGCCGTGGGAAGCCGAAATTGATGACCTGTTTCGGCGCGGCGCGCAATCGCTGGATGCCAAAGAACGCCAGAAAATTTACAATCGCTGGCAAGTCATCGCCGCCGAGCAGTTGCCGTTTTTGTATCTTGTCGTGCCCGATTCACTGTGGGCGGTGCGCAATCGCTTCGGCAACCTCAAGCCCTGCCCGCAAGGCGGCGCGATGTGGAATCAGGACGAACTTTTCGATGTGGAGGCGACGAAAACGAAGCTGTAACCCCCAACCATGTTCCTCTATATTCTTCGCCGCCTTTTGCAGATGATTCCGCTGGTTTTGGGCATCACCATTTTGTCGTTCGGCGCGATGCAACTGGCGCCGGGCGATTATGTGGAGCAGATGAAGCAGAATCCGCAAATTCGCCCCGAAACCATCAAGCGTTTGCGCCAACAATACGGTTTGGATAAGCCGCCTGCGGTGCAGTATTTTTACTGGCTGAAAAACGCCGCGCAGGGCAATTTCGGCGAGTCGTTCACTTACAAAGAGCCAGCGTTTAAGCTCATTATGTCGCGGGCCTATTACACCATTCTGCTGGCGTTTTACTCCGGCCTTTTGGCGTGGGTTTTGGCGATTCCTCTCGGCATTTACGCCGCGACGCATCGCAATAACTGGCTGGACAGGGTTTTGAATTTCGGCGCCTTCGCGGGCATTTCGCTGCCCGGTTTTTTCGTGGCGCTTTTGGCGATGCGCTTCGCATTAATCAGCGGTTGGTTTCCCGTTGGCGGCGCGTCCAGCGTGAATTATGAACAAATGTCACAAGGCCAGAAAATTCTCGATACGGCGCACCATTTAATCTTGCCGACACTGGTTTTGGGCATCGGCGGCATCGCCGGACTGATGCGCCAAATGCGCGGCAATTTGTTGGATGTCCTCAGCGAAAATTACATTTTGGCGGCGCGCGCGCGCGGTTTGTCGGAGCGCGCCGTGATCGTCAAGCACGCCACGCGCAACGCCATCAATCCGCTGATTACTTTGGTTGGTTATCAAATCAGCGGCTTGTTAGCAGGCGCGGCGCTTGTCGAAAACGTCATGGCGTGGCCGGGTTTGGGCCGCTTGCTTTTGGAAAGCGTGCAAACGCAAGATTTATATGTTTCGATGGCCTCGTTTGTGATGGGCGCGGTGCTGCTCATTGTTGGCAATCTCATCGCCGATATTTTGCTTGCCATCACCGACCCGCGCATTAAGTTCAGTTGAATTTCATGTCCAAGCAAAGCACCGCGCAAAAGCGCGCCGAAGGCCAACTTTTAACGGGCAAAGCCGCAAGAATGGCCGCGCAAACCTCGCTTTCGCCGGTGCAACTGGCGTGGCGTGAGTTGCGCAAAAATCACGCGGCCATGCTTGGCTTGTGGACTCTTTTGGCGCTTTACGCCATTGCTTTGTTTGCGCCGTTCATCGCGCCTTACGACCCGCAAGATCAATTGCCCGGCGATCATGGCAGCCAAACCTTTCATCCGCCGATGCGCGTGCGTTTTCGTGACCACGAGGGCGGGTTTCATCTGCGTCCTTTCGTTTATGGCACGGTGCAGCAATTCACGCCACTGCGTGACATCGTTTATCCGCTGGATGCCGCGCAGCAAAACGCCGTGCGCTTTTTCGTATCGGGCGCGCCTTATAAATTACTCGGCCTGATTCCCAGCACGATTCATTTGTTTGGCGTCGAAAAGGGCCGCGCAATTTTTGTTTTGGGCACCGATGAATTCGGGCGCGATTATTTTTCGCGCTTGCTTTATGGCTCGCAAATTTCGCTTTCGGTGGGCCTGATTGCGATTTTCATCACGTTCAGTTTGGGTATGCTCATCGGCGGCATCAGCGGCTTTTACGGCGGCGTGGTAGACGACCTTATCATGCGCCTTTGCGAAATCTTGATGAGCGTGCCGGATTTTTATTTGTTGCTCGCTTTGGCCGCAGCGCTGCCGATTACGCTGTCGCCGGTCACGGTTTACATTTTAATCATCGTCATTTTGTCGTTCATCGGCTGGGCCGGCATGGCGCGTGTGGTGCGCGGCATGGTTTTATCGGCGCGCGAACGCGAATATGTCGAAGCGGCCCGCGCTTTGGGCGTTTCCGATTTGAAAATCATCATTCGCCACATTTTGCCGACGACTTTTACTTACGCTATCGTCGGCGCGACGATGGCAGTGCCCGGTTACATTTTGGCCGAAGCGGGCCTGTCATTTTTGGGCCTTGGCATCCGCGAACCAATGGCCAGTTGGGGTAATATGCTTTCGGCGGCGCAGAACTTGACGACCTTGCAAAGTCGCCCGTGGATTTTAGCGCCCGGCGTGACGATTTTCATAACAACGTTGGCCTTCAACTTTTTAGGCGACGGCCTGCGCGACGCGCTTGACCCAAAATCGCGGAGGTTGGGATGAGTTCCTCCATGAGCGAAACCATTTTGCAAGTGCGCGATTTGCACACGCAGTTTTTCACCGATGATGGCGTCATCAAGGCCGTAGATGGCATTTCGTTCGACATTGCGCGCGGCGAAGTTTTGGGACTTGTCGGCGAAAGCGGTTGTGGCAAAAGCGTGACGAGCCTGTCGGTTTTGCGCCTTGTTTCGGCGCCGGGACGCATCACGCAAGGGCAGATTTTGTGGAAAGAACGCGACCTCGCGCAATTTTCCGAAGCGCAAATGCGCGCGATTCGCGGCAATGAAATCAGTATGATCTTTCAAGAGCCGATGACCAGCCTTGACCCGCTTTACACTGTCGGCCAGCAAATTGGCGAAGCCTTGAAACTGCATCAAAATTTGCAAGGCCAAGCAGCGCGTCAAAAAGCCATTGAGGTTTTGCGCGATGTCGGCATTGACGACGCGCAGCGCGTGGACGCTTATCCGCATCAACTCAGCGGCGGCATGAGGCAGCGCGTGATGATCGCTATTGCCATTTCCTGCAACCCCGATTTGTTGATCGCCGATGAGCCGACCACGGCCTTGGATGTCACGGTTCAAGCGCGCATTTTAGATTTGCTGCGCGCTATGCGCCGCAAGCGCGACATGGCGATTTTGCTGATTACGCATAACATGGGCCTCGTCGCCGAAATGTGTGACCGCGTGGCCGTGATGCACAGCGGCATTATCGTCGAACAGGCGCCGGTTGAAGAATTGTTTGCCCGTCCGCGCCATCCTTACACGAAGGGATTATTGAAAGCGATTCCAACTTTGACCAGCGCGCCCAAAACGCCGCTTTCGACTGTGAGTTGGGAGCCGACAGAGCAAGAGCGCGCCGCCTCGCATTTGGTTGAAGTCGGCGACGCACATTTTGTGAGCGCGTGGGCGGTTTGAGGGGTTACTTTTTTTGCTCGTCGGGCAGTTGTTTAACTGATTGAAGCATTTCCAATTTGAGCCGCAGTTCAATCTTTTCCAATTCGTGCTTTTGATTTTCGCGGGTGCGTTGCAATTCAAAGGCTAACTGGCGAACGAGCATTGTCAGGTCGCGCATCTCTTGCTCTAATCTTTCTGTATTGGCGCGATTTTCTTTTAAGTCTTCGCTCAAATTGAAGAGCATGCGGCCAAAATTGTAGAATTTTTCCCACATGAGATTTTTATGTTGCCAATTTGGAGAGAACTTGACGCGTTTCTTCCAACAATCTGTTCGTCTCGGCACGTAAACGTTCGATGCGCTTCTGACTTTCAGCCATGTTGCCGCGATTCTGTTCGATGTCGCTCAGGTAGCGTTCAACGGCGCTTTCGTAATCTTTGTCTTGCTGTGGGATGGCGTTTACAACGCTTGTTTTGTTCATGGTCTTCCTCCGGCCTCTGAAATTATTTTATCGCAACCAATCAATTATGAGCGAACCTTTATTACGCGTTGAAAATTTGACCAAGCATTTCGCCCGCAAAAGCGGCGTTTTTGGCAGCGGCGATGATGTGGTGCGCGCTGTGGAAAATGTCAGCTTTCAAATCGCATCGGGCGAAGTTTTGGGACTCGTCGGCGAAAGCGGCTCCGGCAAAAGCACCACGGGCCGCCTCATTTTACGTTTGATTCAAGCGACATCTGGCCGCTGCACTTTTGAGGGCAAAGATGTTTTCGCGCAAAGCAAAACGCAAATGCGCGCCTTGCGGCGTGAAATGCAAATCGTCTTTCAAGACCCGTATGGCGCTTTCAACCCGCGCATGACCGTCGGACAAATTATCGGCGAAGCGTTGGATTTGCGCGAAGACGGCGAAGCGAAAAGCGCGCGACAAAAACTCATCGGCGACTATCTCGAAACCGTGCAAATGCCGCGCGGCGTGGCGAATCGCTATCCGCACGAGTTTTCGGGCGGGCAGCGGCAACGCATCGGCATCGCGCGGGCTTTGGCGGTCAATCCGAAATTTATCGTGGCCGATGAGCCGGTTTCGGCGCTTGATGTGTCAACGCAAGCAGAAATTGTTAATCTTTTGTTGGACTTGCAGCAGCGATTACACTTGACCATGCTTTTCATCTCACACGACTTGTCGGTGGTGCGCGTTTTGTGTGACCGCGTGGCCGTGATGAGCCGAGGCGAAATTGTTGAGCAAGGCAGCGCAGCGCAGATTTTTGAAAGTCCGCAACAGCAATACACCCGCGAACTTTTAGCGGCGATTCCGATTCCCGACCCGCAAGCGCCGCGCAACCGAGAGCGGCGGGCCAAAACATAAATGCGAATTTCAGGGCGGCCCTTTTGGGTGGCGATTTCACTTTTGGGCACGCTGCTTTTCTCCGGTTGCGGCAATAATCCGTATCCGGCGGGGCAAGCGGGCAAGGCGGTGCTGTTTCGCGCCATGAGCGACGATCCGCGCACGCTTGATCCTTCGATTTCCTATATGTCGGGGCCGGAATCGGCGACGGTGGATTCGATTTATCCGTCGTATTTTCACTATCACTTCCTCAAACAAGAGCCGTTTACCATCGAGCCGATGCTCGGCGCCAAAATGCCGGAGCGGCGGGCTTATATTGTGAAGTCGGCGGGCAAAACAATCAACGGCGAAGAGTGGATTTTCAAAATCCGCGATGATATTCGCTTTCAAGACGACGCGTGCTTTCCCGATGGAAAAGGGCGCAATGTGGTGGCGGCGGATTTTATTTATGCGTTTCGCCGCATGGCCGACCCCAAAGTGCCTTGCCCGGTTCTCAGCTTCTTCGAAGACAAAATCGTCGGTTTCGACAAATATATCGCCGCCAATCGCGCTTTGGACGAGAAAAAGCAGGCCGCCGATTATTCCGCGCCGGTCGAAGGCTTGTATCTCGACCCCAAAGACCCGCTGGTTTTTCACATTCGCCTCAAACAGCCGTATCCGCAGTTGAAATATCTGATGGCGATGCATTTCACGACGCCGATTGCTCACGAAGCGGCGGAAAAATACGGCAAAGAGTTAGCGCGTCATCCCGTCGGCTGTGGGCCGTATGTTCTGAGCGAGTGGACGCCCAAAAAACGCATCGTGCTGACCAAGAATCCGCATTATTACCGCGATTTGTTTCCCAGCGAAGGTGATAAAGGCGACCGCGAAGCCGGATTATTGGAAGATGCCGGCAAACAACTGCCGCTCAACGACGAAATTATTTATTCCACGGTGCGCGAAGGCACGACGGCGTGGAATATGTTTCTGCAAGGCTATCTCGATTCCTACGGCGTCACGCAGGAGAACTTTTCGCAAGTCGTCAGCAAAGCCGGAAATATCACGCCGGAAATGAAATCGAAGGGCATCACCATGCGAAAAGTGGTGACGCCCGGCGTCAATTATTTGGCGTTCAACATGAGCGATCCGGTTGTCGGCGGCTATACCGAGCAAAAACGCAAGCTGCGCCAAGCGATTTCCCTTTCCATTGACGCGCAGGCGTTTATAGATTTGTTTTCGCAAGGGCAGGGCCGAACAGCCGAATCCATCGTGCCGCCGGGACTTTTCGGCTACGAGAAAAATTACAAAAACCCCTATCGCCGCTACGAACCGCAATTGAAAAAAGCCAAGCAATTGTTGAAAGAAGCGGGCTATCCCGACGGCAGAGACGCCAAAAGCGGCGAAAAACTGACGCTTTTCTTCGATACGCGCACGGTTACGGCGGCAGGACGGCAATATTCGGCGCTTTTGGTGAAGCAACTGCGGCAACTCGGCATCGAAGTGCAAACGCGCGCGTGGCGTCCGAACGTGTGGGAAGAGCGCGTCAATCAAGGCAAGTTTCAGATCATCGAATTCGGCTGGCTGGCCGATTATCCCGACCCGGAAAACTTCGTTTTCCTGCTTTACGGACCAAATAAGCGCCCCGGCCCCAACTGCACGGCGTATCAGCGGCCCGAATACGACAAACTCTTCGAGAAAATGCGCGCGATGGAAGATTCGCCGGAGCGATTGAAAATTATCGAGCAGATGCGCGACATGGAAGTGGAAGATTGCCCTTTGGTTTTCATGGAACACAGCGAAGATTTGGCGCTGAATTACGACTGGATTCGTAATGTCAAGCCGCACGCCATCGCCAATGACGTGTCGAAATATCGTCGCGTGGACGGCGCAACCCGCGAAAGCAGCGAGGCGCGCTGGAACAAGCCGATTTACTGGCCGATTTTGGTGTTCGCCGGCTTTGTTGTCGTCGGTTCGATTCCCGCTGTAGGAACGGTTAAGCAGCGGCGCACGCGCCGCTTACGCCGCGATAGTTCGCCGTCTGCGGAGTTGAAATCCTAATGCTGCGTTATGTCATTCGTCGCATTCTTTACGCCGTGCCGATTTTAATCGGCGTTTCTTTGCTCACGTTTTTGCTCTTTTACTGCACTGTTTCGCCCGAAGGCATGGCGCGGCGCAACCTGTCGGCGAAAAATCCAACGCCACAGCAGATTCAGGGCTGGTTACATGAACATGGTTACGATAAACCACGCTCAGAGCAATTCAAAAAGCACATGAGAGAGTTATTTCTGCTGCGCTTTGGCAACTCGGACGCTTCGGGTGAGCCTATTTGGGATCGCTTGCGCGTGGGAATCGGGCCATCTTTTTTGGTGGGTTCGTTGATCTTTCTCGCGGCATTGCTCACTGATATTTCGCTCTCGCTTTATGTTGCTTATTATCGCGGGACTTATCTCGACTATTGGGCAACTTTTCTCGGTGTGCTTTTCATGAGCATCAATTATGTTGTCTATATGATTGGTGGTCAGTGGATTGTCTCTAAGTTGCTGCGTCTGGCGCCTTTGGCAGGCTATGAAAGCGGCCCAACCGCCTTAAAATTCGTTTTCGTGCCGATGATTATCGGTGTGCTGGCTGGAATCGGTAGCACAGTGCGTTTTTATCGCACGGTAATTCTTGAAGAGATTAATCAGGATTATGTGCGAACGGCGCGAGCCAAAGGTGTTGGAGAACAGCAGGTTTTATTTCGCCACGTCTTAAAAAACGCAGCGATTCCCATTCTCACCTCAACAGTCACCTCCATCCCTTTATTACTACTGGGTGGTCTGCTAACCGAATCGTTTTTTAACATTCCGGGTGTTGGCAGCATGACGTTCGACGCCATTCAAAGTCAGGATTTTGCTGTGATTCGCGCGATGGTATTTCTGGGCACCATTCTTTACATCATTGGTTTGACGCTCACCGACATCAGCTATGCTATCGCCGACCCGCGTGTGCGACTGGAATAATATGCAATTTTCTGCGACATTTTCAAACCTTTTAAATAATGCTTTGCCATGCGGCATCGTGGCACTGGTGTTGATTGCGATTGTGCGCGCAGGGCGCACGCCGCTGTGGGCCGAGGCGTATCGGCGTCTGCGTCGGAATCGCGTGGCTGTGATCTCCTTGATAGTGATTGCGCTCTACGCGAGTGTGGCTGCGCTTGACTCGGTTGGTTGGACAAACGCCGATGGCGCTTGGACAAGTGTCATTGACCGAGTTTTTCAAAAGCCGCAGGAGCGGTATTATTCAGCACCTTTTGCTTTCATGACAGTCGGGGAGCCGAAACCGCACCGTTTGAACGCACGCCATATTTTGGGCACGGATGCCATCGGGAACGATGTGTTTTACCAAACGCTGAAGGGTTGCCGCACGGCGATGATTATCGGCGGCATGACTTTGCTGATTTCTACTCCATTGGCCTTGTTTTTCGGCATCGTCGCCGGTTATTTCGGCAAGCGTGTAGATGACGCTGTGCAATACGTTTATACAGTGCTTAATTCGATTCCCGATATTCTGCTGCTGGTTTCGATGTTGTTAGTTTTGGGCCAAGGTTTGTGGCAATTATGTGTGGCGCTTGGCATCACCAGTTGGGTCGGGTTGTGCCGCCTCTCTCGCGCCGAAACGCTCAAGCACCGCGACCGCGAATATGTCCGTGCCGCGCGCGCCTTGGGCGCCGGACACGGACGCATCATGTTCCGCCACATTCTGCCGAATTTGCTGCCGATTGTGATTATCACCACGACGCTCGGTTTCAGCGGTCTGGTGATGACCGAAGCGATTCTTTCCTATTTGCAGCTTGGCGTCGGCGAAGGCACCGGCAGTTGGGGCAACATGATTGACGGCGCGCGCTTGGAATTGGCGCGCGAGCCGATTATCTGGTGGAGCCTGTTCGCGGCCAGCACCGCGATGTTCGTTTTGGTGTTGGCCTTCAACCTTTTCGGGGATGCCCTGCGCGACGCCATTGATCCGCGTTTGCGTTCGTGAATTCAAACACAAAGAACACAAAGAACGGCGCACAAAGGGCACAAAGGGTGATTTTAAGAGGTTTGGTCGTCCAATTTCGATGTTTTTTGTTCTTTGTGCGCCGTCCTTTGTGTTCTTTGTGTTTTATGAACTGAATCTTTATGTCCGAACCGCTTTTACAAGTTGAAAACCTGAGAACCTATTTCGATACCTCGCGCGGCACGGCGAAGGCGGTGGATGGCGTCAGTTTTTCCATCGCGCGCGGCGAAACGCTGGCGATTGTCGGCGAAAGCGGCTGCGGTAAAAGCATGACGGCGCTGTCGCTACTGCAACTGGTGCCCGAACCCGCCGGTTACATCGCGGGCGGCAAAGTGCTGTTCGATGGCCGCGATTTGCTCGAACTGACGTGGGACAATATGCGCGGCATTCGCGGCAAGGACATCGGCATGATTTTTCAAGAGCCGATGACCAGCCTCAATCCGGTGTTTACCATCGGCAACCAACTTGTCGAAGCGATGGAAATTCACGGCACCGCCAACGGCGCGGCGGCTCGCCAACGCGCGGGTGAAGCCTTGGAACGAGTAGGGTTGAACGCCCAACTGATGCGCCAATATCCGCATGAATTATCGGGCGGAATGCGCCAGCGCGTGATGATCGCGATGTCCTTAGTCAACGAGCCGAAATTGCTCATCGCCGACGAGCCGACAACAGCTTTAGACGTGACGGTTCAAGCGCAGATTTTGCGATTGCTGAACAAATTGCAAACTGAAACCGGCATGGCGATTCTGCTGATTACGCACGATTTGGGCATCGTGGCCGAAGTCGCCGACCGCGCGGCAGTGATGTATGCCGGTCAGTTCGTCGAAGTCGCGCCAGTGGCCGAATTATTCAAAGAACCGCGCCATCCTTACACGCGCGGCTTATTTTCCAGCCTTCCGGCGCGCAATCGGCGCGGGCAGGATTTGGCAACACTTGATGGCATTGTGCCGGACGCGACGCAATGGCCGTCCGCTTGCCGCTTCGAGCCGCGATGTCCGTTTCGCTGGGATGAATGCGCCCGCATCACGCCGAAATTCCATCCGCCGGGCACAGACCGACCTGTGCGCTGCCATCTTTACGACCCGGAAATTCCCAAGCCGCAAAACGCCGAAAAAGTCGCGGAGGTGACGCGATGAACGAGGCCAAAAGCAGCGTTTTGCTGTCAGTGCGCGATTTGTCGAAGCATTTCGCACTGCGCGGCGGTTTGTTTCAAAAGCGCGAATTCAATAAAGCCGTGGACGGCGTCTCGTTCGACATCGCGCGCGGCAAAACGCTGGCTTTAGTCGGCGAAAGCGGATCGGGTAAAAGCACCGTCGGCGCGATGCTGCTCGGCCTTTTGGAGCCGACGAGCGGCGAAATTTTCTTCGATGGTAAGCCGTTTTCCAATTTCAGCGGCGCCGAAAAGCGCGCCTTGCGCCGTCAAATGCAAGTCGTTTTTCAAGACCCGTATGCTTCGCTCAACGCGCGCATGAACGTGCGCGAGGCGCTGACCGAAGGCATGATTATTCACGGCATCGGTGCCAACGCCGCCGAGCGCAACACGCGCGCCGAAGCGTTGCTCACGCAAGTCGGCTTATCGCCGAGCGCAATTGAGCGTTATCCTCACGAGTTTTCCGGCGGACAGCGCCAGCGCGTCGCTATTGCCCGCGCTTTATCGGTTGAGCCGTCATTTATCGTTCTCGATGAGCCGACCAGCGCCTTGGATGTTTCGATTCAAAGCCAAATTTTGAATTTGCTGCGCCAATTGCAACGAGATAAAGGCCTGACTTATTTATTCATCACACACAACTTGGGCGTCGTTGAATACCTCGCCGACGCGGTATCCGTGATGCAAAATGGCCGCATCGTCGAAACCGGCTCCATCGAGCAGATTTTCGATGCGCCGCAGCAGCAATACACCAAAAACCTGCTCAGCGCGATTCCTTCGCTTGACCCTTCAAAGCGGCGTTTAGCGGCTTGAAATTCCAAACACAAAGGCCACCAAGTTTTCACAAAGACACACGAAGAAAACCCAAACTTCGTGCGTCTTTGTGAAAACTTGGTGGCCTTTATGTTTTAATCACTCTAATGAAATCTGGATTTTGTGTTCTTTGGGGCCGCCCGAACGCCGGCAAAAGCACGCTGCTCAATGCGTTGTTGGGCCGCAAGCACGTCATCGTGTCTCCGCGTCCGCAAACGACGCGCCATCGCATCGCGGGAGTGCTGCACGGCGACGATTTTCAAATCGTGTTCCTTGATACACCCGGCATCCACGAGCCGCAGCATAAACTCGGCGAAGCCTTGGTGAAGAACGCCAAAAGTGCCTTGCAGGATGTCGAATGCGTGATTTTCGTGGCCGATACCACTGATAAACCGCACGATGACGATAAACGCGCCATTGCACTACTCAAAAACGTCAAAGCGCCGGTTTTGCTGGCCTTAAATAAAACTGATGTCGCCAAAAAAGATGTGCGCTACGGCGTCAACCGCGATCAGTTTGAAGCCATGCGCTCCTTTGATGAAACCATCGAAATTTCGGCCAAAACCGGCGCTGGTTTAGCATTTCTCAAAAACGCCGTTACGAAAAGATTGCCCGAAGGCGACCCGTATTTTCCGCTGGACATGATGGGCGATAGGTCGGTGGAATTTCATATCGAAGAACTGATCCGCGAAGCCGCCTTAAATCAACTTTTGCAAGAAATTCCACATTCAGTGGCCGTTGGCATCGAAAATTTGGAGCCGCGCACTAACGGCGTTTTGTTCATCGCGGCCTTTCTTTATGTCGAGCGCGAATCGCAAAAACGCATCGTCATCGGCGAAGGCGGCGCACGCATCCGCGACATCGGCAAGGCGGCGCGCGAGGAAATTCAAAAACTCATGGGACGCCCGATTTTCTTAGATTTACGCGTCAAAGTGCGCGACAAATGGCGCGATAGCGAAATGTGGATTCGGCGCTTTGGCTACGAGGAAAAAGGATGAACGAAAATTTAGAGCGCGCGAAAAAATCGTTGCAGGGTTTGGCGGTTGGCGATGCCTTTGGCGAAACGTTTTTCATGTCGTGGGAAATGGCCGTTCGCTATCAGGAAAGCGGTAAATTGGCAGGGCCACCTTACGATTTTACCGACGATTTCATTCAGCAAATTGTTGATCTGCGCGAGATTCAGCCCGGCCCGTGGCGCTGGACAGATGACACGGCGTTGGCGATTGAAATTGTGGAATGTTTGGTGGCGGACGGCGGCATTAACGCTGATGAATTGGCGCGGCGTTTTTCGTTGCGTTACCGTGCAGAGCCGAATCGCGGTTACGGCGGCGCCATGCATTCGCTTTTGCCGCAGTTAATGTTTGAGCCGTGGCACAAAGCGGCGCCCGCCTTGTTTGAGGGCACCGGCAGTTTCGGCAACGGCGCGGCCATGCGTGTGGCGCCTTTGGGCGCTTTTTTCGCCAATGATTTGGAAGCGTGCATCGAAAATGCCGCGCGTAGCGCTGTCGTCACGCACGCGCATCCCGAAGGTGTTGCGGGCGCGATTGCCGTTGCCGTTGCTGCGGCGCACGCCACACGTTTAGGCACGCAAACGCCGCACGGCGCGGAGTTTCTCGATTTAATTTTGCCTTCGATTCCCGATAGTGAAGTGAAAAAGCGCACCCTCGAAGCGCGTGATATTCATGAAGCCACAACCGGCGAAGAAGCGGCGCTGGATTTAGGCAGCGGCATGGCCGTCAGCGCGCAAGACACGGTGCCTTTTGTGCTGTGGTGCGCCGCGCAGCACCCCGATAATTACGAAGAAGCCCTGTGGCTCACGGTTTCTGGCCTCGGTGACCGTGATACAACTTGCGCGATGGTCGGTGGCATCGTCGCGAACAGTTCGCAAAAGCCGATTCCCCAAATCTGGCAAAGCAACACCGAACCGCTGAAGCTGTTTTGAAAAATCGCAGGGCTTCAAAACCTCAACGTGCAAAATGATTCGTTTTGTCCTTTTTTCGATTGATATAGCTGTTGCTTCTTTAGTCTTTCTGAGCGAAATTTAATACTCAGCAGCAATTGGAACATCGCAAATCACAATTGGGACATCCCAACTCACGTTTAGGATGTGCTAATTGTGATTTGGGAAGTCCAGAATGACGATTGGGACATCCTAATTCACATTTAGGACATCCTAAACACGAATTAGGACGTTCTGATTGTGAATTAGAATGTCCTAAATGCGAATTAGGATGTTCTAAACACGAATTAGGATGTCCCAATTGTGAATTAGGACGTCCCAATTGTGAATTAGGATGTCCCAATTGGCGATAAGGAGTTGATTCATGAAATTTTTCAAGATGGTAGCGGCGCTGTCGGTTTTGAGCGCTGCGATTGTGCCCGCACGCGCGACGACAATTTTAGTGGAGGCCGAAGGTTTCACCAAAACCGGTGGCTGGGTCAACGATCCGCAGGCAATGGACGTGATGGGGTCGCCGTATTTGTTGGCACATGGCCTCGGCGAGCCAGTAGCCGATGCGACAACCACTTTTAACGCGCCCAAAGCCGGAAATTATCACGTCTGGGTGCGCACTATCAACTGGATTGAGCGTTTTAAAGCGCCCGGTGCGCCCGGCAAGTTTCAAGTTGTGGTCGGCGGCAAAACTCTGGCACCCACTTTTGGAACCGAAGGCGCCGATTGGCATTGGCACGACGGCGGAACTATCGCGCTGAGGCAAGGCGCCAACGAATTGGCGTTGCACGATTTGACGGGTTTCGAGGGCCGTTGCGACGCCCTTGTTTTCAGCGATGAAGCCAATTTTTCGCCGCCCAACGACCTGAAAACCATGACGCCGTGGCGTAAAACGCTGCTTGGCGTGCCCGAAAAGCCCGTCGAAGCGGGCAATTTCGATATTGTGGTTGTTGGCGGCGGCGTGGCCGGTTGCGCCACAGCAGTCACAGCCGCGCGCTTGGGTTTGAAAGCGGCGCTGATTCAAGATCGTCCGGTTTTGGGTGGCAATAGCAGCAGCGAAATTCAGGTTTGGATTCAGGGCAAGCGCCGCCAGCCGCCGTATCCGATTTTAGGCGAAATCGTGGACGAACTTTATTCCAATCCCAAAAGCAGCCCCGGCAAGCCCGAACTTTTCGGCGACGACAAGAAATTGAAAGTCGTGACAGCCGAACCGAATGTTTCGCTGTTTCTCAATGAGCGCGCTTTTGCTGTTGAAATGACAGCCGGCAAAATTGTCAGCGTGACTTCGCGCAATACCATGACGAGCCGCGAGCAAATTTATCGCGGGCGCCAGTTTGTCGATTGCACCGGCGACGGCACCATCGGTTATTTGGCGGGCGCCGATTTCGAGTTCAACAAAGAGCGCCACATGGGAACCAGCAATATGTGGATGCCCGTGGATACCGGTAAAGCCGTTTCGTTTCTCAAAGAACCGTGGATGGTGGACATGAGCAAGCGCAGCTATCCGATTCACCTCGATCAACTGGGCAAGTGGAACTGGGAAAGCGGCTTCGATAAAGACACTATTGCCGATGTAGAAATGATTCGCGACCACAATCTGCGCTCAATGTATAGCGTGTGGGCGGCCATCAAAAACGATAAGAAATTGCATCCCAATCACAAAATAGGTTGGGCTGCTTATGTTTCGGGCAAGCGCGAATCGCGCCGCTTGCTCGGCGATTATTATCTCACCGGCGACGATGTGACTAAGCGCAATCTTTTCCCTGACAGTTGCGTGTCTTGCACTTGGGACATTGACGTGCATTACCCCGAACCCAAGCAAGCCAGCGAAGCGCCGGGGCAAGAATTCATGTCTATCGCCAAGTTCGGCAAGTATTTGGGCGGGCCGTATCCCATTCCGTATCGCTGCTTTTACTCGCGCAATATCCCAAACCTCTTTATGGCGGGGCGCGACATTAGCGTGGATGGCATCGCGCTCGGCCCGGTGCGCGTGCAGGGCACAACCGGCATGATGGGCGAAGTCGTGGGACGCGCTGCCTCGCTTTGCAAAAAATACGATTGCACGCCGCGCGAAATTTACACCAAACATCTGGACGAACTGATTGCGATGTTCAACCAGCCGCTCAGTAAAGTGCCGCCGCCTGCTCCTGTTGTCGTAAATTTCAAAAACACCTTGCTTGGTCAAGTCGGCGACAATGTAGCGCTCAAAGCGAAAGTCAGCGCGCCAGAGCCGATGGTGGCGGGCACGGAAAAAATGATTAACGACGGCGATTTCTCCACCGACACCAGCAAACGTTGGGTTGGCAAAACGCCGCCGCTGCCGCACCTCATCGAATTTACATGGGACAAGCCCCAAACCGTCGGTGCGGCGCGCATTCTGACAGGCTGGGCGCACGATGGCGAAGTTACCGACCCCATTAGCGATTTCGTGCTGCAATATCACGACGGCAAAGAATGGAAGGACATTCCCGCTGCAAAGGTGGAAGGTAACGAAAATCCGAATTGGTTACTTAAATTTGCGCCTGTTACCAGCAGTAAAATGCGCCTCGTCATCACCGCGACGCCCGGCAGCATTTCGCGCCTGTGGGAAGTGGAACTCTACGCGCCGAAGCCGTAAGAAGCGTAAAAGATTAGCCTAAACAAAAGCGATGAACCGAAACTCAGTTCATCGCTTTTGTTTTTAGAGTGCGACAGTTTTTGAACTAAGGAGAGGAAATGAGCTTACCTGTGCCGCCGTCGTGTGTAATGGGGCGAGTCAGGGTAGGTTCGTAAGCACCGTCGTTGGTCAGGAAAAACTGGTCAATTCTGAGGCCCGTTTCGCGGTTTTTCAGCACGAATGCATTCATGCCCTTTTTAAGGTGAACCGGAGTTGGATTAGAAGTCCAATGCCATTTGGCATAAGTGCCATCCTCGCCGAGCATACGCGCTGTGCCATTGATCAAAACAAGAATGGAATTGCCGCCGGCTGGTGCGTAAACCGTGCGCGCGAAAACATAATAGTTGCCCGGAATGGCGACATTAATTTTGTAGGTGGCCAAACCAACACCGCGCGGCGCTGCTATTGGAATATCAATAAAACCGCTGCCCGAATATGCCGGATTTTGGCCGGGCGTCATTTTCGCCAACGCAGGCTTGATTGTCGCAGCGCTTTCGGCCTCAAAGCAGATTTTAATGGTTTTGGCGTGTGCCGTTGAAACAAACAAAGCGGCGGCTATTGCGGCCCCTGTAAGTGGTTTCATTTTCGTCCTTTGTAAAGCGTGATGTAGCATCATGTCAGGATTCAGACCGATAGATTTTAGGGGTGTTGCGAGACACTTTAAGACTCTCAATTTTCTGAACAAAAATGCTCGCGCCAGTATTGCCATTCGACGGAGTCCATCGTCCAATCGCTGTAAATGACAACGCCCTGATATTGACTGGGCAACTGGGGAAATTCGCCAAGTCCAGCGTGAATGCCGAGCAACGCAGTTTCCAAATTTTCGACGCCGGGGCGATGATACAATTCGTCGTCGTCATAAACCGGCACACCCAGCAGAATTTGCGGCGGTTTTTTAAGTTCGCTCGTCCAAGCCAAAACATCGCGCGTCCAGTCGCGCATCACGGCTTGATAGATTTTTCGACTGCGAATTCCGGTGTCATACATCATCACCGCCATCTGATCGCAGCGCTTTGCCACCTGCAAAAAATAGGCTTGTTTCCAATGCACTTCGGGCACCGGTTGGCACCATGTTGGCGGCGGATAGGCTGCCACAGAAATGATTTTTCCTTTGGGAAGTGCAATTCGCAGTTCGTCCAGCAATTTAAGCATTTCTTGGCTGCCATCAGGCCACGGTTCGACATTGAGATGCACGCCTGCCAAGCCCGGATGCTTCTTCAAAAGCGCTGCTGCCGATTGCACAAATATTGTGCGCCGCGCCACATTTTGGGGGTCTAAATCTTGGCGCGGTGCGCCAATCCACGGTATCACGCGCACGCCTTTTAGGTCGCGCAAAAATAATTCGGTCTGCTTTTCATCAACCGGCATAATCGCGCCATCGCTTTGGATGGGGCACAAATGCGGATACACATCGGTGATGTGATTTTGCTTGAGAGACGCCGCAAATTCGCGCCGCTTTTTTACGTCGCGAAATAACGGTTTTTTCGCTTCGCGCTTGTTGTCTCGAAACCAATTATCGTCGCCTATCCAGCCATGTTGCAGCCACAACGCGTTGCGTTTTAAATCATGGCGCCCGTCGGTAACATCGCGGCCCGGCTGCCAAATTGTATGAGCGAAAAAGAGCGCGAGAAAAACCAAAAGCAACGCGACAATTGTGCGCTGTGGCGGGCGACGAAGCCACGGCAGCGAGGAATAATCGCGCCGCGTTTTCTTCGATTTCAAGGGCATAATGCTCTTTCGATGGCTGCCGCCTGCGTAGAGTTCGGCGACGCGCCTATCTGTCGCGCGCTTTATTGATTTCTTCGAGCAGTTTGACGGCCTTTTGGCGGTCGCGCTGCTGTTCCCATCGCCAATCGGCGTCATCTGGAGCGGCGATGATTTGTTCGCACACTGCGCGCGCCGCTTTAGGCTGGCGATCTGCCCACAGCGCTTCGGCATAATATAAATTCGTCGTCGAATTGTGCGGCGCAATTTGGCGGGCGCGAATGAAACTTTCGAGAGCTTTATCGAGATTCCCACCCAACAAAAGCGGTTTCATGTGCTGGATGCGGCCCCACACGCGCACCGGCCCGGCGAAGTGATAGGCTTCATCGATTTTCATGGATTGCTCAATCGCTTTGCTGGCCGCGCCATAGGACGCGCCGAGCGAAATTGCGCCTTTGCGCCGCGCCGCTTCCAGTGCGTTCACACCGTGCCAGAAATGACCTTCGACGCCGAATTTTATAATTTCAACAGCTCGTTTGGCCTGCGCTGCGCCGTCGCTAAAATAACGTGTCGCTTCCGGCACTTTGCCATTTTCATCGGCCCGCATCGCTTGAAAGTGCAGCAAGCGCGCTTGGCGCCAGCGCCACGCAAACTCGTCGTCGGCAGTGTCCGGCGCGGCCTGACCAAAAAAGCCCACCAGTTTTTGCAGCGTGTCCATTTCATGGCGATTGCGCCATTGTTCGTCGAAAAGTTGCCAGTCCATATTTTGTTATCGGTTGCAGTTTACGTGCGAATTCAGTGCTGCTGTGCAACGATGCTGCGCTACGCACAGCGCAAGCGAATGAGCCAGCGCGTTAGGCGCCAACCCAAAGCGCCGAGCAAAATGACAAGTGTCACAAGGCCAAAAAGTGTCAGCGAAAGCGCGGCCACGGCGTCACTTTCGCCGATATGCATCAAGTTGAAAATTGGTTTCGGCATAGTTTGCCCGCCGGGTTGATTGACCAAAATCGAAACCGTTAATTCTCCAGCGCAAAGTGCCCACAACAAAATGGTGGTGCCTGCCACTGACGGACGCAAAAGCGGCCATAAAACCGTGCGCGTGGCCTGAAAAGGCGAAGCGCCAACGTTTTGCGCGGCTTCGAGTAATTCATCATCGAAGCGCCGCGCGGCTTCCCACAAAATCCACAACGCTAAGGGCAAAAAGCGAGACGCGTAGCCGACGAGCATCATGCCATAACGTGCGCAAAAGGTGGTGACCCAATCAAGTCCTGCGTTGCCCGTTGGCGCCAAACCGCCGTAAATAAGGGCAAACGCGTCGCGATTGTAAAAACTAATCAGCGCGATGCCAAGCGTAATCGGCGGAAACAAAAGCGGTAAAACGCCCAGCACCAGCACGGTTTTTTGCGTTCTCTCCGTCCAACGGCGCCATGAAGTGACGGCGAGTAAGGCCAAAAATGTTATCAGCGGCGCGGCGAGGGTAGAAAGCCAGATTGTATTGTTCAATTCCTCGGAATTATCGCGCCACACATCGAAAAAAATGTGTAGGCTGCCCAATTGACGCGCGAAAACGTAAACCGGGCCTCC
This sequence comes from Abditibacteriaceae bacterium, assembly GCA_031372065.1. GTDB lineage: Bacteria > Armatimonadota > Abditibacteriia > Abditibacteriales > Abditibacteriaceae > DASWNL01. The sequence continues at coordinate 13,302 of JANMKN010000280.1, read as the reverse complement.
CACAGCGACAAAAAGCAGTGGCAGCGACAGGAATAATGCGCCTGTTCCCGCTTTAGTGCCGGGCAAAGCCTGTCGCGCCATGCTGTCCGTGCGCCCATAAAATTGAAGGGCGCGCAAAGCAGGAAACAGTAAAAACGCGCCGATAAAAAGCATCGGCAAACTGCGTAAGGCGGCAATGGTATCTTCACCGCCCGCATTGAAGGCGCGGTAAATTTCAACTGAATAAGTGCGCGCATCCAACAAGTCACAAGCGCCCATTTCCCAAAGCGACAGCGCGCCCGTCGCGCCCATCGCGCCGAAAATCGCGGGGCGCAAAAGCGGCCAATAAAAGCGCCGCAATGCCTGCCACTTATCTCCGAATAAATGCGCTGCTTCTTCGCTAAACGGCGGCAACGAATGCAGCGCGAAGGCCAGCGCAAAAGCGGCAATCGGAAAAAAACATAGCGCCAAAACCGGCGCGGCGATGAAAACGCCATCAACGGGCAAAGCTTTATCGGCGCCCAGCGCGGCCAACGAGCGCGCTGGTGGCGTGCGCGAAATTTCCAGCCATGCCGTCGCCATCAAAGTTGGCGGCAAGGCCAACGGTAAGGCGCAAAATAAGGTAACAAAAGGTCGCAAAATTCGTGGCCCTCTCGCGATCACCAAGGCCGGAAAAATGCCGAAAGCGCATGACAATAGGCCCGCTAAAACAGCTAAAACGAGCGAATTGAAAAACAAAGAACGCTGCAATGCACGAACGGGAAAAATTTCCAGCAACAAGGCTGGATTATGCGCAACTGCTTGCCATAAGGCAGCGCCGATAAGCCACAAAAAAGGCGTCCACAAAAACAAAATCAAATATGTGGTGAAAACGGGAGGCACACGAAAACGCATGGTCAGGGCACGCTAATCTGCGCCCCTTTTAGTTCTTTCAGCATATTACAAAATAAGGCGCCTTGTTCGATGGCATCATCCAGCGCTTTGTGCGTGTGCGGCAATTCATCGAACCAATGACGCGGCATACGGCGTTTGGTGGCATCGCGATAGGGGCATTTCATTAAAGCCATCGCCAGTGTTTTCATGTCGAGCGCCGAATGCGAAAACGGACTCTCACCCGCGAAACGAATCAGATAGTGGTAGACGAAAAGAAAATCGAAACCCGCCGGATAGGCCACGAAAACCGGCTTGCCGGGCAAGGCTTTGAGCCATTTTACATACTTTTTCATGGCCAATTCGGGCGCTTGCAAATTTTCGCGGCACGCTTGCCACGCTTCGGGCTGCGTTTCCCACCATTTCATGGTGTCGGGGTGACCCTGCGCGCCGTCCAGCAATTCCAAATTGGCTTCAAATGTGGCGATTAAAGTTTTATCGTCGCGATAAGCCGCCGAGCCAAACGAGAGCATCGAATGTGGGCCGGGAATAGGGCCATCGGTTTCGACATCGGTGGAGACGTAGATTTCAGGCATAACGTGATTCTTCCGTTGGAATTATACGCGCAATGCAAAAGCGCAGAAACAAAAAACGCCAGACTCCTTAACCGCCCTGACCGCCAAAGCCTTTAAAACTGCTTTTTATTTCTCCAACTAACCCCCATTCAAACCTTGATTGTATAATTCTCACGATAATTGCTCATCGCAAGAAGCACTCAATTTTATTTTTCCTGCTTGAAAATAGGCGCGTTAAGGGCAGAAAATAGCGTCGAAGAACTCAAACCGGTTTTTGTGATGCGATATTTAATTGTTCGATAAAATTTCGGCCAAAGGTTCGCGAATTTCATCCCACGCGGCGGGCCACTTTTCGGTGTCATTGGGAATAAAATGCCGGTTCAATATCACACCTGAATGATCGCGTTTTTTGTTGCGAAAATGCCATGCAGAACTTTTGCTCATCGCGCGCAATGGCAACATGCCTGACATTTCTTGAGCCAGATGTTGTTCCGTTCGCGCCGAAATTAAGCTATCAATTAATTTTCGCGCGGCTTCCGGGTGTGGCGCGCCTTTGAGCAAACTTACCGAGCCGGGCACTAAAACAGCGTTAATGGTTTTTGGTTCGCGCAAACGCGGCTGTTTCAAACGCCCTTCAAACAAATAATCGTCTATGACTTCGATGCCGCCGCCTTGATTATATTGGGCAATGTAATCGTCTGAATCGGTAATTCCCGCATCCAATTCATCATTTGCCACTTTTTGGGCCACTACCGAGTTGCCCGGCAAGACGCGCACGCCGTTTTTCTTGAGTGCGCGAAAATAACTCAGGGTTTTTTGCTTGCCCCAGCGCGTGGATAATGCCGCCGCCCAGTCGCTGGCCGTGCCAAATTGTGGATTGCTGATGCCAACACGATTTTTCCATTCAGGATTTGATAAATCTGTTAATGTGCGTGGATAAGGCGGAACATCGCCTAACCAAACCATCACACGCGCCCGCACGCCGAGTCCAGTCCAACTGCCATCTTTGGCCTTAAACGCGGCGGGAATATCTTTGGCAGAGGCCGAAACGTAGGGTTGCAGCAGCCCTTCGCGGTTTAAAAGCAAGGTTTGCAAAAGCGCGCTGCTCCAAAAAACATCGCCTTGGGGTCGATTTTTTTCGGCGCGGATTTTATTGGCGAGTCCTGCGGTTTTAGCGGCTTCGGTGTCGTAAAGCACATCAATTTTTAAGCCGGTTTGCATTTCTAAATCTTTGATAATCGGCTTGGCATAAACATCATCTACCGAGCAATAAAGCACCACGCGCTTGGACACTGTTGGCGTGCTTTGCGGATGACAACCGAAAAGATTAAACACAAAGACACAAAGACACAAAGATTTCAAACGAAGATTGAGTGACTTTCTTATTTCTGGGAAATGTCTTCTTTGTGCCTTCTTGTCTTTGTGTTTCAATCCGTTTTTCCTTGCTCGACTGACCATTTTTCTTTGAAAATTTGTGGCACGCGCACTGGCTTCCAATGACTGGAAAGATAAGCCAAAGTTTGCCGCGCTCGCATCAATAAAACGCCGTCGCGCGGACGAATTAATTCAAATTGCAAAACGGTGCGCGCGCCTTGGTGTGATTCAACAAGGATGTGCAATTCCAAATCGTCTTCGTGTCGCGCCGGTTGCAGATAATCCACTTCGACATGACGCACAACAGGCTGCGCGCCGCATAATTCGAGTGCTTGTGCCACGTTTAAATTCGCCGTGTGCATCAGCGCGTAGCGTCCACGTTCGATGTATTCCAGATAGCGTGTGTTGGAAACCACGCCGCCAAAATCGGTTTCAAAAGCGACGACGTGAATCGGCAGAATCACCTTCATAATTACATCGCCTTGGCGCCGTTTTTGGTGACGAGAAATGGTTGTTGCACAAACGGCGAGCCGCCGCGTTTTGCCAATTCACGCAGCGAATTCCAATTGTTATCGGGCGGCACTTGCGCCATCAAAAAGGCGCTGTTTTCAAGAATTATGGCGGCTAATTCTTCGTTTTCTTCGAGATATTCGGGCATCACTAAAAGGCGCGCACCCGCGTGACCATCGGGGCATTCCAAAAAGTGCGCGACTTTTTTCGGTGCAAATTCCGCCATCAACGTGCGGCATTTTTCGCGCGGAAAAAGCACACGCGCATTGACCAAACTTTGCTGGAAAAGCTGTTCTTCGTCCATTTCCAGCGCTTCAGCCTGCGCTTTCATGATATAGGCCACGCGGTCATCGAAATCGAGGACGTAAACGATGAAAAAACCGGTGTCGCCAAAAGCGCGCGAAGGCGGCGCGGCTTCGGTGAGATCATCGCCGAGCGAATCGAAAATATCGCGGCGCGTGATGCGCGGATAAATTTTATCGCTCATAGTAGCGGCGCTGAGTTTTTCAAGTTCGGGAATTTGCTTGTCGGGCGCCAGCATTTGCGTGGCGAAACCTTCATAGATTTTTCGCCGCGTTTTGGCATTATTATGACGCAATCCCGCGATGGCGCCGTGCAATTTATGCAAATACAATTTGCCGTCAGCGCCGCCCGGCAAGGTGAGTTCGACGTGACCGGAATCATGGCCCGCGATATTTAAATCGCTCCATTCTTTGCGCAAGAATGCAACGAATTCTTCGGCTACATCGCTTTCGTCAGGCGCCGGCTTTTGCCACGGAAGATTCATGGTTTAGGAAAGAGGAATTATATGAGCGCGCAGCCATTCGACTAATTCTTCGCGTGTGGCTTCGCCTGCGGCCAAGCGCAAAACAAAGACTTCTTGCTCGTCAACGGGCGCGCTAATGCGAAAGCCGTTCAAGCGAACAAAGGTTGCCATTGTGGCGTGACCGATGCGCTTATTGCCGTCCACAAATGGGTGATTGTTGATAAGCGAAAAGCCAAGGGCCGCTGCTTTTGCTTTGAGTGAAGGATATAGTTCCTGACCGCCAAATGTCATCGCCGGTTGAGCGATAGCCGATTCAACAGTGCCTCTGTCGCGCACGCCATCGCCTCCTCCAGATTCGATAATAATTTGCCTGTGAGCTTCCAAAACTTGTTCGAGAGAAAGGTAGCGCACCATCAGGCCAACCGCCTGTATAACTCGGCGTTCTCTTCCAGCACTGCCGCCAGAGCCGCTTGAAAGTCTGGATTGTTCTTGCTGCCCGCCAACAGATTTTCAACGCCGTGCCGCGCCAAATCTTCCGGCTCCACGCCCAAATTTTGGGCCTCATCGCGTAAGAGCGCAGCCAATTCGTCTTCGAGAACAATCGTGATTGTCGTCATGGTTTTTCCCTTCTGCTTCAGTCTAACGCGGCCAGACGTTCGCGCAGTTTGGCAAGAGCTGCCCTATTTTCGTCGCGTTTGGCTTCTTCTTTGGCAACTACAGCGGGCGGCGCTTTTTCGGTAAATTGAGGATTGGACAATTTCGCTTCGACGCGTTTTAAATCGTTTTCTCGCTCGGCGATTTCTTTTTGCAAGCGCGCCGTTTCGCGTTCGACATCAATCAAACCTTCGAGCGGCAGGAAAATTTCCACGCCACTCAGCGAAGCCGACAGCGCATTTTGCGGGCGCGGCGCATCACTTCCAACGACTGAAGCATTTTCCAAATTCGCCAATTGCGTGATGTAATGGACATTTTCGTTTAGCAAGAACTTGGATTTTTCGTTTAGCGCTACCAAAGTCATATTCAGCTTTTGCGAAGGCGGCAATTTCGCCTCCGCGCGCAAATTTCGCGCGGCGCGAATGGTTTCTTGGATAATTGTGAAATCCAGTTGCACTGACTGCATACGCGTCAGGATTCCTGTTGCCGCATCTAATTCTCGCGAGAAGGGGCGCGGTTCACCAATATAGAGTTCCTGTATCATTTGTGGACGCGGAATTGGCGATTGCTCACCAAATACATCATCAATATGTTGATTAAAGGCTTTATCCTGCATCGGCCACGTTGCCTTGCAGAGAGATTCGCCACTTCGCTCACCCGGCAATTGCTGCCAGATTTCCTCGCTAAGGAATGGCATGAAGGGATGGAGTAAACGCAATATGTTTTCTAATACGAAAACTATTAAAGTGCCATGTGATTCATCAACTGCGCGCAGTTTCGGTTTGGACAATTCTACGAACCAGTCGCAAAAATCACCCCAGATGAATGTATAAAGCCGATTTGCCGCAACATCGAATTGATACTCATTGAGAGCATTCGTTACATCGTTTACCGCCCACCAAAGTTGTGCCAAAATCCAGCGCGAAGCTAAATCATGTGCCTCAATCGGCTGACTACTAATCGCGGACTGTTGGCTACTCAACACAAACCGGCTTGCATTCCAAATTTTGTTGGCAAAATTGCGCGCCGATTGCATTTGCGGATAGCGTTCGGTTGGTTTGCCATCCCATATGAGCGGCAGCGGTTTGCCTTGTTGTTCTTTGACCCAGCGGCGCACATTTTCTTCGCCGAGGGCAACTTCGGCTTGGTCAATGAAACGCACGTCTTGCGCGCCACCGGCCAATTGCAAAAGGCCAAAACGTGTGGCATCGGCGCCATAAGTTTCAATCAGCGCCATCGGATCAATGCCGGTTCCGAGGCTTTTGCTCATACGGAGGCCAAAGCAATCCTGCACCGTTGGATGCACTAAAACATCGTGAAACGGAATGTCATCCACGAAATCAAGGCTCGTCAAAATCATGCGCGACACCCATAAATTCAAGATGTCACGGCCCGTAATGAGAACATTGGTCGGATACCATTCTTTCTCAAATTTATCGGGCCAACCCAGAACGGCAAAGGGCCATAGCGCCGAGGAAAACCAAGTGTCGAGAACGTCTTTGTCTTGCGTCCAACCGGGTTCGGTAATTGGTTCAAGCGAGCATTTGATTTCGCCGTTTGGCCCGTAATAAATCGGAATGCGATGGCCCCACCACAATTGGCGCGAAATACACCAATCGCGTATATCATCCAGCCACACTAAGGAAGTTTCGGCGGCGCGTTCGGGCACATAGCGAACACTATCTTTTTCTCCGCGCTGTCCTTTGCGAATTGCATCGGCGACGGGGCGCGCTAATTCTTTCATGTCCACAAACCATTGCTCGGAAAGTAGCGGCTCAATGACTACACCGGTGCGCGAACAATGGCCGACGGAATGCGAATACGGCTCGATTTTTTCGAGAAAACCTTGCGCTTTTAAATCGTTCACGACGGCTTCGCGCGCTTCTTCTCGTGTCAAGCCCGCATAAGTGCCCGCTGCCTCCGTCATTTTGGCATCGAAACCGATAACGGTAATCATCGGCAAATTATGGCGTTGGCCGATTTCGTAGTCGTTCGGGTCATGTGCGGGCGTCACTTTGACCGCTCCTGTCCCGAATTCTTTATCCACATAATCGTCGGCTACAACCGGAATTTCACGATTCACCAAGGGCAAAACGATGGTTTTGCCGATTAAATCGGTGTAGCGTTCATCATGTGGATGCACAGCTACAGCCGTGTCGCCCAGCATAGTTTCAGGGCGCGTGGTAGCGACAACAATGAAACGGTTTGAATCTTTGACGGGATATTTGAAGTGCCACAAATGGCTTTGCACTTCGCGTTTTTCGATTTCCAAATCGGAAACTGTGCTTTGCGCGCCGGGCGACCAGTTGACAAGGCGCAAACCGCGATAAATCAGCTTTTTATCGAACCATTCTTTGAAAACCGTCAGCACTGCGCGCGAATAGTCTTCATCCATCGTGAAACGCTCGCGCGACCAATCGTAAGAGCAGCCGAGCGATTTCATCTGTTCAATGATGGTGCGCCCGTATTTGTCTTTCCAAACCCACGAACGACGCAAAAACTCCTCACGGCCAAGGTCGTGACGCGTTTTGCCTTCGGTTTCGCGCAGAAATTGCTCGACTTTCACTTGCGTGCCAATGCTCGCGTGGTCGGTGCCCGGCACGCACAAAGTCGCTTCGCCTTTCATGCGATGGTAGCGAATCAGGCAATCGTGAATCGAATGTTGCAGGGCGTGGCCCAGATGCAGCACTCCGGTCACATTAGGCGGCGGAATGGTGATGCAATAACGCCCGTTGGCGGCGTTATTTTGGTCGGGCGCAAAATAATTGTGTTCCTGCCAGAAGGCATACCACTTGGCTTCGACAGGATGAGGGTCGAAGGAAGTTGGCATTGAAAAAGGCTGTGGCGCTGGTTGGTTTGAATTCTCACTCTGTTCGGACATAGCTGTGGCAGTTTACTGATTTTGGAGAATCTGCCAAAAACTATGCGTCCGATTGCAAGCGATAGCCAATGCCGGGTTCATTCAGTAAATAACGTGGTTGCGCAGGATTATCTTCTAATTTTTCTCGGAGTTGCTTCATATAAACGCGCAGATAATTGGTTTCTGTCGCATATTCTGGCCCCCACACTTCACGGAGCATCTGGCGATGCGTGACCACTTGACCGGCGCGTCTCACCAGAAGGGCCAGCATTTTATATTGAGTAGGAGTAAGGCGAATTTCCTGTCCCTCGCGCGTGATGCGATGGTGAAGGAAATCCATTTCGACGTTACCAAATTGACGAATGGCATTATCTTCGGCATCACTGCGCGCCGCGTAGCGCAGTGCCACTCGTAAACGTGCTAACAATTCGGGCAACCCAACAGGCTTGGTGACATAATCGCACGCACCGCCATCCAATGCCTGAACTTTGGTTTCTTCTTCTTCATTCGCCGATAGCACAATAACCGGCGCGCGGCTCCATTCTTGTAAGCGCCTTAAAACTTCCAGCCCGGTAATATCGGGCAAGCCTAAATCCAGCAATACAATATGGGGCGAGAGAGCAGCGGCGCGTTCGAGTCCGATTTCTCCGCTCGCCGCTTCGTGGGGCTGAAAGCCATGCTTTTCCAATGAAACGGCCAAATAACGGCTCATGACGGGATCATCCTCGATAATCAGCACGGAAGTTAATGTGTTCATTGGTTTTTCAGTTTTGTTGTTTGCTGTCATATGCTTTATGGCCTTTCCCCGAAATAGGCAGTCTTAATGCAAATTATACGTTGTCTTTAACGAGGCGTTAATGCCAACACCTGTAATGTTTACAACTCATTACTCATAATGCTCTTTGCATCGTTGCTACCATTCAAATCCAAATAAATCCTGTTCGTCTGCAACAAGGCGAAATGTCCTAACTTCGCCCGGAACGCCGCGACATAAGCGTTCGTCCGGCACGCGTTGAATTTGAAAGACCAATCTGAAAGATCATTGAGTTTAAGTTCATCAGAAGTCTATTGCGAAAAAAGGCGAGTGCGTTAGCACAACGAAGAAAAACACGCAAGGTCTAAGCTAAAGTTTTGCTTGCCTTTTGTCTAACGAGCTGCTATTCTAAGGGTTTGTGTCTGTTGAAGGCACAGCGAAAGAACAGCTGTTTTTGTCGAAAAGCAAGGCCGTTCACCGGTCATTGAGGAGTTGTATTTCGGAAAGTCGTAGTGAGGATTGAGGTTAAATTTTACGCCACGCCGGGCGCGGCTTTATGGGGCCAAAGAGCCACCGAAAATTAATCAACCGCCAACAGGCAAGCGTTTCCACAACCATCATCCAAACAACCATCATCCATCAGGATTAACCGCTTTTTAATTCGATTTTATCCGCATGAGCGAACGCCCAACCAATGTCAGATTGTCAATTGAATTGTCAACTGACCAAAACACGCCGTGTTCGTGAACTGGCGCTGTGAAGCGTCGTGTTGGTCATGCAAAAAATGGAATTAACCGGGTAGGATGATGTGGAATGACCGCAAGCAGAACGTGTCACACGAACCACGAAAATTTATGGAAATCACAATCGCAGTCGTAACCATTCGGGGGTGGAGATTATGAGCAAACAATATCCAAATGGACAAAGCTCGCGCGGCGTTGAAGCCACTTCGGCGGCGTTACCGGATGCCGTCGCCGCATGGGTGAAGATGGCGCAAAAGACGCCACTTCTGACCGCAACCGAAGAAAAGGACTTGGGGCGTCGCATCGCACAGGGCGATGAAGCTGCCTACAAGCGTATGGTTGAGGCGAATCTTCGTCTTGTTATCACCATGGCCTTGAAGCAACTGCATCAGGGCCACAATCACTCGCTGACTTTGGCCGACCTGATTCAGGAAGGCAATTTTGGCCTGATGCGCGCCGCACGCAAGTTTGATCCGGCGTTGGGCTATCGTTTTAGCACTTATGCCTCGTTCTGGATTCGTCAGGCCATGAGCCGCGCCATCGCCGACCAAGCGAAAATGGTGCGCGTGCCAGCGCACATCGCCGAACTAACCAAAACCGCTTATCGCACCATCGCTTTGTTGGTTCAAGCCTTGGGGCGCCAGCCAACCGTGGATGAATTGGCTGCCAAGCTGAACGTGTCGAAAGACACCGCCGCTTTGGTGTTGCTCAACATGGCGGAAACTTTTTCGCTGGACGATGAAATCGGCGACGCGGGCGACGGCGAAGATTTCATTGATATGCTGAAAGACGGCGATGCCATCGTGCCCGAAGAAGCCGCCGAAACGGCCATTCTGCGCGAAGAAGTGCGCGAAGCCTTGAACGACCTGACCGAGCGCGAACGCGAAGTTGTGAATTTGCGTTATGGTTTGCACGGTGGCAAAGCGCACACTTTGCAGGAACTTGGTGCGCACTTCAAAGTCAGCCGCGAACGCGTCCGCCAAATCGAAGGACAAGCCTTGCGCAAACTGCGCAAAAGCAGCCTGTCTAACGCCGTTGGCAATGTCGAAGAAAAGTAGCATCCGACAAAATCAAAAGCCCGCCACGAGTTTTCGTGGCGGGCTTTTGATTTGTGCCAGCGATTCAGCGAAAGAGAAAAGGAAAAAAGATTTCCTTGATTCTCGTTAGGATCACCCACGACCTTGCTGCTCGGCGTGACCTTCACGATGTCGCCGAAGAGCTGGTTCACCTCGGCATACGTGCGGGCGATCTCCGGCCAGCGGCCAGCCAGACCCATGCTGGCGGCCTGTTCCTTAAGGTTGGTGTACTGGCCGCCGGGCATCTCGTGCAGGTAAACATCCGCGCTCCCACTGCGCGGCGCGGTATCGAAAGGCGCGTAGAAAGCGCGCACTTGTTCCCAATAATTTGAAAACTCATTAAGCGCCTCAAGATTCAGACCGGTCTCACGCGGCGTGTGTTGCAGCGCGGCGGCGAGGGAATTCAAATTCGGCTGACTCGTCGAACCCGACATCGCGGCGAGCGCGAGATCGACGACATCCACGCCCGCATCGCTGGCGCGGAGAATGGACGAGGCGTTGATGCCGCTCGAATCATGGGTGTGGAAATGCACTGGAATTCCAATCGCCTCCTTCAACGCCTTCACCAGCTTGAACGCCGCGTAGGGCCGGCACAGTCCGGCCATGTCCTTGATGGCGAGAAAATGCGCGCCCATTTTCTCCAGCTCTTTCGCCAGCTTCACATAATATTTCAGCGAATACTTGTCGCGCCTTGGGTCAAGGATGTCGCCCGTATAGCAGATCGCGGCCTCGCACACGGCGTGCGTCTCCTGCACTGCCTCCATCGCCACCTTGAGGTTGGGGGTGTAGTTGAGCGAATCGAAAACACGGAAAATGTCCATGCCCGACGCAGCAGCGTGCTTCACGAAACCGGCGACGACATTGTCGGGATAATTCGAATAGCCGACCGCGTTTGAACCGCGGAAGAGCATCTGGAAACAAATATTCGGAATCCGTTCCCGCAGCAGGTTCAAACGATGCCACGGATCTTCGTGCAGAAAGCGCATCGCGGTGTCGAACGTCGCGCCGCCCCACATTTCGAGGCTGAACAGTTGCGGGGTACGCCGCGCGACGGCCTCGGCGGTCGCCAGCATGTCGTAAGTGCGGACGCGCGTGGCGAGCAGTGATTGATGCGCATCACGAAAGGTTGTGTCGGTGATCAGCAACTGCTTTTGCCGGAGGGTCCACTCGGCGAATTTTTTTGGGCCAAGCTCGAGCAACAACTGACGCGTCCCGGCGGGCGGTGCCTGTTTATGGTCGTAGGCCGGCGGCAGCGCGGCCGGCAACGGCCCTTTGAGTGCATGACCCTTGGCCTGCGGATTGCCGTTGATGACGACGTCGCCAAGGAACGCGAGCAGCTTGGACGCCCGATCGCGACGCGGCTTGTAGGCGAACAACTCCGGCGTGGTGTCGATTAGCGTCGTCGCCGCCTGACCCGAGCGAAAGGTTTCGTTGGCAATGAGATTTTCGAGAAAGGGAATATTCGTCTTCACTCCGCGGATGCGGAATTCGCGCAATGCCCGGTCCATGCGCAGAAGCGCCTGCGGAAACGTCCGATCCGACGCCGTGATCTTTACGAGCAATGAATCGTAATACGGCGTGATGACGCTGCCCGCGTTGCCCATGCCGCCATCGAGACGGATGCCCAGGCCGCCCGCTGAACGGTAGGTGAGAATCTTGCCGTAGTCGGGCGTGAACTTGTTTTCCGGGTCTTCGGTGGTGACGCGGCATTGGACAGCAAAACCGTTGCGTGGGATTTTGTCCTGCGGCGGCAGGTCGAGCGTCGAGCCAAACAAGTCGTGCCCTTGCGCCACGAGAATCTGCGAGCGAACCAGATCGATTCCCGTGATGACTTCCGTGACCGTGTGCTCCACCTGGATGCGCGGGTTCATCTCGATGAAGAACCACTCGTGTCGGTCGAGATCGTAGAGAAACTCGATGGTGCCGGCGTTGTCGTAGCCGATCTCGCGCGCCATCCGCGCGGCGGCCTCACACAATTCGTCGCGAACTTTTTCGTCCAAGCCGATGCTCGGCGCAATCTCGACAACTTTCTGATGCCGCCGTTGCACCGAGCAATCGCGTTCGTGCAAGTGCAGCACGTTGCCGTGCTGATCGCCGAGAATTTGCACTTCGATGTGTTTGGCGCGAGGAATATACTTTTCCAGGAACACGGCGGGATTGCCAAAGGCGCGGCCCGCTTCGCTCTGCGCCTCGTCCAGCAACGACGCTAGGTCACCGGGCTTGGTCACGACGCGCATGCCGCGACCGCCGCCACCAAAGGCCGCCTTGATGATGAGTGGGAAACCAATTTCCTTGGCGATCTTCAAGGCCTCGGCACGGTCTTCCACCGGATTTTCCGTACCGGGCAGCGTGGATATATTCAGTCGTTGGGCCAGCGCGCGGGCGGCCACTTTGTCGCCCATCAACTCCAGCAATTCGGCGCGCGGGCCGACGAAAGTGATGCCAGCTTCCTGGCACGCGCGGGCAAACGCGGCGTTTTCCGACAAAAATCCGTAACCGGGATGGATCAAATCCACACCCCGCTCCTTGGCGAGCGCGACGATGCCGGGAATGTCGAGATACGCGCCGACGGGACCTTTGCCTTCACCGACCAGGTAGGCCTCGTCTGCTTTGAAGCGATGCACGGAAAGCCGGTCTTCCTGCGCGTAAATGGCGACGGTGCGCATCCCCAGTTCGGTGGCGGCGCGAAAGACGCGGATGGCGATTTCGCTGCGATTGGCGACGAGCAGCTTCTTGAAACGCTTCGCGGGCGCGCTGCTGGCGGTGGCTTCGGTGATTTTACTTACGCTGCTTCGGGACGAACTCATATTCGGGGCGTCTTTATAGAACGACGCGGGAGGAATGGCAAAGCAATGATTTGGGAACGCGCGCCACCGGTATTCAGCACCCCGGACGCCTTCCCTGCGAGCAGGGTCTTCCCTAATTAAATGCGATTAAAAAGTTTCGCGCGCGTGGCGGATTATGGAGTTGAGTGGCAGTATAGAGACAGAATGAATACGGGTGATGACAGTCCGCTGCGGGAATTTGTAGCGAGCCATTCCGAAACTGCTTTCGAGGCGGTGGTGCGGCAGCACTTGAACCTGGTGTTTGCCACCGCCTGCCGGCAGCTGGGCAACCATGCCCTGGCAGAGGAGGTGTGCC
>JANMKN010000400.1:0-5441 GCA_031372065.1 Abditibacteriaceae bacterium | reverse complement strand
TCAACTTTCGCACCCATCTCAAGCGATTGCAGCGCAAAACCATTTGCTTTTCCAAATCACTCGAAATGCACCAAGCCGTCATCAAACTATACATCCATGCCCTCAATTCAAAACAGCATCACTTCTGAAACACGACCAAATCGAGGATGGGAAGATCACGGGCAAGTGGACACAAACCCTCGCCGGCGGCACCAAAGCGGAGATCGAATTTGAGCTGTCTCCCGACGAGTAGTCCTCTCCCGGAGGCAGAGCGCCAGATGCGCCGCTTGCCATCCATGACGTTTCGGATGGCCTGCTGCTGCCCAACGTGAATCAGGGTGGCAGCGCATTTTATGTCAACGACGAAGACAACGGCGACACCATTATTCGCTCGCGCAACGAAGCCCATTCCAACAAATGGGTTTTGGGAAAACAGTAAACACGAAGTAAACACAACGCCGCAAAAAGGAATTTATCATGAAAGTTTCAATCAGTCGTTGGGCGCGTCAGGGCGCCGTGGTGGGACTGTTGACGTTAAGTGTTTTCGGCCACGCCAAAGCCGATCCGGGTGACCGCAAGCGATTGGGCGGTGCGGGCGAATGGGCCAACACCGTCGCGGGCGTTGTGGCGAAAAACAACCTTTACAGCGTGGAAGGCAATGGCGCGTTGTATTGCACCGACCTGAAAACCGGCAAATGGAAGCGCGTCGGCACAGGCACCTTGCCCAAAACCAAATTTCTGATGGCCGCCGGCACCAATCTCTATGCCGTCTTGGGCGATGGCAGCTTGTATCGCGTCAATCCGGCCACGGGTCTTAAACAGCGCCTCGGCGTGGCGGGCGAGTGGAAAAGCGTCATCGCCGCCGCTGCCTTTAAGGGTTCGATTTACTCGGTCATGTCCAAAGGCGGCCTGTATCGCTCCGATATTACAAACGGAAAATGGACAAAAGTCAGCAAGGACGAATTTGGCGGCACGGTTTTGATGTTGACCCGCGAAAAAGCCGGTTACTCAACGCCCGGCCTGTTTACAATTGAAGGCGATGGCTCGCTATATGAATTGAACGCCGCCGATGGCACTTGGAAAAACGTCGGCCCCGCCGCGCAGTGGAAAAACAGCAAAACCGGCACAATTGTCAGCGAAGTGGACACGCTTTACGTCGTCAATAGTAGCGGCGTTCTGCAATGGGCGATTTTGTCGGCAGGCGAAAACGCTAAACCCTCGCCTATGGGCAAGCCGCTTTATAAAGCCACGAAATTCCTCTTTGTGGGTCACGACGGCCCGATGCCGACGCTTTATGCGCTCGATTCTGACGGTAGCCTCTACGCCGTCGAAATGGCGCCGATGGCTGGTTAAATTTAAGCCATAAACACCAAACCGCGCATTGATTTTTTCAATGCGCGGTTTGGTGTTGCGAACACCTGAGTGCGCGCCGAAAATTGAGCAAAGACGGATATATAGAGAATATGGACGAACAACAGCGTAATTCGACGTTAGCAACGCTGGCGGTCGTATTGCCAACTATCTCAGTGATGATTTTGGTAGGTGTAAGCGATGCGATTGGCCGTCCGCTCACCTTGTTGTGGGTTGACCACGATCTTGGTGAACTCGATAGGTATCGGGGTCTCGCCAACGCGCTTCAAGGGTTAGCACTTATTATTCCATTCGCTGGATGGGCTTGGGCAGCGGCACTTCGGATTCTCCGCAAAACCGCAGAGGCGAAACGATTGGCGGTTTGCTTATTTTGGGGATGTCTTTTAGCTTGGCCTGCCGGATACCTTGTTATGTTACTTGATGCTCTTAAAGCAATGGCAGAAAAGTAGGTCTTATGAAATTTCCATTGCTTCGCGCTTTCACGATTTTCATTAGGTTGTCCTTAAATCCTCCAGCGTTTGCTTTATGTCACACTTGCCACACCAAAAGCGAAAGGGATACCATAAAAAGAATTTATGTTCCGACAGAGAATCCAGAAGATTGGAAAGAATTTTTGGCCGATAAGAACAAACATTGGAAACAAACGAAATCCGCTTACGAATTGGCCCATAATTGGGAAAACGCGGCCCAAAGCGAGCGCGGATTGCCTGAACAAGTTGTCGATTTGCTTGACGGCCACGATGCCACGCACGACGCGCGTTTGCTACTTGCCTTTCCCGAACATAAAGTCGCCGTCGAAGGACGCGGTTTTCCCTCCCAGACCGATCTTTGGGCGCTGCTTCGGGGGCCGCACGGCTTGATTTCCCTCGCGGTCGAAGGCAAAGCGGGAGAACCTTTCGGTGAAATCGTGCAAAAGTGGCTCGGCGAACCTGAAGGTGAAAACCGTTAAAGCGCGCCTGACGGCTCTTTGTAACACGCTCAATATCAAAACCGATGATGCCCTGCCCTTGCGCTATCAACTTTTGCACCGCGCTGTTTCGGCTATTTTGGAAGCCAATCGGTTTACTGCTTCAACGGCTATTCTTCTGGTGCAATCATTCGGCGGTGCTGACGGATTAAAAGATTTCAAAGACTTCGCTGCTTGTCTGGAAGCTGATGTGACCAATAGAGAAACCACGTTAGTGCGCGCTAAAAGGGTAAAACACGTCGAGTTTTATCTCGCATGGCTCAAGTGCGATTTCGCTAACAATGTCCAAGGTGGTCATGTGGCGAATGGCGAAAAGTCTGATTAATTCTTCAGCCTACAGCCATCTCCAAAGACTTGTCTTCGCTGAAAATCGTCACGGCAAGTTCGCGGGTTTTGTCAGCTTTGCCGACGTGCCAAAGTAAGAACCGCAACTCGGACAGCGGTATTTTTATAAAATCTCCGTTGTGAATTCCCATTCGATTTTAGAGGCGGCGCGCGAGGTTTTGCGCATTGAAAGCGAAGCGGTGGCGGCGCTGCAAGAGCGGCTGGACGAAAGTTTTGCCGATGCCGTGCAACTGCTTTTGGACTGCCGGGGCCGCGTGGTCGTGACGGGCGTGGGCAAAAGCGGCGCTATTGGGCGCAAATTAGCCTCGACTCTGGCCTCGACTGGCACGCCTGCGTTGTTTTTGCACGCGGCGGAAGGCTTGCACGGCGACCTTGGCATGGTGACAAGCGGCGATGTGCTAATCGCCATTTCCTATTCGGGCCGCACCGATGATTTAACCGGCATTTTGCCCGTCATTAAAGATATGGGCGTGCCGATTATCGCTTTTACCGGCAACGAAAACTCGTATTTGGCGGCGCAGGCCGATGTAATTTTAAATATCGCCGTGGCGCGCGAAGCCTGCCCGCTCAATTTGGCGCCGACGGCTTCCACGGCGGCGGCTTTGGCAATGGGCGACGCCTTAGCCATTTGCACCATGCAACAGCGCGGCTTTACCTCAGAAAACTTCGCGCGTTTCCATCCCGGCGGCGCTTTGGGACGCGGCCTCAAATTGCGCGTCGGCGATATGATGCGCACCGGCGAACGTCTCGCGTTGGTGCCCGAAACGGCCACTGTGCATGAGGCAATGCAGACAATCACTTCCGCGCAGGCAGGCGCGGCCATTGTCACCGATGAAAACGGCGCGTTGTCGGGCTATCTCACCGATGGCGATTTGCGTCGCTTGGTGCTGCGCGATGGCGGCGCTGCCTTGCAGGAAAATGTAACGCTGATTATGACGCGCACGCCGCTCACTTTGCAGCCGCAAACCTCGGCTCTCGACGCCTTGCGCGCCCTGCGTGAGCGCGGCGTAGATGATGCACCCGTCATCGAAGAAAACGGCCAACCCGTCGGCGTTTTAGACGTGCAGGATTTGTTACGCGCGGGGATTCTATAAACATCTATCACAACTCGCGCACAACCCAATACATGAGCGTGCCGCCTTCGGGTGCCGTTTTAAAATTCGACTCCAATTTAATGCGCATTTGCGGCGCGGCCATACGTTCGGGAATCAGCATCCATGAATTGTCCGGCTGACGCCAAATAACCTGCGCGGCATCGCCCGCGTCGTTGTTGACAGCGCCCCAAATACTTTGGCTTTTGCTAATGGCCAGCCAGAATCTTTGCACATCGCTCGTCATCCAGCCACTGCCCATTGGTTTTACAGCGCGCAAATTTCGGATGCTTTCGCCTTCGGTATCCGTTTCCTTCACCGCCAATAAATAAAAGCGCGAACTGTCGCGCGACCACGCCATCGAAATGCGACACGATTTCATGTGATCGAAATCGGTAATATGTCCGGCCTCCTGCGGTGTAGATTTCACCGGTCGCGGAATTGGCGTCGCGCCGGGTTGGGGAAACGCTTGTAATTGCAATGGCTTGCCATCTTTGATTAAGCATTGCATCGCGCCCGATGCCCAATCGAATTCTCGCTCTAAAACAGCGCGAGCGGGCAAATGAAACGTTTTAAAAGCAGGCCTACCGCCGACATATTTCACACCAAACGCCCAGCGATGATTTGACTTATTGTAAAGCGCTTTTCCATTGAGAACAACCGGCGAAACGTGAAACGCCAAACGATTATCGCTTTTGCGATCGTAACCAAAAAACGGCCCGTTCCACGCGGCGATAATGCGGCCCTTTGGATTATCGAAGCGCTGCACAAAAGGCCCAACACCCATCGGCCAATGCTCTACGCGATCATCGCCCGGCGTGGCATCGTGTTGATCTTGATCGAATAATTCCAGTTTCAGGCGCGGATTGGTTTGGAAATCAAATTCCCACAAATCCAGCAAAGTGCCATCGGGAGAAGAATGCTCATGCCAATGCGTAACACCGCGATATGGCGCGTCTTTTTCAGCCAAAGGCCAAGGCCAAACGGCTAATTTGCTTGGCGCATTATCGGGCTTTGGAGGCACAGGAGGCAGCGCAGCCGGCGGCTCAAACAAGTAAAACGCCAACACCACAACAAAAAGCACAGCGAAAAAAGGAAAAATTGAACGGCGAGAAAAGGGGTTTTTCATGGAGGCAAAGGCTCAGGCAAACAACTCACTCAAACCGTTTTCGCACGCCATTTAGTTTTGGCGAGTTTGAGTATTTTCCACAAAACAAAGCCAAAAATCAGCAGGAAAACCGGCACTAAAAACGGCGCCAGCAATGCCACGAAAATCATGACAATCGCCGCCATGTCTTCCAAAAAGGACAGCAGCGGATTGAGCAAACCGAGTGTGCCCACCGTTGATGTAGCGCGCGTGCCTGCTTTGGCTGTGTGAAAACTCAGCGCCGTCGGCGCGCCGATAATCAGGCCCAAAAGCGTGGCAAAAGCCGGGTCGGTATTGCGAAACACGCTGGCCGCTGCCAAAGCGCCCGCAGCCGGACGTGCCACAGTGCCAATCACATCCAACACATGATCAATGGCAGGAATTTTATCGGCGATAATTTCAGCAAAAGACGCCACGCCCAAAGCTGCTAAAGCCGCATCCGAAGCCAGCCACGCAAAACTACCGTTCAATTGCACACCGAACAAATGCATTTTGGCCGCAAGAGCCAAAACGAGCAGCGGCAAAAACGTGTTCAGCCCGC
>JANMKN010000384.1:0-6285 GCA_031372065.1 Abditibacteriaceae bacterium | reverse complement strand
CGGGCCATGCCACCACTTCAATGTGTCAACAAAGCGCGGGTTTTCTTCCCACGCGTAATAAAAATAATGTGTATCCGCATCAAAGGCGCGCAAGTCAACGTTATGTTGTTGTGGCAAGGCAATCAGCGGCCCGCTGGCGCCCCACAATCCGCAAAGCAAAACAACGAGCAACAGCCAAATGGTGCGGTGAGAGAACGCAAATTTCATGAGAATTCGGATAGGCTTGCTGCAATCCTACCAAAAAACGCAATGCGCTTGCTAAACGGCGAAACACCGCCTTCAAGAACCCAGAGCGTCAGCGACGGGCTACAGAGCGGCCCGTCGCTGACGCTCTGGGTTCCCTTATTCGCTATAATCCGCGCATGAAATCCGCGTAACTCAGCGTTCCATTTCTCTCGTCACAAATTCTTCTTAAAAAAGGTGACGACGCGGTTTTCGTAGGCATCGCCTTCGACGGTCAGGCCGCCGCAATGAGGGGCGCCTTGCATCCAGTGCAGTTGTTTCGGCTCGCGCGCGGCGGCGAAATTCCATTTGGCTTGCGGCGGCGCGATGAGGCTGTCATTGGTGCCATGCAGCAACAAAAGAGGGCGCGGCGCGATTTGGGCGATGTAACGGCGCGGCGCGATGTCTTCGAGGTGTGTGCCGATTTCCAGCCACGCATAAAAGCTGAGAACTTTCAAAAGAGGCCGCGCCCAACTGTCGGGCAAGAACGCCATTTGCGCGCGGGCCAGCGGCGTGAATTCGGCGAACGTCGAATCGAGAACCACAGCGCGCACCGGCGGCAAGCCATTTTTGCCGATAGCGTGCAAAGCCGAACTGCCGCCCATCGAAAAGGCGTATAAACCAACACTTTCGCTGCGCCGCGCGGCCAGTTCGACGGCGGCATCCACATCTTGCGCTTCCTGCACGCCAAACGAAACCGTGTGCCCGCCGCTATCGCCGTGACCACGCAAATCGAAAAGCAATGCGTTGAATCCGTTGCGCTGCAAAAACGGCGCGACGGCTAAAAAATCGCCGCGATTGGAGCCGACGCCATGCACCACCACAATCGTTTTGCGCGAACTTCTGCTTGGAATCCACCAGCCGCTTAGTCGCGTGCCATCGGCGGCGCGGAAATCCAAATCTTCATATTTTAATTTGCAACTTGCCTGTGGGTTTGTCGCATCGGCGTATTTGAAGCGATGAAAGTTGAAGGTCGCATAAATATACGGCGCGAACAAGCAAAGTGCGAGGCCCATGCGCAGCGTGCGCAACCACCAACCGCGCGGCGTTTGAAGCAGTTCGCGCCCACTTGGGGAAAGCGAAATCAACGCGTTCAACGCGGCGCACAAAACGGCATAAAGCACGAAGATTCCGGCGGTAAAATAGATTTTGCTGACGACTTCTTCAAACGTAAGCCGCCCGCCGATAGCCGAGGCTTGCGTGCCGCCCAAAGTCCACAAGGTGACAACCACGCCAAGGGTGATGCCGATGCCATAAACCATCGTCATTTTGCTGATTTTTTGGCCGCTCATCGAAAAATAAAGCGCCCACAACGGCACGAGTAGCGCGTGCCATCGCTCCGAAGGCGCTGGAATCCAGAACAATAATAACCAGCCCAAAATAGCCGCGCCGCCCAAAAGGGCGATGCGATTTTTCAATGGCACAGGCGAGCGAAGCATGAACTGATTTTAAAGCATCGCGTTTAGAACCCCCAACCCCCTTGGTAAGGGGGCTAAATTATGACTTGGTTGAGCAAGGACAAAGTTTTCCTCACTCAGAAGCATTTGATTTTAGCCCCCTTACCAAGGGGGTTGGGGGTTCTAAACGATAGCCCTGCTTGATAAAATGCGCTATGTGGAAAACCCCGACGACTTCTTCGCGCCGCGCCCGAAAGTCTCACTCTGTGTGCGTATCATGCGCTCCATAATTTTGTTGATGGTAATTGTGATTTCTATTCCTGTTTTCGTGCTTGAAGTGCTGCTGGTATACAGTCAAACGACGGGAACATCGATCACAAATTCCATCATGGTCTTAGCAACGGCAACGATTGTGCAAATACTTTTACTCATTCCTTGCTGGCGGGGATGGATGTTGCGACGCTGGGCCTGTAACTTACTCGTTTACTCTCTTTTGGCCCTCGCTGCTGAAGCAACGGAATTTAGCCCATTATTGGCTCTTTTTGTGTTGTTGTTAGATGTGTTACTTCTTTTTGGCATGAGGGGTGAGTTGAGCAATCTCAAATCTGGTTTCTGAAAAACACAAGGGTGTGGAAATTTCCACGCCCTTGTGTTTTTCCTTTATTTGAAAGAAGCCGTGTCGGGGTCGGGCGTGAGGTGAACATTGGCATCTAATCCGTTGATTTGCTGCATTTCGTCGGCGGACAAAGCGAAATCGAACAGCGCGATGTTGTCTTGAATACGTTGTGGATGGACGGATTTGGGAATCACGATAAAGCCGTTTTGAACGTGCCAGCGCAAGACGATTTGCGCCGGTTTTTTGCCGTGATTTTCCGAGAGTCGGGCGATAAGCGGATTCTCTAAAAGCTCGCCGCCACGCATGATGGGCGAATAGGCTTCGATAGCGATGCCGCGCGGCGCGCAGTAGTCGCGGATTTCGGTTTGTGTGAGCATCGGATGCAACTCGATTTGATTGACAGCGGGCACAATTTCGGCGGTCTCGTGCAATTTATCGAGATGCGCCGGCTTGAAATTGGAAACGCCAATGGCGTGCACTTTTTTGTCGCTGTAAAGCTGTTCCAACGCTTGCCACGCTTGCGGAAACTTGCCTTCCATCGGCAACGGCCAGTGGATAAGATACAAATCAACGTAATCGCAATCGAGCTTCGCCAAACTTTCATCAAAAGCGCGCAAAGCGGCTTCGTATTCGTGATGGGCATTCCACAATTTGGTGGTGACGAAAATCTCCTCGCGCGCCACGCCACTGGCTTTGATGCCCTTGCCGACGCCGACTTCGTTGCCATAAACAGCAGCCGTATCAATTAGGCGATAACCCGATTCCAGCGCGATTTGCACCGCGTTTTCCACTTCGCCGCCTTCGGCAGCTTTCCAGACGCCCAAACCAACTTGGGGAATTTGCACGCCATTGTTCAGCGTGATGTTGGGGATATTTGAATTCATAAGTTTGTCCTCCGATTTAGCCGCTACGCCTGCGGCGACGTTAAAACGGCGCAAAAACGACGCAACTTTATCAAAAACAGCGTCGTTTTTGCGAAATGAAATTTGCGTCGCCGCAGGCATAGCGGCTATGCAGTTTGCCATTTCATAATCACCGCGTCGTCGTTTTGTCTTTTGGTTTCTGCACCAACGGTTTCCACCAAGAGGTTGGATTATCTTGCGGATAATAATAAGTCGCTTTTTCTTCCAGAAAAACGGTGCAAACAGGCACGTCTTTCCAGAGATGAGTTAATTGCCGGTAGCCCTTCGCTGTTAAATTCGCTCCCCGACGCTTATTCTGATAACTGCGCAAGCGGGAGGCATAATCTTCGGACTTAAAAACGAAAATTAATGTTGATTGAAAGACATGCGTTTTCTTAATTTCTTTTTGCAAGAAACTCGCTAAAGCACAAGCCTCACTTTTTGTGATGTGCTTCAACTTCTTGGTCTTCACATCCATAGGCACAATCCCTACTACCGCTATATTGGCTTTGGGATTTGGTGAGACAACGAGGCGATACGGCGGTAATTCGCGTGGCGGCGCATAATCCGTTGACACTTCGCACTGCGCCGCACTCAACAGCCCACACACCATCAACAGAAAAAACTGTTTCATGTTTGTTGCTCCCATTTCATAATCACCGCGTCGTCGCCGTTTTGGTAATAGTTTTTGCGCAGGCCGACTTGAATAAAGCCGCATTTTTTGTAGAGGCGTTGCGCGACTGGATTGCCCGTTCGCACTTCGAGAAACATTATTTTCGCGCCGCGCCGCGCCGCTTCGTGCAAGGCAGCTTGCAGCATGTGTTGCGCGATGCCGTGATTGCGAAATTTTTCGTCAACCGCGATAGTGGCGATTTCGCCTTCTTCGCGCACGTTCCAAGCGATGACAAAGCCGCAAACTTGCGCTTCGATTTCAGCGACCAACGCAATGTATTCCCCGTTTTGCGCTTTTTCAATCGCTTCGCGCATGGTATGCGGCGCCCACGGATGCGCGAACGAATTTTGATCTATGCGCACTACAGTTTCCGCGTCGTCACGGCGCGCGGCGCGAATGATGACATTCGTCATGCGGCGTTTTCTCGCGCTAATTTTTCCAATTTTTCGGCGCGCACGCGTTCGGCGCTGCTGGGTGCCAAATAAAGCGGCGCCAAAACAAGCGGGTCGTCGCGCTCGCCGTTTTGCAAGCGCGCGGCGGCGAGGCGCGCGATGTTTTGCGCCAAAATTTCCGGCGTCGCTTCAACGATTTCGGTGCCGTAACCGGGCAACAGTGCAGCAATTTCGCGCACGGCGTTCAATCCCGAATGTTCGGCGACAAAGGCGATCCACGGCGGCGCGATAGAAAGAATTTCATCGGCCACGTTTTGAAAACTGGCGATGCGCTCGGCCTCGCGCAAAGTCATTTTTTTATCGCGCGTTTCCCATGTCTTCGTGTAAATTTCGCCCGCGCGACAAGGCGCTACGGCGTAATATAAGCAGTAATCGCAGACGAAAGCGCTTTCGGCGGCTAAAGCATAAGCGTTGAAGGTCGGCACGCCGAACAGCGGCAAATCGCGCGCTTGCGCCAAGGTTTTCGCCGTCGAAAGCCCGACGCGCAGGCCCGTCCACGAGCCGGGGCCGATGCCTACAGCGATGGCGTCGAGATCGTTCAATGTCCAATGCGCCTCGTCCAAAGCAGCGCCGATGGAGGACATAATGGCGCACGACATCTGGCGCGGTTCGGCCAAAACCTGCTTGTGCGACCTCACGATTTGATTTTCTTCGTTCACTTCGACGGCGGCAAAAACCGGCGACGAACTGGTATCAAGCGACAAAATTTTCATGAATTGATTTTTAGATTTTAATAGAACGCAAATTACGCAAATGAACGGGAATTTTCGCAAATCTTTTCAAAAAGGAATTTGTGTGGATTGGCAGCAATTCGCGTAATTCGCGTTCTATTGAGGCGTTATTTCAATAATGCGCGCGTCGCCGTCGCCGGGATGCAGCGTAATTTGGTAGCGCGGCGTGGGCAAAAATTCGGCGATGCGTTCGGGCCATTCAATGACCGTCACGCCGTCGCCGCGTTCGAGAACATCCAACACGCCGGTATCGCGCACAGCATCGTAGCACAGGTTTTCAAGGCGATAGGCATCAACGTGCGATAGCGGCAGGCGGCCCTCGTGTTCGGTCATCAAAACGAAAGTCGGCGAGGTGACGGCGCTTTGGCAGCCGAGTCCGCGCGCCAAACCTTGCACGAAGGTAGTTTTTCCGGCGCCGAGCGGCCCGGAAAGTGTAATCAGGTCGCCGGGTTGCAGCGTGGCCGCTAAATCTTCGGCGAGTTTCTGCGTGGCCTCCGCCGTTTGGGTTTTGTAGTGTTGAACGCTCATGTTTTTGTCAAATAATGGCATACAAAAGGCACATCGTCCGATGTCTTTTGCAAATTAAGGCGCGGTTCTGTGAAAAATCATTGACAAAATGGCCCCGCGCGGCTTATAATGGCCGTCAAATAACGACATTTTGCCGTCGTTAAAAAACGCATTGAAAAGCATCTTTGGTTTTTCGCAAACTGTGTCCGGTAGAAACATCCGGGAGAATTTCAGGAGGACTTACATGATTCGCAAACACAAGACGTTCGCCGCTCTCGCCGCACTGCCTTTAGCCCTCGCACTGGGGCTGCCTTCGCAAGCCCAAAATGCCGCCCCCGCCACGACAGCGAGTGTAGCCGCCGCGCCGCCCCTTGTCATAGCCGAGCCGTCGCCGCCTGCCAACATGGCCTTTGCCGCGCCGCGTGGCATCGTGATTTCGCGCCCCGATTGCAATGCCGCTCGCATTTCATTAGGATCGAGAAACTGCCTCAAAGTTGGCAGTCGCATCGAATATTTGCGTAACGGCTTGCAATTCGCCACCGGAACCGTCACGGCATTGGATTACACCGATGCGGTTGTGTCTATCGCGCCGATGACCGCCGACCACTATGTTGGTATCAACACCGACATCCGCGTGCTGGAAATCCCCGCCATCGCCACCGGCCCATCGCAAGAAGATCTTGATAACCGCGAATGGAAGCGTTTCGAGCGTGACTTTACCATCAGCGCCTTAATCGCCACCGGCGTGTATTACGCGTGGATCAAGTAAATTCCGATTGTAAAAA
>JANMKN010000025.1:0-5539 GCA_031372065.1 Abditibacteriaceae bacterium | reverse complement strand
CGGCAAGCGCAAGCCCCAAGACGCCATGGGACTTTGCGCCACCAACGAGGCTTTGGCGCAAGAAATGGCCCAGCGCGTCGGCGCGACAATGGCGACCTGGAAAGACCCTGAACAGCCGATTGCCGTCGGTCAGGGCGACGGATTTTCCGCTTGTTTTTGTCCGGTTTGCCGCGCTCTGGTGAAAGAACAAAAATCGGAAGCCGCGCCTTATATCTTGCTGCTGAATCGAGTGCTCGATCTCACGGCGAAAGAGTATCCCAAGCATCAAATCGTCACTTTCTCTTATTTTGACACGCTGAAAGTGCCGCAAACGCTCAAGCCGAATCTGCGTTTGTGGATCAACGTGGTGACGAGTTCGCTGTCGCAAAACACGGCGGGCGACCAGTTCAATGGCATTGAAGAAGTTCCGGCCAACCGCTATTACCGCGACTCGCTCGCCGGCTGGTCGCGCGTGGCGCCGGGGCGCGTGACGGTGTGGCACTGGAACAATCCCGATCCCGGCAACGAATTGTCTTCGTGGCCCAACCTTTATTCGTTCATCCAGGACATCCGCTATTTTCAACGCCTCAGAATCGCAAACGTCAACCCGCAAAGCGGCACCAGCGGCACCGGCGGCTGGTCGTTGGCCGAACTGCGAAGTTGGGTCTGGGCGAAAATGCTGTGGAACCCGGCGCAGGACGAAGACAAACTGATTCGCCAGTTCATCGGCGATTACTACGGCCCACGCGCCGCGCCTCACGTTTACGAATATGTGCGCGCGTTGGAAGCGTGGCGCAAGGAAGCTCATTACGGGGCTTCGACGGTGCGCTGGTCGAACTGGCCCGAAACCATGCGCTTGAAAATGTTTCCGCCCTCGACGGTGGCGCGCTTGGAAGCGATTATGGACCGCGCCGAGACGGCGGCGGCGGGCGAAAAAGACCCGGCGTATTTGGATCGTCTCGAACGCACGCGCGCCACGGAAACCGATCAGATCAGCATCAACGCCGCCAAAGCTAAAGGCGGTTACGCGCCCGTCGAGACCGATGGTAAGTTGTGGTTTGTGCCGGCGGGACAGGCCGATTTGCCCAAACGCATTGAACGCATCATCGCAATGTATCGCTTCACCAACGGCATGGAACACGGCTGGTTGCGGACTTCGACCTGGTTCGGCGAAAAAGCCGGCGGTCAAATCTCACGCTTGGAAAAAAACGGCGCGCAACTCGACGCCGTTCCCACCATGAAAGGCCAGCTCACCAGCTTTCGCGCGGGGAAAAACGCGCCGGAACTGTTCGCACAGTCCGGCGAAGATTTCGGCTACCGCGATATGTTCACCGCCACCACGCAAATTTGGTCGGTCGGCGACAGCAAAGCCGACAGCGTTTCAACCGACGCGATTCTTTCAGAACGCTACTACGGTTATTCCGACCAGCATCATTTGCTGCGCACGGTCACGATGTCGCCGGACGGCAAAGGCTTTTCGATTGCGCGCAGCTACAAGCAAGACGAGCGCGGAACCGATTTCGGCAACGCTTTTGGCTTAGACGCGCGCTGGCAGATGGCTTTACCGCGCATCGAAAACGCGCTCGTCACGGTGAAAAGCGGTAACGACACCAAATACGTAGATTTTCGCAACGTGAAAGAAGGCGTCACGACCGGCAAAGCCGTAGCGCAAAAGCTGCCGGGCGCCGATTTTCAGAGCGTTTTGATCAACGACATCGTGCCGGTTTCCGGCACGGAACCGGTGAAAATTGCAGTCGCGCCGGGCGAAACCTTAACGATTGGCATTGATCGCGGCGACGGCTGGAAAACCACGCTAACGACTCCGAGCAAGGGCTGGAGCGAAGTTGTGATTCGCCCCGAACTCAAAAAAGCCCTCGTCTCGATTACTTTAACCGCCGTGCCCACGCCCATCGTAGCGGGCGCTGCGCTCTCGGTTGACTTGCCGACGCAGACTGTTGCGGTGCAAACCGTGCCGCTGCTGAATCTGGCGCCGGCTTCTCAAATTATTGTGCCGCCGACGGTTGCGATGGCCCAGCGCATTCGCCGCACCGGGCCGGACACAGCCATCAACGATACCGATGGCGCCGAATTGGTGCGTGTTCCGGCAGGTTCGTTTCTGCGCGGCAGCAAAGCCGGCGAAGGCTCTTCCGACGAGCGCCCGCAGCGCACCATCACGCTCGACGAATACTGGATTTACAAATATCCGGTCACCGTCGGGCAGTTTCAGGCATACATCAAAGCCACCGGCAAAACTTACGATCAACCATGGGGTTTGGCCGAACAGTTCCTGCTCGACGCCAAAGCCCCGCTGAGTTCTTATCCGGTGCTTTCAGGCTGGTATGAAGCCGACGCTTATGCGCGCTGGGCCGGCGCCGCCTTGCCGACCGAAGCGCAGTGGGAAAAAGCCGCGCGCGGAACCGACGGACGCCTCTATCCGTGGGGCAACAAATGGGATCCCGCCAACGCAGTCGGCAACGCGCGCACCATCGAACTCAACACGCCGGGCATTTATCCGGTCGGCAGTTCGCCGCTCGGCGCCAGTCCGTATGGCGCGCAGGACATGGCCGGCAACGTCTGGGAATGGGTCGGCGATTGGTATGAACACGAATACTTCAAGACTTCGCCCGACAAAAACCCGACCGGCCCGGCCACGGGAATTTACAAAGCTCTACGCGGCGGCGACAGCGAATACGACGAAACCTGGTCGCGCACGACCGCGCGCCACGCCAACCCGCCGCACGTCCGCGACTGGATGCGCACCGGCTTCCGCCTGGCGATTCCCGCTTCAATGGTGCCGGCGAAGTAACGCGTTGCTGACCAAAAGCCTGACAATGATCAGCCACACTTAATGCATCTTCGCAGAAGTTATTGTTGGATCCGGGCAAATACACTTTGGGGTTTGCAGTGCGCCCGTGAGAGCGTTTGCGAATCGCCTTCACGGGCGCACTGCAAACCATCGCACAACAACTCCTGCGTCGTTGCATTCGCCGCATTTGAAAAAGCAATTGGCTCGTGCGCGATTGAGTCGGGACAGCTAAAAGCTGCTTGTGGGCGCACAGCGGTGCATCGCTCATTGTGCGACTACTCATAAGCCCGCAGGCAAACTTCGGGCACTAACACACAGACTTGCAGAAACCTTTAACCCTTCACAGTAACTGCGCCTCGCGGCGGTAAGCGCCGGGGCTAAGGCCGTAGCGGGCGCGGAAGAGTTTGGAAAAATGAGGCAGGTCGCCGATACCACTGTGCGCTGCGATGGTTTTTATCGGCGCATCGGCGGCGCGCAACTGCGCGGCTGCGATATCAAGGCGCGTTTGCAAGATGAACTGGCGCGGCGCGAGTCCGGCGCGCTGTGCAAAAGCGCGCCGGAGATGGGCATACGAAAAACCCAATCGCCGCGCTTCGTTTTGCACATCCCACGCCGCCGCCGGGTCACGACGAATTTGCGCCATTAATTCTTCGACGGCCAAAGTCACGGCGCCTGTTTCTTCGCGCAAAACGCGTGGCGTTTGCAAGCGTAAAAGCAAGCCTTCCACCAAGTGAACGGCGTGCGCGTTTTGCTCGCCGCCGCCTTGCAAACACGCGAAGAGTTCATCCCACGCGGCGCGAAATGATTCCGCATCTTGCACCACACAAAACGGCGATTTGCGTGGCATGAGGTCGCTTTGCAGCCAACGCTCAGCGCGCGGGCCGCTCAGCGTCACGAAATAGTGATCCCAGCTTTCGCCCGCCGCCGCGCCGTAAACATAGCGCGGGCCGGGATATGTCCACCACGCCAGCGGCGCGGGCAGAAATTGCAATTCACCGTCGTCCACGGCCCACAAAATACGGCCCGAAAACGCGAAATTGAGTGCGAAATATTCAAAACTCCGGTCAATCCACGCCGAGCAGCGCGGCAAATGGTTGTGCGCTCCCCACGCGATGCCCTCAAAATAATCGGTAGTCATTTATGTTCGGGAAAATCGCGCTCGTATCGCTTCAATAAAGCAGGCATATCATTGGGCACGATGTAAATTTTGCCGCGAATCTTTTTCGTCGCGCCGGGCTGTAAACCACCCAAACGAAAGTCGGAATGCACGCAGCGCACCACACCTTGAAATAGTTCTTGATACGGCTCCCACGCCGTGGCGAAAATCAGTTTTTCGTCGCCGCTGAAAGCGCCAATGAGGCCGTTGCTCGGCACCAAATTACTAAGCGGACGCGGATTTACATCGCTGCGCGGCACGTCCTTCGGGCACCACACCTGACCGGGCGTGTAACGGGCCGTAGTGGCCCAATCGCGGGTTGGCATTCGCGTAATTTTGCCGTCGAGAAAAAGAAAACACTGGCCCAAATAATCATCAATGTTCGCACCTTTTTCGTCGAAGCCGGTAAACGCCGCCAATCGCACGCAAGGCTGCGCCCAATGCGCCTCCGAACGCTGTTTTGTCGGATTGTGCGCCTTGAGCTGAAATAACACTTCGTCATCGCGCGCGGTAATTTTGTGCTCCACAATCACGCCATCGGCCAGCGTGTCGCGCAGACGCAAAGTCTTTTTGTCATCGCTTAAAGAAAGCAGTTCCGTTTTGTGTGCCAACATGGTGTGCGCCACCCAATCGGCATTGGTGGAACCGGCACGGCAATAAGATTCGAGATAGTGAATGCGAATCGCGCCACCGGGGATGTGCGGCCCTTGAATAGACAGCCAACCCGGCTCGTAAGAAAGCATCAGCGTGGTAGCCGTGGTAGCCGTGGTGGCCGCAGAGGCGGCAAGAATCTGATTTGGTATAAGCGCAGCGCCTAACAGAACGGAGCAGAGAAAAACGCGTGTCATGCTCATTTTCTACAACAACGCGAGCAGCTTCGCCATTTAATCAGAGGCGGCTATAACGCAAAATGACTTGTATCATGAACGATTATCCGATTTATCAACCTGCCGTGTGTCCGCTCAGCGAAGAGCAAATTGCACAATACTACCGCGAAGGCTACCTCGTGGTGCCCGGCCTCGTGCCACCGGACGCCGTCGAAAAAGTGCTGGCGCCGATAAAAACCATCGAGCCGAGCGGCAACCGCTGGACGCCGAAAACTTTTCAGCACGACCATCCCAAACCGGACAAAGAATTTCATCAACTGCTCCTCGAACCGCGTCTGGTGGGCGCGGCGGAGCAGATTTTCGAGCTTCCGGCGCGCGTTTACTACGGCATGGTCGCCATCGTCCCCGCGCGGGGTGGCCACGGGCTGCCGTGGCATCAGGACAATCAATATGATCAAGTGTTGGGCAACGCGCTCAATATGTTCATCGCGCTGTGCGATATCACGCCGGACAAGGCTGTTTTGTGGGTCGCGCCCAAATCGCACCTGGGCGGCGTGCAGGCCAGCAAGCAAAACGAAAACACGGCGGCGGGTCATCGCGAAGCGGTTGTCGAGCCGGAAAACGGGTTTCCCTTGAGTTCCTAAATAAAAGGACTTTGATTTGCAGAGTGTCCCGCGAGGTGTAAATCATGTCGAAGTTAGTCACTGATGAATTATGGGCTATGTTTGAACCGCTCCTTCCGGCCCCCAAGCCCCGTCGCTTTCAGTTTCC
>JANMKN010000304.1:0-3134 GCA_031372065.1 Abditibacteriaceae bacterium | reverse complement strand
TGATGGCAATCACGCCGTCGCTAAAGGCTTCGAGCCGGTTGGTTTGCACGGAGCATGATTTTACAATAAACCCCATCCCCGGCCCTTCCCCTTGAAACGGCGAAGGGGAAGGGTGTCTTAGCGATTCTACTCCGAAAAAATATAAATTCATTCGGAGCGTGATGGTTTGGTCTCCCTTCCCCTTCGCCGTTTCAAGGGGAAGGGCCGGGGATGGGGTTTATTGTAAAATCGCTTTATCTTCATGCGATTTTTTCTTTTTCTGCTGGCACTCTTGACTTTGGCGGGCAACGCCCGCGCCGAAGAATATGTCATTCGCGCTGGGCCGCGTTATGATCCGCAAACGCGCCAATCGCCGATTTTGCGCGATTATTTGGCGGCGCATCCGAATGTCAAACTCGAAAAATGGTCGGGCATTTCCCTGCCTGCCAACGGCGCGCGCGCCAGTCTCGCGATGGCAATGGCCGCCAATAACGGGCCGGATATGTTCGAGAACGACATTCGCCAAGCCGTCGCGCAGGGTTTGGCTTATCCGATGACCGAATGGATTGGCCGCGATGGAGTTCTCAAAAACGGCCAACCCAAACTTTTGCCGGGCGGCAAGCCCGATTTAAACGGACAAATTGACGGCGACGAAGCCAAATGGGACGGCTGGATGAAAATCAAGCCGCTCTTTCGTCAAGTCGTCACCGTGGACGGAGAGCCTTATGCCCTGCCCAATCGCGGCGGCACTTATGTCGGCATTCTTTACAGCAAAAGGCTGATTCGCGCCGCTGGTCTTGACCCGCTGAAGCCACCGCGCACATGGGACGAATTTGCGCGCTGGTGCCGCTTGCTTTACAACCCGAAAACCAAAGTTTTCGGCGTCGAACTGACGCCCGCGAGTTGGGCTTTCGCGCCGTGGGTGGCGACAACCGGCAGCAGCATTGTGGTGCAAGACCGCATCAGCCCGAAAACTGGCAAAACTTACACTTTCAATGAGCAAGATTTAGATTTTCGCGCGCCCGATACGGGCGAAGATTTGAGCCGCGTTCAACCCAAATGGCGCGCCAATGTGGCCGAAAAAAACGCCGCTGCCGCCGTTGGTTTTTACTATCGCCTCAAATGGGCGCCGTGGATTAAAGACACGCAAAGCGGCGAGCCAATTGAACTGACCAAAGAGCAAGCGAGGCGCGGCCAAGTCAATTTTCGCGGACGCGTGATTAAATTCAAAAAAGAAGAAATCGTTAAAGGCAGCATCAGCGTTTCGACGACGGATTTGATGGAAACCTTGAAGCGCTTGGGCCGCGATTTGGCGATGTATCCGCTGTGGGCCGGTGACATGACGGAGTTTCAAGAAAACGCCGGCATTCAGCCCGAAGATTTGGGAATGTTTCCATTTCCGGCCATGACAAAACAGCAAAAACCCGTTTTGCAGGCCTCGAACTGGTTTTATCTCATCGGAAAAGACGTCGCGCATCGCGGCGGCGACACGCCGGAAAAGCGCAAGGAATATCGAAACCTCGTATGGAATATCATTTCGCGCATCACCAGCGTCGAAGGCGCCGACGAAGATATTCGCCGCAAAGTCGCCGCCGGTCAAGCGCGTTTTATGAACCCGCGCGATTTGGAGCGGCTCGGTTTCGATGATTATCTGCGCGAAATCCCACCGGAAAATCGCAAATTGTGGGACGACATCGAAAAAGACCGCATTTTAGAAGTCGTCGAGCCGTTTATGGGCCGCTGGCTGCAATTTCGTGATTTTTATCAGCGCGAAGCCATTGATTTGGTGCTGCGGCCCAATGGCGAATCGTTCGATTACAAAAGCGCCTTGGCCGTTTTGCAGCGCGATGCCGATAGCGGAATTATGTTCGAGCGGCCCGAATCGGCGCTGGATGCTTATCGTCCGCGTGCGCGCCTAATTGCCGCATTTTTGGCGGCCATCATGACGCTGTTCACCTTTCTCATCATCCGCGATTCGCGTCGCCGCGTTGTTAGCCGCGCTGGTGTTTATAAAGGCGCCTTGCCGTGGTTTATGTTAGCTCCGGCGCTGCTTTCGATTGCCATTTGGGGCTATTATCCCTTGGCGCGCGGCCTTGTGATGGCCTTTCAAGATTACAAAATCGTCGGCAAATCGCCGTTTGTCGGCCTGACGAATTTTATTTCCATCGCGCTCGACCCGAACTTTTATCATTACATCTGGACGACGTTTCGTTTCGTCGGCTGGAACTTGGCCTTGGCCTTTTTCGCGCCGATTGTTTTGGCGTTTATGTTGGCCGAAGTGCCCAAAGGCAAAGTGTTGTTTCGCACCTTGTTTTTCCTGCCGCAAATGACAAGCGGCCTCGTCGTGACGCTGTTGTGGAAAGAAATGTATTTGCCCGGCCCGAATGGGACATTAAATGCTATCGGCACGGCGCTTTTCAGCGGTTTTGGCTTTCAACCGATAGATTGGCTCGGCAATCCGGCTTTAGTCATGGCCTGCGTCATTTTGCCCGGCGTGTGGGCCAGCGCGGGCATCGGCAGTTTGATTTATTTAGCGGCGCTCAATTCCGTGCCCGAAGAAATGTATGAAGCCGCTTCAATTGACGGCGCGGGCGTGCGCCACAAAATTTGGAACATCACTTTGCCGACCATTGCGCCGTTGATTCTCATCAATTTCATCGGCACCTTTATCGGCACCTTTCAAGCGATGGGCAACATTTTCCTGCTCACTTTCGGCGGCCCCGGCAAGGAAACGATGGTGATGGGCATGGCGATTTGGCAGGAGGCTTATGTTAATTTACGTTTCAGTCTGGCGACCAGTTACGCGTGGATTTTGGGCAGCATTCTCATCGGCTTCACCTATTTGCAACTGCGCATTTTGCGACGCGTA
Organism: Abditibacteriaceae bacterium; assembly: GCA_031372065.1. GTDB lineage: Bacteria > Armatimonadota > Abditibacteriia > Abditibacteriales > Abditibacteriaceae > DASWNL01. Next base: position 286 of record JANMKN010000304.1, on the reverse strand, counting down.
GATTTCCGTCAGGCGAAGGGGGAATAGGTTTTCATAGAACGCAAATTTCGCAAAGGGACGGAAATTCACGCAAATTTTTATTTTTTGAAAGTTAAAGCCAGCAATTTCTGGTAAGTTTTTGCATCAGCCACACCCATAAATTTCTGGTCATGTTACAGAAATGATGCTGAGGGAGCATAAAGCCTCGGACAGGCTCTTTTTGGGATGTGAAAACCGAAAAGAACACCTGTCCGAGGTGTGGCAGTGGCCACATCAAAAAGAATGGCACAACTCCTCAAGGCAAGCA